>CALMYH010000149.1 GCA_937873395.1 uncultured Burkholderiales bacterium
GGCCTTCTCGACCATCTGCGCGTTGCGGATGCGGGTCAACATGTCGGCGATGGGATCACTCATGCTCATGTGGTGTTCTCCTGGGGCTTACCAGCTGGCTTTGGTGACGCCGGGGATTTCGCCGGCCATGGCCATCTCGCGCACCTTGCTGCGAGCCAGACCAAACTGGGCGAAGGTGCCACGCGGACGGCCGGTGATCTCGCAGCGGTTGCGCTGGCGGGTCGGGTTGGCGTTGCGGGGCAGCTTCTGCAGGGCCAGACGGGCTGCATCGCGCGCTTCGTCGCTCTGCTTGGCATCGTTGGCGGTCGACTTCAGCTCGTTGTATTTCTTGGCGAACTTGGCGGCGAGTTTCTCGCGCTTGAGTTCACGTTGGAGTAGTGCTTGTTTAGCCACACGCCACCTCAGTTCTTGAACGGGAAACGGAAACCAGCCAGCAGAGCCTTGCACTCTTCGTCGCTCTTGGCGGTTGTCGTGATGCTGATGTTGAGGCCACGCAGGGCATCGACCTTGTCGTACTCGATCTCGGGGAAGATGATCTGTTCCTTGACACCGATGTTGTAGTTGCCACGGCCATCGAAGGACTTGCCCGAGATACCGCGGAAGTCGCGCACGCGCGGCAGGGCCACGGTGACGAAGCGGTCCAGGAATTCATACATGCGGGCGCCACGCAGGGTGACCATGCAGCCGATGGGCTGCTGCTCGCGGATCTTGAAGCCCGCAATGGCCTTCTTGGCCTTGGTCACCACCGGCTTCTGGCCGGCAATCTTGGTCAGGTCGCCGACGGCGTTGTCCATCACCTTCTTGTCGGCCACGGCCTCGCTCACACCCATGTTCAGGGTGATCTTGGTGATGCGGGGCACCTCCATGGGCGACTTGTAGCCGAACTTCTTGGTCAGCTCGGGAGCGACCTTGTCGCGGTAGATTTCTTGAAAGCGTGCCATGGTCATGCCACCTTGATTTCTTCGCCACTGGACTTGTAGACGCGCACTTTCTTGCCGTCGGCCAGCAGCTTGACGCCCACGCGGTCTGCCTTGCCCGTGGCGGCGTTGTAGATCGCCACGTTGGACTGGTGAATGGACATGGTCTTCTCAACGATGCCACCGGTCACCCCCTTCATGGGGTTGGGCTTGGCGTGCTTTTTGACGATGTTCACGCCTTCGACCACCAGGCGGCTTTCGTCTGCGCGCTGCAGAACCTTGCCACGCTTGCCTTTGTCGCGGCCGGCGATCACGATGACTTCGTCACCACTACGAATCTTGTTCATGATGATTCCTCAGAGAACCTCGGGTGCCAGGGACACGATCTTCATGAACTTCTCGGTACGCAACTCGCGCGTGACCGGGCCGAAGATGCGGGTGCCGATGGGCTCCAGCTTGGCATTGAGCAGCACGGCGGCATTGCCGTCGAACTTGATGAGAGCGCCATCGGGACGGCGAATGCCCTTGGCGGTGCGCACGACGACGGCGCTGTAGACCTCGCCCCTCTTGACGCGACCACGGGGCGCAGCTTCCTTGATGGAGACCTTGATGATGTCGCCCACGCTGGCGTAACGGCGCTTGGAACCACCCAGCACCTTGATGCACATCACGGACTTGGCACCCGTGTTGTCAGCAACATCGAGTCGAGATTGCGTTTGGATCATTTGATTTAAGTCCCAACTTGAATCTTTCCAGCCACCATGGCCGGAAGCGATCAGTCTTGGGCCCGTCGTTGCTTCGGGCAGGGAGCCAGGCCAGCCGGGACATTGCACCCCGACAACACGGTCTTGGCATCCACCGCCACCGGCTTCGGTGGGCAGATAAGCCTCGCTTTTTCAAGCGAAGCGACAAATTATGGCACGAAGTAGGTCGATGGTCAAGCCGCCTGCAAGGCCGGATGGTCCTGGTGCGGCAGATAGCGGGTGCACAGGTCCAGGAACTCCGCCAGGCCAGGGGATGGACAGCCTTCATCGGTCAGGATGTCGGCCACCTCGGGCGCCATCCGGGCTGCAGCCCGGGCATCCAGAAACAGGGCCCGCCAGCGGCGTGCCAGCACGTCCTCGACGGTCATGGCCAGCTCGACCCGCACGGCGTGGCGCACCATGGCTTCGGTCAGCCCCATTCCGATTTCATGGTCGGCGCCCGGGCAGGCGAGCACCTGCGGCCATTCCGTGCCGTACAGGTGGGGGCCGGGAGGCTGGTATATCGGCACCGCTGGTTGATCGGGCGAAGGAGCCCCGACCAGGGCATGGTCTGCGGTCCAGCAGACGTTGCGCTCAGGCAACAAGCCGTGTTCGAAGCAGCGTCTGAGCACGTCATCGGCCATCGCCCGGTAGGTGGTCCATTTGCCGCCGGTGACCGTCACCAGGCCTCCGGGGTCAACCACGATGGTGTGCTCGCGCGAGATGACCTGGGTGGCTCCATTGCTGGACGGCGGGGCGACCAGCGGACGCAGGCCAACCCAGACGCTGCGGATGTCGTCCAGGGTGACCGGGCGCGCCAGCACGCGGGAGGCTTCGTCCATGATGAACCGCAGTTCTTCTTCGTATGGCTCGGGTTCGCGCGGAAGATCTTCGCGCGGGGTGTCGGTGGTGCCCAGGATCAGCTTGCCCAGCCATGGAACGGCAAACAGGACCCGTCCGTCCCGGGTCTTGGGCACCAGCAACGCGTGGTTTCCGGGCATGAAGTCCCGGTCGACCACGACATGAACCCCCTGGCTGGGCCTGACCATCCGGTCCGGCACCTGTTTCGCCGGAGCCGCGTGCCGACGCAGCTCGTCCACCCAGACGCCTGTGGCATTGACCACACAGCGCGCCCGGACCGCAAAGGATCGAGAAGTCAAGTGATCACTCACTTTGATCTCAAAAGTTGCCGAAGACCCATGGTCCTGCTGTACCCGCTCCACATCGTCCACCGCGATGTGGTTGAGTACGGTCGCCCCGGCCTGCTCTGCGGTCCGTGCGAGAGCCAGGGCCAGACGTGCATCGTCAAACTGGCCATCCCAGTACTGGACACCACCCTTGAGACCTCCGGCGGACACGCCCGGGAGCGCGTGCAGGGTGGCCTGGCGGCCGAGGAACTCGGTCGGACCCAGCCCGGCTTTGCCCGCCATCAGGTCATACAG
The DNA here is from genome assembly GCA_937873395.1 of uncultured Burkholderiales bacterium. Taxonomy (GTDB): domain Bacteria; phylum Pseudomonadota; class Gammaproteobacteria; order Burkholderiales; family Burkholderiaceae_C; genus Hydrogenophaga. Next base: position 3,103 of record CALMYH010000149.1, read on the forward strand.
CTTGAGCCCGAGCCCGTAGAAGGGCGTCTGCCACCACGCATAGGAGGGCATGACGAAAGGGAGTGGCTGTGCCAGGTGCGGCGCATTGCGCAACACGGTCGAGCGCTCGGCCAGCGCCTCCCGCACCAGGGCCACGTTGCCCTGGGCAAGGTACCGGACGCCTCCATGCAACAGTTTCGTCGAACGCGAAGAGGTGCCGCCGGCAAAGTCGTGCGATTCAAAAAGAATGACGGAAAAACCGCGCAGCGCCGCGTCCATGGCCACGCCGAGTCCGGTGGCACCGCCCCCGACGATGGCCAGGTCATAGACGGTGTCCCGGCTCAGGGATTGAAGCAGTTCTGCGCGTTTCATGAAATTTGAGGTGACCGCCCGCACCCGGTGGGTGCAGGCGGCGATTGCTACATGCCGTGGTCCGACCGCTCAGCGAACGCGTCCGGCCTTCCAGGCGTTGAGCAGCTGGTCGTAGGCGATGGTCTCGCCTTTGGGCTTCTCGTTGGCCAGCTTCTTCCAGGGAGCGGCCTTGTCGCTGAGGTACTTGTTGGGGTCACCCTTGGGATTGAGCTTGGGCGCGCAACGTTCCATGCCGGCGCGCTCAAGGCGGGCCATGACCTGATCCATCTGTTCGGCCAGATTGTCCATGGCTGCCTGGGGCGTCTTCTCGCCAGTGACCGCTTCGGCCACGTTCTGCCACCAGAGTTGGGCCAGACGGGGGTAGTCGGGCACGTTGGTGCCGGTGGGGGTCCAGGCCACACGCGCCGGGCTGCGGTAGAACTCGACCAGACCACCCAGCTTCGGTGCCATGTCGGTCATGGCCTTGGACTGGATGTCGGACTCGCGGATGGGTGTGAGGCCGACGATGGTCTTCTTCAGCGAGGTGGTCTTGGCGGTGACGAACTGGGCGTAGAGCCAGGCGGCGGCGGTGCGGTTTTCGTCGTGCTTGTCGAAGAAGGTCCAGCTGCCCACGTCCTGGTAGCCGTTTTGCATGCCCTGCTTCCAGTACGGGCCGTTCGGGCCGGGGGCCATGCGCCACTTGGGCGTGCCGTCGGCGTTGACCACGGGCAGGCCGGGCTTGGTCATGTCGGCGGTGAAGGCGGTATACCAGAAGATCTGCTGTGCGATCTGGCCCTGGGCGGGTACGGGACCGGCTTCGCCGAAGGTCATGCCGGTGGCCTCCTTGGGCGCGTACTTCTTCATCCAGTCGATGTACTTGGTGAGTGCGTACACGGCGGCCGGCGAGTTGGTGGCGCCGCCACGTGAGACGCTGGCCCCCTGCGGGTGGCAGCCGTCGGCCGAGGCACGGATGCCCCACTCGTCGACCGGCTTGCCGTTGGGAATGCCCACGTCGGCGGTACCGGCCATCGACAGCCAGGCGTCGGTGAATCGCCAGCCCAGCGACGGGTCTTTCTTGCCGTAGTCCATGTGACCATAAATGGGCTTGCCGTCGATGGTCTTGACGTCGTTGGTGAAGAACTCGGCGATGTCCTCGTAAGCGCTCCAGTTCAGCGGCACGCCCAGGTCGTAGCCGTACTTGGCCTTGAATTTGTCTTTCAGGTCTTTGCGCTCGAACAGGTCGGCGCGGAACCAGTAGAGGTTGGCGAACTGCTGGGTGGGCAGCTGGTAGAGCTTGCCGTCGGGACCGGTGGTGAAACTGGTGCCGATGAAGTCCTTGAGGTCCAGACCCGGGTTGGTCCACTCCTTGCCCTTGCCGGCCATGTAGTCGGTCAGGTTCATGATCTTGCCGTAGCGGTAGTGGGTACCGATCAGGTCGGAGTCGCTGATCCAGCCGTCGTAGATGGACTTGCCCGACTGCATCGAGGTCTGGAGCTTCTCGACCACGTCGCCTTCCTGGATCAGGTCGTGCTTGACCTTGATGCCGGTGATCTCTTCAAACGCCCTGGCCAGCGTCTTGCTCTCGTATTCATGGGTGGTGATGGTCTCGGACACCACCGAAATTTCGCGCACGCCCTTGGCCTTGAGTTTGGCTGCAGCGTCGATGAACCACTTCATCTCGGCCGCCTGCTGCTCCTTGGTCAGGGTGGAGGGCTGGAATTCGCTGTCGATCCAGCGCTTGGCGGCGGCCTCATCAGCCCAGGCCGCCTGGGACCCCAGGGCCAGCAGGGTTGCCAGCGCCAGGGCAGTGTGTCGCAATTTCATGTCGTCTCCTCTTTCGGTGTGCTTCCCCGGTGGTTCACATGGAATGGCTCGGCCCCGGGGAAGCGGGTGGGCCGAATTCACAAGTTGGAGTCAGACGGTGTCAGCCCTTGCGCATGAGCACCACCATCCAGACTGCCGCGATGCCGAAGGCAATCCAGATGCTGGGCTCCTGTTCGAGCGACAGCCACTCGGCGATCCAGCCTGCAAGACCGACAAACGCCAGGTGGATGTAGGCCGAACCGAGCAGGCCGATGAACAGTCGATCGCCGCGGGTGGTGGACATGGGCAGAAAGCCCTTGCGCTCGATGGTGGGCGACTTGATTTCCCACACCGTCATGCCAATCAGCATGAGCACGATGCATGTAAAGAAAATGGCCACGGGAGTGGTCCAGACCATCCAGTCAAACATCACACCCTCCCCATGGCGAAGCCTTTGGCGATGTAGTGCCGCACGAACCAGATCACGATCGCGCCGGGCACGATGGTGAGCACGCCGGCGGCGGCGAGCGTGGCCCAGTCCATGCCGCTGGCGCTGACTGTTCGGGTCATGGTGGCGACGATCGGCTTGGCGTTCACGCTGGTCAGTGTGCGGGCCAGCAGCAGCTCCACCCAGCTGAACATGAAGCAGAAGAACGCCGCCACGCCCACACCGGCCTTGATCAGCGGCAGGAAGATGGTGAAGAAAAAGCGCGGGAAGCTGTAGCCGTCCACGTAGGCGGTTTCATCGATCTCTCGCGGGATGCCGCTCATAAAGCCTTCGAGGATCCACACCGCCAGCGGCACGTTGAACAGCAGGTGCGCCATGGCCACGGCAATGTGCGTGTCCATCAGTCCCATGGTGGTGTAGAGCTGGAAGAATGGCAGCAGGAACACGGCCGGCGGCGTCATGCGGTTGGTGAGCAGCCAGAAGAACACGTGCTTGTCGCCCAGGAAGCGGTAGCGCGAGAACGCATAGGCTGCCGGCAGCGCCACGGTGAGGGAGATCACCGTGTTGATGGCCACATAGATGAGGCTGTTGATGTAGCCGGAGTACCAGGACGGATCGGTGAAGATGGTCTGGTAGTTGGCCCAGGTGAACTCCTGCGGCCACAGGGTGAACGAGGACAGGATTTCCTGGTTGGTCTTGAAGCTCATGTTGACCATCCAGTAGATGGGCAGCAGGGCAAAGATCAGATAGGCGATAAGGAACAGCGTCCTCTTCTTGAAACGCCGCTCGTTCATTGGACCCCCTTCGCGCGTTCGCGCTGTCCCCCCACGGGGGAGCGGTTTTTCTTGAGGCGGCTCAGCGAAAAATCAACCATGAGATGCCTCCTTCTGGGTCGTGCCCAGGCTCTGCATCCAGTTGTAGAGCACGAAGCAGAACAGCAGGATGATGAAGAAATAGATGAGGGAGAAGGCCGCTGCGGGGCCGACGTCGAATTGGCCCACGGCCTTGGTGGTCAGGTACTGCGACAGGAAGGTGGTGGCACTGCCAGGGCCGCCGCCGGTGAGCACGAAGGGCTCGGTGTAGATCATGAAGCTGTCCATGAAGCGCAGCAGCACCGCGATCATCAGCACGCCGCGCATCTTGGGCAGCTGGATGTAGCGGAACACGGCCCACTTGCTGGCACCGTCGATGCTGGCGGCCTGGTAGTAGGCGTCGGGAATGCTGCGCAGGCCGGCGTAGGCCAGCAGCGCCACCAGCGGCGTCCAATGCCACACATCCATGGCGAGCACGGTCCACCACGCGTGCGAAGCGTTGCCGGTGTAGCTGTAGTTGAAGCCCGCCTGCTGCAGGTAGTAGCCGAGCAGGCCGATGTCAGCGCGGCCGAAGATCTGCCAGATGGTGCCGACCACGTTCCACGGAATCAGCAGCGACAGGGCCACGATCACCAGCACGGCCGATGCCTTCCATCCCTGGGCCGGCATGGACAGCGCCAGCGCGATGCCAAGCGGAATCTCCACCAGCAGCACGGCGAGCGAGAACTGGATCTGGCGCCACAAGGCTCCGTGCAGGTCCTGGTCACGCATCACGGCGGCAAACCATTCGGTGCCGACGAAGATGCGGCGGTCAGGCGAGAGGATGTCCTGCACCGAGTAGTTGACCACCGTCATCAGCGGCAGGATGGCGGAGAACGCCACGCAGACGATGACGGGCAACACCAGGAACCAGGCTTTCTGGTTGACAGGCTTGGTGGTGGTGCTCATTTGACGAGGACCTCGTTCTGATAGAAGCAGGTGTGGTCGCCCAGCACCTGCAGGTGGACGGTGTCGCCGGGTTGCGGAGCGGCAGCTTCGGGCGACATCCGGGCTTTCAGGTTGAGGTCACCCAACTGGCAGGTGACCATGAGATAAGTGCCGATGTCCTGCACGCGCAGCACCTGTGCGGGCAAGGTGTCCGTCTTTCCCGTGGCGGACAGCACCAGGTATTCCGGGCGAATGCCCAGGGTCAGCGGCCCGGGTGGCAGCCGACGCTCGCCGCTCACATCGATTGACTGGTTCAGGATCTGAAGCTGGCCAGCCTCATGATGCGCAGGCAGGAAGTTCATGCCGGGTGAACCGATGAAGTGCCCGACAAAGGTGTGCGCAGGCCGCTCGAACAGCGCTTCGGCCGGACCCACCTGCACCGCACGGCCACGCGTCATCACCACCACCTCATCGGCAAAGGTCAGCGCCTCCACCTGGTCGTGCGTGACGTAGATGAGGGTCAGCTTGAGCTCGTGGTGGATCTGCTTGAGCTTGCGGCGCAGCTGCCACTTCAGGTGCGGGTCGATCACGGTCAGTGGTTCGTCGAACAGCACCGCCGACACGTCAGAGCGCACCAGGCCACGCCCGAGCGAGATCTTCTGCTTCTGGTCTGCGCTCAGCCCGGCGGCGCGCATGTCCAGCTGATGGCTCATTTCCAGCATTTCGGCGATGCGGCCCACGCGCTCCTGGATCTCCCTGGCCGGCACCTTGCGGTTCTTGAGCGGAAACGCCAGGTTCTCGGCCACGGTCATGGTGTCGTAGATGACCGGGAACTGGAACACCTGGGCAATGTTGCGCTGCTGCGGGCTGAGGCGGGTGACGTCGCGACCGTCGAACTTCACCGTGCCCTGCGAGGGTTGCAGCAGGCCCGACATGATGTTGAGCATGGTGGTCTTGCCGCAACCGGAGGGGCCGAGCAGCGCATAGGCACCACCGTCCTCGAAGGTCATTGTCAGGGGCATCAGGGCATAGTCTTCATCCCGCTGCGGGTTCGCCTTGTAGGCGTGCGCGAGGTCGAGTTCAATGCGGGCCATCAGGCGACCTTTCCGGGTCGTGCCGGAGCCCGCACCAGCGGGCCAGCGGCGTCAAAGACAAACAGGCTCTCGGGGTTCAGGTAAAGCGTGATCGGGTCGCCCAAGGGGCAGTCGTGCACGCCGGTGAGCTGGGCCACAAGTTCGCCCACGGCCGTGTGCACATGCACGAACGTGTCGGAACCGGCAATTTCGGCCAGTTCCACCCGGCCGGGCAAGGAAACATCGCCCGTGCGTGCCTGCACGCGCAAACCGCCGGCACGCACACCCAGGGTGAGTTTGCGCGGCGCACCGGAGGGCAAGGTCAGTGGCCACATCGCTCCACCGGCGAGCTGCACGCCCCCCTCCGCCACCTCGGCCTGCATCAGGTTCATCGGCGGGTCACTGAATGCGCGTGCCACGCGGATGCTCTGCGGCGCATGGAATACCTCGGCGGTGGGCCCGTATTGCAGCAGCTCCCCGGCATCCATGACCGCCGTGTAACCACCCAGCAGCAGGGCTTCGCCCGGCTCGGTGGTGGCGTAGACCACGGTGGAATCCCCACTGGCAAACAGCTGGGTGAGTTCCTCACGCAATTCTTCGCGCAGCTTGTAGTCCAGGTTCACCAGAGGCTCGTCGAGCAACATCAGGGGCGCCCGCTTGGCCAGGGCGCGCGCCAGGGCCACACGCTGCTGCTGGCCGCCAGACAGTTCGGCCGGCAGGCGATCCAGAAACATCTCGATGTGCAGGCGGGCTGCCAGCTCGCGAACCTTCTGGCCGGTATCGCGATCACCGCGCAAACGCATGGGCGAGGCGATGTTCTGCGCCACCGTCATGGATGGGTAGTTGACAAACTGCTGGTAGACCATCGCGACATTGCGCTGACGCACAGGCACACGGGTCACGTCGGCGCCGTCCACCAGCACGCGGCCGGTGCTGGCCACGTCCAGGCCGGCCATGATGCGCATCAGGCTGGTCTTGCCGGCCTGCGTGGCGCCCAGCAGCACCGTCACGGCACCAGGCACCAGGTTGAGGCTTTGGGGGTAGAGGTGGACGGAAGGCCCAACGGTCTTGCCCACGTGCTCCAGAGAAAGCTGCATTCGAGTCCCAGGGTGAAGAATCGCACATACGAACCGCGGTACCGTTTCGTTTGTGCGATTTTATTGTTCGTTTATGTTCTTTTTTATTCGGTATTTACCCTGAGTCTGGCTTTTTTGTTTTCCGTTATGTTCGACCTGTCCCGCTTTCCTTTTCACTCCAATGAACCTGAATCCGCGTCACACGCAGCTGCTTGAAGAGGTGCGCGCCCGGGGCCCCCAGACCATCGAGGCCCTGGCCGAACGTTTCGGAGTCACCCTGCAGACCGTGCGCCGAGATGTGCAGCGCCTGGCCGAAGCCGGCCTGCTGTCGCGCTTCCATGGCGGGGTTCGTCTGCCGGTATCCACCACCGAAAACATCGCCTACCGCCAGCGCCAGCGCATGTCCTCGGAGGCGAAAATCCGCATCGCGCGGGCGGTGGCCCGGCGGGTGCCCAACGGCTGCTCGCTGATCATGAACATCGGCACCACCATCGAGGCCGTGGCCCACGAGTTGCGGCACCACCGCGGACTGAGGGTCATCACCAACAACCTGCACATTGCGTCCCTCATGAGCGGCCACCCGGATTGCGAGGTCATCGTGGCCGGCGGTCAGGTGCGCAGCGCAGACCAGGGCATCGTGGGTGAGGCCACAGTGGACTTCATGCGTCAGTTCAGGGTGGACATCGGACTGATCGGTATCAGCGGCATCGAGGCCGACGGCACGCTGCGCGACTTCGATTACCGTGAGGTGAAGGTGGCACGCACCATCGTCGAACAGTCGCGCGAGGTGTGGCTGGCGGCCGACCACAGCAAGTTCAACCGTCCAGCCATGGTGGAGCTGGCCCGGCTGGACGACATCGACGTGCTTTTCACCGACCTGCCCCCGTCACCCCCGTTCGATGAGCTCATGGCCCAGGGCCATGTGGAATGCGTGGTCTGTGGCGACGACCACGACGCCCCCTGACCACAACCGCCCCACCCATTCGAGACAAGAGATGACCTACCTGTTGGCCCTGGACCAGGGCACCTCCAGCTCCCGCAGCATCGTGTTCGACCGCCAGGGTCAGGTGGTGACCATGGCGCAGCGCGAATTTCCTCAGATCTACCCCCAGCCGGGCTGGGTGGAGCACAACCCGCAGGACCTGTGGCAGAGCCAGCTGGCCACGGCGCGCCAGGCCCTGAAGCAAGCCGGTCTGCAGGCCGGCCAGATCCACGCCGTGGGCATCACCAACCAGCGCGAGACCACGCTGGTGTGGAACCGCCAGTCCGGCGAGCCGGTGTACAACGCCATCGTCTGGCAGGACCGACGCGCCGAGGCCACCTGTGCGGCGCTGCGCGAGCGGGGCCTGACAGACACGGTGCTGCAGAAAACCGGTCTGCGGATCGACGCCTACTTCTCCGGCACCAAGTTGAAGTGGATCCTGGACCACGTGCCGGGCGCCCGTGCCCTGGCCGAACGCGGCGAACTGGCCTTCGGCACGGTGGACAGCTGGCTGATCTGGAAACTCACCGGTGGCACGCGCCACGTCACCGATGTCAGCAACGCCTCGCGCACCATGCTGTTCAACATTCACTCACGCCTGTGGGACGAGGATCTGCTGGCAGCGCTGGACATCCCGTCCGGCCTGATGCCCGAGGTACTGCCATCCAGTGCGCACTTCGGGCAATTGGACGCCGAATGGCTGGGGGCTCCTCTTGAGATTGCCGGGGTGGGTGGTGACCAGCAAAGTGCCCTGTTCGGTCAGGCCTGCTTCCATGCTGGCATGGCCAAGAACACCTATGGGACCGGCTGCTTCATGCTGATGCACACCGGCGAGCGTTTCCAGGTCAGCCAGAACGGCCTGATCACCACGGCCGCCGCCCAGCCACCAGGCAAGCCTCAATACGCGCTGGAGGGCAGCGTGTTCATCGGGGGCGCGGTGGTGCAATGGTTGCGCGATGGTTTGCGGGCCATCGAATCCAGCAGCGAAGTGCAGGCCCTGGCAGAAAGTGTGCCGGACGCCGGTGGCGTGGTGCTGGTACCCGCGTTTACCGGCCTGGGTGCACCCTATTGGCAACCCGAAGCGCGCGGCAGCATCACCGGCCTCACCCGGGGCACCACCATGGCCCACATTGCGCGTGCCGCGCTGGAAAGCATTGCGTTCCAGAGTGCCGCCCTGCTGGATGCGATGAGCCGAGACGCCGTGGCTGCCGGCGGCGTGCCGGTGAGCGAACTGCGGGTGGACGGCGGCGCCTGCGTGAACGACCTGCTGATGCAGTTCCAGGCCGATCTGCTGGGCATTCCAGTGGTGCGCCCGGCAGTGATCGAAACCACCGCGCTGGGTGCGGCCTACCTGGCGGGCCTGCATACCGGCCTGTACGCCGGGCTCGACGAGCTGTCGCAGCAATGGAAGGCACAACGCACCTTCCACCCGACGCTCTCCCGCGAGCGCGCCGCCGAAAAAATGGCGCAATGGGAACGTGCGGTGCGTCAGACGGTGGCGATGTAGTCGTCCCGTGGGTTTTCTTCGGGTGACAATGACGGGATGAACACTTTCACCCATCCCACCGTCACCTTCATCGGCGGCGGCAACATGGCCAGCGCCATTGTGGGCGGCCTCATTCGTCAGGGTCATCCCGTCAACGCACTGCAGGTCATCGAACCCTGGGACGAGCAGCGCGCCAAGCTGGCTCAACAGTTTCCTGGAGTCGCTGTGCTGCCCGCCGCTGGCCCGGCGCTTCACCCTGCTGACCTGGTGGTGTGGGCGGTCAAGCCGCAGACCTTCAAGGAGGCAGCAACCAGCAGCCAGCCCCATCTGGCAGGCGCGCTGCACCTGAGCGTCGCTGCCGGCATCACCACCGAAAGCATGGCGGCCTGGCTTCAGACCCAGCGCATCGTGCGCGCCATGCCCAACACCCCGGCCCTGGTGGGGTTGGGGATGAGCGGGCTGTTCGCCCGCGCAGGTGCCAGCGGGTCCGACCGTGCATTGGTCGAGCAGGTGATCAGAACCACAGGGGACCTGGTGTGGGTGGACAGGGAGCGCGACCTGGACGCCGTCACCGCCATTTCGGGTTCTGGCCCTGCCTATGTGTTCTATTTTCTGGAAACCATGCGCGACGCCGGGGCCCGCATGGGTTTGCCACCTGAGGTGGCGCTGAAGCTGGCCGTCGGCACGTTTCTGGGCGCGTCCACGCTGGCACAGCGCTCCGAAGATCCGCCACAGACGCTGCGCGAACGCGTGACGTCCAAGGGCGGCACCACCTATGCTGCCATCACGTCCATGGACGCCGCTGGCGTCAAGGGGAAGTTCGAGGAAGCCCTGTTTGCTGCGCAAAAGCGCGCGGAAGAGCTGGGACGCGAATTCGGCGGTTGAGTCAGACCGCAAGGCCCAGTGCCACCCCGACAAACACGGTGAAGCCCAGCCAGTGATTGAGGCGGAAGGCCTTGAAACAGCCCTCCCGGCTACGGTCCCTGATGAGGGTGAAATGCCAGACCACCTGGACCAGGGCCGCGATGAGCACGATGGCCCAGATCCAGGGATTCACGGCACCCCACAGCACGGCCGTCCAGACCGCGAGATACACCAGATAGAACGCGGTGACCGCGGGCACATCGGCCTGGCCCAGCGTGATGGCCGAGGTCTTCATGCCGATCTTCAGGTCATCATCGCGGTCGACCATGGCGTACTCGGTGTCGTAGGCCAGCACCCAGAACAGATTGCCAACCATCAGAACCCAGGCCTGCCAGGGAACGCTGTCCCGGACGGCGGCCAGGAACCCGCCTTGCATCAGGCGGCCACTGTTGTGCAGCAGCTCCCAGGGAGCCCCACCCTGCACGGCGGCGTAGGCCATGGGAATGCCAAAACTGAAAGCCACTCCCAGCACCGCCTGGGGCATGGACACCACCCGCTTGGCAAACGGGTAAAGCAGCGTCACCAGCAGCGCCACAAATGACCAGGCCATGGTCACCAGATTGGTGGTGAGCACCAGCACAAAGGCGGCCACGGCCAGCACGGCACCCACGGCCAGTGCTTCGGCCACACCGATGCGACCACTGGTGACCGGGCGCTGTGCAGTGCGCTTGACATGTTGGTCAAAGTCCCGATCGGCCACGTCGTTGACGCAACAACCGGCGCTTCGCATCAGGATGGTCCCGAGCGTGAAGACCAGCAGCAGGTGCCAGCCGGGAAAACCGTCCGCCGCCAGCCACAGGGCCGCCAGCGTGGGCCAAAGCAACAGCAGCCAGCCAGCCGGACGGTTCCAGCGGATCAGATCGAGGTACAGGGAGAGGCGTGAAGGCAAGATGCAGACCCCATGGCGTCGCCGCGGCGACCGTTCAGGAAAGGCGATGCACCCCAGGTAGCTCGCAGGCGTAGATGGCGTTGCGCAGTTCGGCAATGGCTTCATAGCGCGTGAAGCTGCGGCGCCATGCGAGCACCACCCGACGGGTCGGCGGATCGCCTTCGAAGGGCAGGTAGCGCACAAAGGAGGAGTCGCCGAAATCGGGCACCACCTCGGTCGAACCGTCCAGCGCCGACGCCGGCACGGACAGGCGGGGCACCAGGGTCACGCCCATGCCGGCCGCCACCATGTGCTTGATGGTCTCAAGGGAAGACCCCTCGAAGCTCTTGCGGATGCCTTCGGCATCGTTGGAGAACCGGGCGAACTCGGGGCAAACCTCCAGCACATGGTCACGGAAGCAGTGGCCCGTCCCGAGCAGCAGCATGGTCTCGCGCTTGAGCTGATCGGCCGTGATGGTGGACTGGCTGGCCAGCGGATGGTGCACCGGCACGGCCGCCAGGAAGGGCTCGTCATAGAGGGGCGCAATCGCCAGGTTGGTGTCCGGAAACGGCTCGGCCAGGATCGCGCAGTCGATCTCGCCCAGGCGCAGCTGTTCCAGCAGCTTGGTGGTGAAGTTTTCCTGCAGCATCAGCGGCATCTGCGGCGTGCGCTCGATGACCTGGCGAACCAGATTGGGCAGCAGGTACGGACCAATGGTGTAGATGACGCCCAGCTTGAGCGGGCCGGCCAGCGGGTCCTTGCCCCGTTTGGCGATTTCCTTGATGGCGGCGGCCTGCTCCAGCACGGTTTGTGCCTGCCGGACGATTTCCTCACCCAGGGGCGTGACGGCAATCTCGCTGGCGTTGCGCTCGAAGATCTTGAGCTCCAGCTCCTCTTCCAGTTTTTTGATGGCCACCGACAGGGTGGGCTGGGAAACGAAACAGGCTTCGGCTGCCTTGCCAAAGTGCTTCTCGCGAGCCACCGCGACGATGTATTTCAGTTCGGTCAGCGTCATGGGCCTATTTTGCGCCAGATGCACCCGCAGACCAAAAGCAGCGCCGCATCGGATGCGGCCGTGTCTTCTATACTGACCGGATTCGCCGGGCGCAATGACCTGGCCGACCCCAGACAGGATTGACCATGAACCGACGCTTTTCGACGCTCATCTTCGCCTGTGCCACCAGCCTGCTGGTGGCACAGGCGGTGGAAGTGACAACAGCGACAACGACAGTGACAGCCCGAGCATTCCGGTGGACGTCACCGACCGCTATGAGGGCAGCTGGCTGACCGCCTGCCAGCAGGACTACGACGTCGGCGAAAACCCGGCCTACCCCGACGGCAAGTCGCAGCTCAGCGGCCTGGTCCTTCGCAAGCTCACCGCGACCACCATGAGCTTCAGCCTCACGACCAACGAATACGAGACGCCGGACTGCAGCGGCACCCGCGTGGCAGCCTTCTTCAGCCGCGGCGACCTGGTGTTCGACGGTGTCAAGACAGCCAACCGGCGCTCCGTCGACCGGGTCGAGTTCAGGGCCACGACCGGGGTCGATGGCACCATCCGGGACATCCTGTGGATCGACGGGAACTCGCTCTTCAGGGGCCTGATCGGTACCGAGAGCGCCGACGGCTACCCGTCCCAGCTCAACACCAGCCGCCCCTGGAGCCGCATCTGAGACTGCCGCCACCATTGCCGGCGGGCATCAGGCCTTGAGGTATTCGGCCCGGGTGCCCAGCCAACGGGTCACATGTCGGGCGGCGGCCTCCGGATGGTGGCGCAGCATATCGGCAGCGGCTTGACGCGCCCACTCGAGCAGGTGGGTGTCGGTGGCCAGGTCGGCGAAGCGCAGCAGGGAAGCACCTGACTGCCGAGCACCCAGAAACTCCCCAGGCCCGCGGATCTCCAGATCCCGGCGCGCAATCTCGAAGCCGTCATTGGTCTCGGCCATGGCCTTCAGGCGCTCCCGCGCCGTCTCTCCCAGTCGGCCTCCTTCACTGGGAGCGTACATGAGTACACAGGCCGATGCAGCCGCGCCGCGGCCCACGCGCCCGCGCAGCTGGTGCAGCTGGGACAAGCCGAAGCGCTCGGCGTGCTCAATCACCATCAGGGACGCGTTGGGCACGTCCACGCCCACCTCGATCACCGTGGTCGAGACCAGCACCCCCATCTGACCTCCACTGAACAAGGCCATAACGGCCTTCTTCTCGGCCACCAGCATGCGCGAGTGAAGCAGGCCGACGATGACGCCTGGAAGCAGCCCGGAGAGCTCGGCATGGGTGGCGGTCGCGTTGGACAGATCGATCGCCTCGCTCTCCTCGATCAGCGGACAGACCCAGTAGACCTGGCGGCCTTCGGCCACCTGTGCACGGATGCGCTCGATCACCTCGTGACGGCGACTGTCGGACACCACCTTGGTCACGATGGGCGTTCTGCCCGGCGGGAGCTCGTCGATGGTCGAGACGTCCAGGTCGGCGTAGTAGCTCATGGCCAACGTGCGCGGGATCGGCGTTGCGCTCATCATCAACAAATGAGGCTCCCCCCCGTCGCTTGCGCGCTGCGCGTCACCGCTCCGCCCCTCAACGGGCAAAGCCTGTGGCCCGGCAAAGCCGGTTCCACGGCTTTCTGGACTGAGCTCCCCCTCTTCAAAGGCCGAACCCATTTTGGAGCGCAGCGCCAGCCTCTGTGCAACGCCAAAGCGGTGCTGTTCGTCGATGATGGCCAGGGCAAGGTTCTTGAACTGCACCTGGTTCTGAATGACCGCGTGCGTGCCCACCACCAGCGCGGCCTCACCACTGGCGATGAGTGCCAGCATCTCGTTGCGCTGCTTCTTCTTCTGACTTCCGGTCAGCCAGGCGACACGTTTGCCCAGCGGTTCCAGCAGGGGCTCCAGCCAGCCGATGAGCTTGGCAAAGTGCTGCTCGGCCAGGATCTCGGTCGGCGCCATCAGGGCGCACTGCCAGCCGCTGTCGATGGCGATGGCGGCCGCCAGTGCGGCCACCACCGTCTTGCCCGAGCCCACGTCGCCCTGCAGCAGGCGGTGCATCGGAACCGAGCGTTGCAGGTCACGCGCGATTTCCTCGCCTACACGGCGCTGCGCCGCCGTCAAGGCGAACGGCAGTACGGCGAGCAACCGTTCGTGCAGGCCACCGGACAGGGGTTGGAGTGAGGGCGCGCGCAAGGCGTCGCGCTCAAGCTTGGCCTTCAACTGCGAGAGCTGCTGCGCCAGCAGCTCCTCCGCCTTGAGGCGCTGCCAGGCCGGGTGGCTGTGGTCTTCGAGCGAGGCCAGCGACACGTCGGGCCCCGGGTGGTGAAGGTACTCCAGCGCCTGGCGCAGCGACATGAGCGGCGCGCGAAGGCCGCGCAAGCTGTCCTGCAACGACGCCAGCACCGGCGCTGGCAAGGTCTCGCTCAGGTCGGCACGCCTGAGACCGCCCAGCACCGCCTTGCGCAGATAGGCTTGAGGCAGCTGGGCACTGCTCGGGTAGACCGGCGTCAGCGCCTCGGGCAACTGGCCCCCCGCCGCATGAAAGGCCGGGTGCATCATGGTCTTGCCCAGAAAGCCACCGCGCAACTCGCCTCGCACACGGACGCGGGCGCCCACCGCCAAGGTCTTCTGGTGGGAAGGGTAGAAGCTGAAGAAACGCAGGGTGCAGGTGTCGCTGCCATCGTCCAGGGTCACCAGCAGCTGGCGGCGCGGGCGGTGGGTGATTTCCTGCCGGGTGACGGTGCCCTCCACCTGCACCACCTCGCCGTCTCGCGCGTCGTTCAGGGTGACGATGCGGGTCTCGTCTTCGTAGCGCAGGGGCAGGTGCAGTGCCAGATCGATGTCGCGCACCAGGCCGAGCTTGTGCATGGCTCTTTGCGGTGCAGAAAGTTCTTTGCGAGGGGCTGCGGGTGGCGCTGCGGCAGGCATGGGAGAATTCTGCCTGTATTTCCATCCATACCCACTTGGAACGGGTCCCGTCCGGCCCTCAAGCAGCATGACTTCTACCGATACCTCCGCGGCGCGCAGCTTCACCGTCGCCGACTTCGATTTCACCCTCCCCGAATCGCTGATCGCCCAGCACCCGGCCGCCGAACGCAGCGCCTCGCGCCTGCTCGACGGCACCGGCGCGCAGCCGGTGGACCGCATCTTCCGAGAGCTGCCTGGCCTGCTGGAGCCGGGCGACCTGCTGGTGTTCAACGACACCGAGGTGGTCAAGGCGCGCCACTTTGGCGAGAAAGCCAGCGGCGGCAAGCTGGAGCTGCTGATCGAGCGGGTGCTGATGCCGCACGAAGCGCTGGACGGCTCCGGGCAGGAGGTCGTGGCCCACATCCGCGTGAGCAAGAAGCCCCAGCCGGGCGGCCTGCTGCACCTGGCCGGGGGGCTCAGGGGCGGCGGGTTCGACGCGGTGTTCCTGGGCCGCTGGCCCGATGAACAGGGACAGCTGTTCCGCCTGCGGCTCGAAGGACCCGCCGGCGAAGACCCGTACACCCTGATGGCGCGCCACGGCCATGTGCCGCTGCCGCCCTACATCACGCATGTCGATGACGCCGAGGACGAGCGGCGCTACCAGACCGTGTTTGCCCGCGTGCCCGGTGCCGTGGCCGCACCGACCGCGGCGCTGCATTTCGACGAAGGCGTATTGGTGGCGCTGGACACGCGCGGCGTGCAGCGCGCCAGCGTGACGCTGCACGTGGGGGCGGGCACCTTCGCGCCCATGAAGACCGAGCGCATTGAAGAACACGTGATGCACCATGAGCGCTACGCGATACCTCCTGCGACCGTGCAGGCTATCACCGACTGCCGCGCGCGGGGCGGTCGCGTGGTGGCCGTGGGTACAACCACCGTGCGCACGCTGGAGAGCTGGGCGCGCAACGGCGAACTGCACGGCGACACCGACATCTTCATCACACCGGGCTTCCAGTTCCAGGTGGTGGACGTCCTGATCACCAACTTCCACCTGCCCAAAAGCACGCTGATGATGCTGGTCAGCGCCTTCGCTGGGTACGAGCACGTGATGGCGCTGTACCGCCACGCGGTGGCGCAGCGTTACCGCTTCTTCAGCTACGGGGATGCGATGCTGCTGGCGCGCCGCAACGCCTGAGTTTCAGGCGCCCAGGTCGAGCAGCACCCGCCCACCCTCGACCTTCACCGGCCAGACCTTGATCGGTTTGGTGCAGGGGGCCAGCGTGGCGTCACCGGTGCGCAGGTCGAAGCGGCCCTGATGGAACGGACACTCGATTTCGTGGCCTTCCACGAAGCCATCACACAGCTTGGCGTTGCCGTGGGTGCAGAGGTTGTCGGTGGCAAACACCTCGCCATCCACCGAGAACAGGGCGATGTCGCGCCCGCCAGGCGCCACCGCAATGCCCGCACCTTCGAACAGATCGGCCTCGGCAGCCACGTCGGTCCAGTTGCTCATGGGTGCTGTCCTGTTCAGATGGGGTAGATGATGGAGTTCGGGATCATTTCGCTGTCGTAGACACAGAGACGTTGCGCGAACTTCAGCCCGTCGGGTGTACTTGCGACGATATCCAGATAGCGTCCGACGTTGAACACCGTGCTGGGGCCGTCGAGCTTGGTGCGGAACACCGCGTAGTTGGCCTCGCAGTGCAGTCGGCCCTGCACGTCGATCTGCCGGACCACCGGCGCGCCCACCACGTGGCGCTGGTAATACGGGTCGTGGAACAGGGTTTCCTTGATGCCGTAGACCCGGTCGCGCAGCATGGCCTGGCTGTCGAAGGCCAGGGTCGAGAGCGGGAATCCTCGCTCGTGGTTCTCGCGCGGCTGCAGCTTGTAGATGCAGTCCGTCGTGAAAAAGGTCGGCCACAGGTCCCAGTCGCCACTGTCTACAGCCAAGGCGTAGTCGCTGTAGAGCGTCTGCAGGGCCTGGAAAGTCTCGAAGTCGAGCGCGCTCATGCGGCACCACCTTCAGGTGCATCAGGCGCTTCCATCACTTTGCGCCAGTACGCGTACATGCCACGGATCAGTGTCTCGGTCACCATGTGGTCGGTCTCGCCGACCTCGCTCCCGCCCAACTCGGCGAGGGCGCGGTGCTGGGGCTTGCTGTCGAAGGCCTGTTGCGAGAACTCGATCACCTCGCCGTCGTCGGCGCTCACGAAGCCCGCCGGCCCGAACAGGTTGGCCTGACGCAGGCGGCGCTGCGTCATCTCGGGCGTGTCGTCCTCGAAGCCGAAGTGCGTCCACACGAAGTCGAAGGCACCGTGGCCATCGGGCTGGATGTGGCGCGTGCTCACGCTGTTGACCTGCTGCTGGAAGATCACGCTCGGGAACAGGGTGGTCATCACCGCTGTGGGCATTTGTTCACCGAGTTGCCACCACGGCTCGGGCACGATGTCCAGGAATCGCGGGTCTTCCAGTTGCATGCCCTCCTTGAAGCTCGACACCTGGGTCACCTGCGCCGCCTGGCCGCCGGCCTGCCCCGTGCTGCCGCGGGTGGAGACCATGGCCGCGTGGCGGTGGTGCGCGTCCATGCGCAACTCACTCCGGTTGTCGGCGCGCCAGAGCCCGAAGGTCACGAACCAGGTGTGCAGCAGGCCGGGGTGGTAGGGGTCCTTGATGTTCTCCTGCATCAGCTTCCAGTTGCCCGGGATGCGCTGGCGGTTGTAGCCCAGGAGGGTGAGCTTGCGGCCGTTGAACAGCCGGTCGAAGTAGCGCAGGATGGTCGGCCCCATGTAGTCTTCGAGCGACTCCACCCCGTGGTCAAACGAGGCAAACACCACTCCGCCACGCACCGCCACCTTCAGCCGGGTCAGGCCATGGTCCTTGGGGTTGAAGTCGGCCGGCATGCCCCCGTTGACCTTGCCGTCCTGTCGCACCCCGCGACGGAAGGGGACGCCCTGCAGGTCGCCGTTGGGGGCATAGCTCCATTGGTGGTAGGGGCAGACGAACTCGCTCTGGTTGCCATGGCGCTGGCGGCAGAAGCGCATGCCCCGGTGGGCGCAGACGTTTTCGACCACATGGATCCGCCCGTCCGCAGCCCGGGTCATGATGACCGAACGCTCACCCACCACGGTGCGCCTGAAATCGCCCGGCTGGGGAATTTCCGCTTCAAGACCCACGTAGCACCAGTGACCCCGATAGAAAAACCGGTCGAGCTCGCGCCGATGACGCCCCTCGTCGGTGTAGACGTCGAAGGGGATGCGACTGGTGTCGCCTGCCTCCCATCGGAGGGCATCCGGCCCTGAGGAGGAAGTGATGTGCATGAATGTCTCCAATGTCCTGTGCCGATGCCAAACGCCGACCAGCTGGGGCGCATCATGAAACAGGCGTCAACATCCATCAATAGAATGAGCTCGATAGTCCCTATTCATTTCATGCATGAGGCAAGGTGAAACTCGAAGACATTGATCTCAACCTGCTGATGGTGTTCGATCGCCTGATGCGGGAGCAAAGGGTCTCCCGGGTGGCCGAGTCTCTAGGCATGAGTCAGCCTGCGGTGAGCCATGCACTGCGCCGGCTGCGGACCTTGCTGGACGATGAGTTGTTTCTGCGACAGCCAGCCGGCATGGTGCCCACGCCCTATGCAAGACAGCTTGCCTCGCCTGTCTCCCAGGCACTGCAAGTTCTGCGATCGGCCTTGCATGTGCGCGCCAGCTTCGATCCCGGGGCCAGCGTCCGCCGCTTCCAGCTGGCCATGTCCGACGTCGGTCAGATGTACTTTCTGCCCGCATTGATGGCCGAACTGGCTCTGGAAGCGCCGGGCGTCACGGTCCAGGTGACGCCCGTGGCAGATCCCGACCTGCGCGAAGCCATGACCACCGGTCGCATCGACCTCGCGCTGGGCGCCCTGCCCCGGCTGCAGGCCGGGTTCTACAGGCAGACCCTGTTTCACCAGCGCTACGTGGTTCTGATGCGGGCCGGCCATCCGCTGGCCGGTGGCCGGCAGGTCAGCGCCCTCCGGTTTCGACGGGCCACCCATGTGAAAGTGGCCGCCACCGGCACAGGGCACGGCCTGGTGGAAGAGGCACTGGAGGCCCTCGGGCTGGAACGGCACATCGTGTTGACCGTCCCCCACCATGTGGCCCTGGGCCAGGTGCTGTCCGAAACGGACTTGATCGCCACCGTGCCCGAGCGATTTGCCGAGAAGGCCTGCCCACCCTTCGGACTGGTGGCGCGCCCCCTGGCGATACCCTTGCCCCGGAGCGAGATTGCCCAGCACTGGCACGGCCACCTGCACCGCGACCCGGGCCACCAATGGCTGCGCCAACGCGTGGCCAGGCTGTTCGGACGTCCGTCGGCCATTGAAACCGCCGCACCGGACTGAGCGCCACCGCAGCGGCTTGCCCGTGGCTCGTGGCCGGGGGTTGGGGACGTGATCCTGTAACACCTTGGAACGAACTCATCGGCCACGGGACGCGAAGTGGCGCCACAATGCCAACCCAGTCAATGGATGTCATGCAACTGGAAGTGCCGCCGTGATCGAAATGTTGGTTCGCCTGGGTCTTTCCCTCACCCTTTCCCTGTGTCTGGCCGTGCTGCTGGCCTGGGGCTGGGACCGCTCCGATCCGCCGCAAAGCAGCAACGCCACCCGCGTCGAGAGCGGCAGCGGCCTGGCACTGTAAACCCTCCGCCCGCGACTGGACGGAGAGGTCGCAAGCGGGGCCTCCAGGCGCCGGACGGCGGGCACGCGCCGGATCGGGACGGGCTCCCTGCGACAATCGGAGCATGCTCCAGTTCGACCTGCTCAAGACCGAAGGCCTCGCGCGACGTGGCCGGCTCACGCTCAACCACGGCGTGATCCAGACCCCCATTTTCATGCCCGTGGGCACCTACGGCACCGTCAAGGGTGTCATGCCCGCCAGCCTGGAGGACATGGGTGCCCAGATCATCCTGGGCAACACCTTCCACCTGTGGATGCGCCCCGGCCTGGACATCATGCAAAGCTTCGGCGGCCTGCACGGCTTCGAGCAATGGAACAAGCCCATCCTGACCGACTCGGGCGGCTTCCAGGTCTGGAGCCTGGGCGACATGCGCAAGATCACCGAGGAGGGCGTGCACTTCGCCTCGCCCGTCAACGGCGACAAGCTGTTCATGTCGCCCGAAGTGAGCATGCAGATCCAGACGGTGCTCAATTCGGACATCGTGATGCAGCTGGACGAGTGCACCCCCTACTGGCAGGGCGACCCGCCCAGCAAGGGCGGCAGCGGCCACATCACCACCGAGACCGAAGCCCGCCAGAGCATGGAGATGAGCCGGCGCTGGGCACTGCGTTCCAAGGCAGAGTTCGAGCGCCTGGGCAACCCCAACGCGCTGTTCGGCATCGTGCAGGGCGGCATGTTCGAGCACCTGCGCCAGGAGTCGCTGGAAGCCCTGGTCGAGATGGATTTCCCTGGCTACGCCATCGGCGGCGTCAGCGTGGGCGAGCCCAAGGACGAGATGCTGCGCATCATGGCCCACACCCCGCACCGCCTGCCAGCGAACAAACCGCGCTACCTGATGGGCGTGGGCACACCGGAAGACCTGGTGGAGGGTGTGGCCTGCGGCGTGGACATGTTCGACTGTGTCATGCCCACGCGCAATGCGCGCAACGGCACCCTGTTCACCCGCTTCGGTGACCTGAAGATCCGCAACGCCCGCCACAAGAGCGACCACCAGCCGCTGGACGAGACCTGCACCTGCTATGCCTGCGCGGGCAAGAGCGGCGTGAGCTGGGCCGACGGCGGCCGCGACGGCTTCAGCCGGGCCTACCTGCACCACCTGGACCGCTGCGGCGAGATGCTCGGCCCCATGCTGGCGACCATCCACAACCTGCACTACTACCTGAACCTGATGCAGGAAGTGCGTGACGCGCTGGACGCCGGTGCGTTCGAGGCTTTCCGGGCACGCTTCAAGGCGGAGCGCTCACGCGGCGTCTGACGCCTGCGTGCCAGGCGGGCCGGCGGCTGGCCGGTTAAGCTGCGGCCGATGACCTCCCAGGCCACCGTTCCCCGCCATGTCCTGCCGGTGCTGGTGCTGGCCCAGTTCGCCGGCACCTCGCTCTGGTTCGCGGTCAATGCGGTCATGCCCGACTTGCAGCGCGAACTCGGCTGGCCGACCGCCGCGCTGGGCACGCTGACCTCGGCGCTGCAGCTGGGCTTCATCCTCGGCACCCTGGTGTTCGCCCTGCTGGCGGTGGCCGACCGGTTTGCACCCCGGCTGGTGTTTCTGGTCTGTGCGCTCGCCGGCGCCGGCTGCACGGTGATGGCCTGGGCCATGGTCAGGCACTACGAGGCCTTGATGGTCTGGCGTTTCGCCACCGGCTTCTTCCTGGCCGGTATCTACCCGGTGGGCATGAGGATCGCCGCCCAGTGGTATTCGCGCGGGCTGGGCGCGGCCCTGGGCCTGCTGATCGGCGCCCTGGTCATCGGGTCGGCCAGCGCCCACGCGCTGCGGGCCATCGGCGACCAGTTGCCGTGGCCGACACTGATGCTGGGTGTGGCCGCGCTGGCCGCCGCCGGCGGGGTGCTGCTGTATGCGACGGTGGGCGACGCCCCCGGCACGGTGGCGCGTGTCACCACCCTGCAGTGGCGGGCGCTGGCCTCGGTGTGGACCGACCGCAAGGTGCGCAGCTCGGTGCTGGGCTACTTCGGTCACATGTGGGAGCTCTACACCATGTGGGTGCTGGTGCCCCTGATCCTGGCGACCCGGCTGGAAGGCGCGGCCCTGTCCTGGGCCGCATTCTGGGTGCTCGGGGCCGGTGCCCTGGGCTGCGCGGTCGGGGGCTGGGTGGCCTTGCGGCGCGGCAGCGCCCGCGTCGCCGGCACCCAGCTGGGCGTCAGTGGACTGTGCTGCCTGGCGGCGCCGTGGCTGATGCACGCGCCCGACGCCTTCTTCTACACCTGGCTGGTGGTCTGGGGCATCACCGTGGCGGGCGATTCGCCCCAGTTCTCCACCCTGACGGCCCGCAACGCCCCGCCGCAGGCCGTGGGCAGTGTGCTCACCCTGACCAACAGCATCGGGTTCGGCATTTCCATCGTCAGCATCCTGCTGTTTGTGTCGCTGGCCGACCGGGTGGCGCTGGGCGCCCTGATTCCCTGGCTGGCCATCGGCCCGGCACTCGGCCTGTGGGCCTTGCGCCCGCTGGTCCAGGCCGAGCGCCAGCCTGGCTGACCGGTCAGCCAGGGCTGGCCGGGAGGGCGTCGGCCGGATCACCCTCACCGGGTTTGGCCTCTGCACCGCACGAGAAGCAGTAGCGGGCAAACGCACTCTTACGCGTGCTGCAGTGGCCACAGCGGTCGAACAGACACAGGCCACAATGCGGGCAGAAATCGGTCTTGCCGTCCTTCAGGTCCACCGGGCGCTCGCAGCCCGGGCAGACGTTCTTGGTCAGCCGGGCCTGGGCCAGGTCGTAGTCCAGGCCCAGGCGGCGCTGACTGTCGGGCAGGGCTTCCACCTGCTTCTGCCGTTCCAGGTAGCGCTGCAAGGCGGCTATCGCGTAGCGCCCGCCCACCACCGTCAGCACGATGCCGACGATGTAACGCACGTAGCCGCCGTAGCTGGGCAGGTAGGGCACCAGCTCCACAAAGAAGGCAAACAGCGCGAAGAAGATGAAACCCCAGACAAACGGCCAGGAAGGTCCTTGGCGGTGTTTCCTGAACAGCCAGCCAGCCGCCACCAGCAAGGGCAGGGTCAGCGCCAGCCGGTAGCCGAACACCCGCAGTTCCTGCGCCTGCTGTGCGCGACGGAAGGTGTCTCGCGCCGCATGCTCCAGATCCTGCCATTCGGCCTGGGCCCGGTCCTGGGCCTGCCGGGCATCCAGCGCGGCCTGCTGCTGTCGCTCGACTTCACCCAGGGCCTGGCGCTCGGCCTGCCTCAGCCGATCCAGCGCTTCGGTTCGGGCGATCAGCTCGCTGTCCTGTTCGGGCCGCTGCGTGACCTGGCGCGTGGCCAGCCAATTGGCGAAGGTTTCGCGCTCGGCGCGGTTGCTGGCTTGGGCAGTCTGGTGGCGCAGCTGTGCCTGGTCCAGCGCCACCTGGGCCTCCTGGGCGTCCCGCCGCGCCTCGTCCAGGGCACGGCGCAGCGCCGGCGTTCGCTGCGGATCCATGAAATCCTCCAGCGACCGGGTCTGCTCCACCCTGGGCAGATCGCCCACGATGGTGCTGCCCAGCCCGGCCAGGAACCAGGCGAACAACAAGGCCACCAGCCACAGGCCGCGGCGAAACCACTTTTCCGACCAGCGCAAGGACTTGCTCATCGACACTCCCCCCTGTCTTGCCCCAAAGCGCCGATTGTGCCTTTGCCCGGCCCGGTCTGGCCAGACCGTCACCCTCGAAGGCTGGCATGATGCGAGGCACAAATGCCACCACCCAAACCGTGCAAACATGAAGCCAGACCAGGCCACAACACCCCAGCACCCCGATGAACACCGCAGGCCGGTGTCGGCTGTCCGCCAGAAAACAGCCGCACGAAGCGCCGGACCAACGCGCCATCGCCGCCTGCCCTTGCTGGACTGGCTGGCCGAACACCACCCGAACGTGTTCGGGGATCCGCCTCGCCCGCTCAAACGCGGCATTTTCGAAGACCTGCTGGCCGCCCATCCGGGCGAACTCGACCCCGAGGCGCTCAAGCCTGCCCTGGCTCAGCACACCCGGTCCACCCGCTACCTCTCTGCGGTCGGCGAAGGCCAGAAGCGACGCAACCTCCAGGGGGAGACGGTGGAGTCCCCCACCCCCGAACAGGTGCACCACGCCCTTGTCGAGGTGTTTCGCCGTCGCGCCGCGCGCAGTGACGAAGACCTGCGGCCCAGGTTGCGCGAACGCATCGCCCGCGCTTTCGAGGCATCGGGGCTGGATGCCATGGACTACGCGGCACGCGTGTCCGGCCGGGACGAGGCGATCAACACGCTGACACAGGAGGCGCTGGCCGAGGCCGCGGCGCGGTCGGCACGGCATCAGGCCCTGCAACGCGCCTATGCCACCAGCGGGCAGTCGCTGGAAGGGTTTGCCGCCATGTATGGCCTGTCGATCGGCGAGGCCCGGCGGGCGCTCGGCCAGAAAGGCCAGGAACTCTCCGCACCACCCGGGACGTGAGGTGGCACCTCAGTCGGGTGAGCGGGTGAAGACGGTCAGGACACCGGTGTAGCCATAGAGGTGGTGGTGGGCGATTTCGCCGCCGGCAAAGAAGCCGGCCAGGGGCGCGTCGCCGAGGGCGCGGCGGATGATCTGCAATTCGGCGCTGGGCGCTCCGAAGTGCGGGCCACCCCGGCCGGAGCAGCTGACATAAACGGCGCCGGCGATGCGTTCGGTCGCGTCGACCGGGGGATCTGGCGTGTTGACGAGCACCCGGGCGTCACCCATGCTGGCATCATGCAAGCGGGGCTCCAGTTCCTCGCGGATCTCGGCACAGATGCGGACCAGGTCGGCCCGGGCCGCCTGGACGTGGCGTTCGCACAGGGCCAGGCGGCTGCCCACCGGCACCTCGTCGGCGATGGCCACGCCGTGGCGCGCCGGATCGAGGCCGATGATGTGCCGCACCTGCACCTCGGGGCCGAACTGACCTCGCTGCTCGCGGGCCGAGGCGCCGGGCAGAATGCCGACCTGTTCCGGCAGGGTCAGTCCGACGAGGGTGCGGCGCAGTCGCTCGATGGCCTCCTGGGGCCGCTCCAGCGAGATGTCCAGGACATCCAGCACGCGCTCCAGGGCAGGCTGTTCGTCCACCGCCAGCACCAGGTTGCCTTCGGACGCGGTCACGATGAAGGCCGGTGCCAAGGGCCGCGCGCCCTGGGTGACCCGGGAGACGATGCCCACATCCGGTCCGAAGGCCACGCCACTGAGTCCCCCGTGAAAGACCCCGCCGCTGGCGCCCTGCCCGCGCAGATGGCCGGCGCTGCCTGAAGCAAACTGGACACTGGGTCCGCGGCTGGCACTGAGCCCCCCGAACAGATAACCGCTCGAGGTCCGGTCTGCAATCTCGGCAATGAGCTCGGCCAGGTCCGGCGTGCGGCCGTCGGCATGGACCAGGGCGGTGTGGGCTTCGAAGCCGTCGCTGCGGCCCGTGGCCGACAAGGGCGCCACACCACTGAAGACGCGGTAGCTGTGCGGCCCGAGGTCACACAACATGACGCACAACGCAGGCTCGTCGAAATACTCGACCCCGCTGGCCGCCACACCGATGCCCACCGTGCCGACCCAGTCGGTCACTTCGCGCAACTCATCGGCAAGATGGCCCAGTATGTCCCGGGCCTCACCGGCGTAGTGGTCGGTGATGTAGAGCAGCCCCAGCGAGGGTGATCGGGCGTGACCGGGCAACGCCATCTGGGCCCGCAGCTGGGCCAGGACCAGGGCCGCGGCCATGCGCCACTGCGGATGGGTGGCGTGTGCACACGGAAAACGCTGCATGAACGGACCCCGGACCGGACTTCAGCCGCGGCGACGGGACGGCGCGCGCGCAGAGGCCTTCTTCGCTGGTGCCTTCTTTGCCACGGCGGGACTGGCCGCGGGCTGGAGGCCGGGGAAGAACGCCGTGGGCAAAGGCCAGTCTCCCGATCCGAGCGGCCGGCCTGGCACCACCGAACGGGGCGCCTGTTTTTTTGCGGGTACCGGCTTGGGCTCCCCCCTCTTTTTCGGGGCGGCCTTGACCGTGACTTTCCTGGAGGCGGACGGCACCGGTGCCGTCGTTCTGGCGCCCACCCCCCGGGCCGCGCCGCCCACCGCCCGAGCCGCCGCCTGCCCCATCCCGACCGCAGTGCCCACGTTGCGGGCGACCGTGTCTGCGGCCTTGCCGGCCACACCGGTGGCGGTCTTGACGGCCTGCTCGGTCAAGCCGCTGGCCATGTGGCGGGTGCCGTCCAGGGTGGTCTGGCGCGCGGCGTCCTTCAGGGCATTGGCGGCTATGCCCTGGAACTGCTGGGTCAGAGCCCCCCACCAGTGCATCGGATCGACCACACCGGCCGGGGCGCCTGGCACCGCCGGGGCCGCCGTCTTGCGCGGCCGGGACTTGCGGGCCTTGGTCGCCTTGGCGGGGGCGGGGGGTTTCGCGCCCGCCGCAGTCGCCCCGTAGGGGCGGGGCGGGGTCTCCAGGCCGGCAAACTTGGCAACCGCGGGCTCCGGTCCGGCGGAGACCGCTTCACCGGCCGGCCGGCCAGTGAAGCCGGCCACGGTGTCGGCGGCCTTGAGTTTGAGTGCATTGGCCACGTCGCCGAGGCTGAAGTTCATGGTCTGCAAGGTGGCCAGCGTCATTTTCTGGACTTCCAGCGCCTGGATGGTGGCGCCCAGGGCCTTGGCGTTCTGGTCCAGCCAGAAATGCACCGCCTTGAGTTCTTCGATGCGCTTTTCAAGGTCTTCCACATTGAAGGTGGGCGCGACCCAGTTGCCCAGGTTGGGCAGCTGGGGAATGCTCTTGCCCAAGCCCTGGGCCACACCATCGGCCGCCTGCCCGGCCAGGTTCTGCAGGAAGTCGAAGCCCGGCACGAACTTGCCGAAACCGCTGCCCGATGTCTCGCTCATGGCCTTCTCCTGGTGATCTGCCTTGGGTGACGCGCCCCGACCGGGGCACGCCTTCAGCCGTCCACACCGTAGCGGGGCGGTCGGCGCTCCCTCAAGGATGCCACACCTTCGCGCACGTCGGGACCTGCAAACCCCATGAATTCCAGTGCCAGCGAGGTGTCGAAGGCGGGTCCGGCCTGGCGCAGCCAGTTGTTGAGCGAATACTTGGTCCAGCGGATGGCGCTCGTGCTGCCCGCGGCCAGGCGGTCGGCCACCTCGTAGGCCTTGTCCAGCAGGGCGTCGTCGTCCACCGCGAGCGACACCAGGCCGATGCGCTCGGCCTCCTCGCCGCTGATGGGGTCACACAGCATCAGGTAATACTTGGCCTTGGCCAGCCCGCAGAGCAAAGGCCACACGATGGCGGCGTGGTCGCCGGCGGCCACGCCGAGGCGGGTATGCCCGTCGACAATCTTGGCGCTCTTCGCGGCGATCGAGATGTCGGCCAGGAGGCCGGCCACCAGGCCGGCACCGACGGCCGGGCCGTGCATGGCACTGACGATGGGCTTGTCGCAGTTGATCACGTTGTAGACCAGGTCGCGCGCCTCTTTCCAGACCCGGGTGCGCACCCCGAAGTCGGTCGCCATGTCCTGCACCAGCGCCAGGTCACCGCCGCCGGAAAAACCCATGCCGCTGCCGCGAAGCACGGCGACGTTCACCGACTCGTCGCGCCCCACGTCGCGCCAGATCTCCGACAGTTCCCAGTGCCCCTCATGGCCGGCGGTCGGCAGCTTGCCGTTGCCACCGGGGCCATCGGCGCGCATCCGGATGTCGAGCACACAGGGAATGCCATTGACGGTGGGGCCGCGGCGGGTGATTTCCAAGGTCTGGTAGCGACTGTAGTCGGGCGAGTTCATGCGGGTCTCCTCGGGTTGCATCGGGTCGGTCTGTCACCGCCGATTGTGCTTGACATGTGTCAAGCCGTCTCGGCGGCAGCCGGTGCAAGATGATGTCATGCCCGACCCGATGTCGGATTTTCGAGAAATTGCAGGAGAACATCGATGAGCCAGAACATTTCCGACACCTTTGCCGTCCAGTTGCAGGCCATGCGGGCCGAGGTGCTGGCCCACCTGAGGGCCCAGCGAGGCGGACGCATCGGCCGGGCCGAGGCTGCCGCCCAGGCTCGGGAAGAGGCCAGTGACGACTGGGCCAAGGCGGACGCCGAGCGCGATCTGGCCTTTGCGCTGGAAGAACGGGAGTCGGCCGAACTGGTGGCGATCGATGAGGCACTCAAGCGCATCGCCGATGGCAGTTATGGACTGTGCGTGGACTGTGGTGTCTCGATCGCCACGGCCCGGCTGCATGCGAATCCGACCGCCATGCGTTGCGTCGACTGCCAGGGCCAGCTGGAGAAGGCCGGAGGCGGCATCCAGGCGCCGACGCTCTGATCCCGGTGGCCCGCCGGCTGCCGTGTTCGCGGCCGACGGGGCTTGACCCGCGCGCATACCTGTCCGGGCCGGCTTGGCGTATGCTGCCGGCATGAACGCCAGCAACGAGACCCGGCTGTCGACCCCCAGCCTTTTCCACCTTGCCATTCACGTGACCGATCTGGATGCGGCCCGACGCTTCTACGGAGGCGTACTGGGTTGTGCGGAGGGGCGCAGCACCGACACCTGGGTGGATTTCGACTTTTTCGGCCACCAGCTTTCGCTGCATCTGGGCGAACCCATCCGCACCGCCCGGACCGGACGGGTGGGTGAACACCTGGTGCCGATGCCACACTTCGGTCTGGTGCTGCTGTTGCCCCAGTGGCAGGCACTGGCTCGCCGCCTGGAAGACGCAGGTATCGAGTTCGTTCTGCGACCACAGGTTCGTTTCGCAGGACAGCCAGGAGAGCAGTGGACCATGTTCTTCTGTGACCCGAGTGGCAATCCGCTGGAGGTCAAGGGTTTTGTATCGGTCGAGGGTGTCTACGCCCACTGAGCCATGGCTGAGCCCAGGGCATCGTCACGCGTCGCCCTCCGGGCCACGGACAGGCGCGCCTTCAAGGTGGCACAGCCGCTTGCAGTGGGGCAATCCGCTGGTCAATGGCACCGAAGATGCTCTGGCCGTCGCGGCCTTTCATCTCGATCCGTATGCTGTCACCGAAAGCCATGTAGCCGGTGCTGGGCTTGCCGTCCAGCAAGGTCTCGATGGCCCGCTTCTCGGCAATGCAGGAGTACCCCTTGGGCCACTGCCGGCGACCATCGATCTCCACCGACCGGTTGCTGACGGTGCCCGAACCGACGATGCTGCCCGCACGCACGTGGCGGGTGCGCGCCATGTGGGCGATGAGTTGCCCGAAATGAAACGTCATCTCCGGCCCGGCATCGCACATGCCCACCCGCCGGCCGTTCCAGGTGCTTTGCAGCGCCAGGTGAACGCGGCCTCCCTGCCACGCTTCGCCCAGCTCGTCCGGCGTCACCGCCACCGGACCGAAGGCGGTGGCCGGCTTGCTCTGGAAGAAGCCGAAACCCTTGGCCAGCTCGCCCGGGACCAGGTGGCGCAGGCTGACATCGTTGACCAGCATCAGAAGACGGATGCCATCCAGTGCCTGCTCGGGTGTGGCCCCCATGGGCACATCGCCCGTGATGACGGCCAGCTCCGCCTCGAAGTCGATGCCCATGTCCTCACTGGGCACCACCACCGGATCACAAGGCCCCAGCAGATCGTCGCTGCCGCCCTGATACATGAGAGGATCTTCGTAGAAGCTGGCCGGCACCTCGGCCTGGCGGGCCGCCCGCACCAGTTCCACATGGTTGAGATAGGCCGAGCCGTCGGCCCACTGGTAGGCCCGCGGCAGGGGCGCCATGCACATGGACGGCTCGAACGGGAACGCGTGGCGAGCCTTGCCCTGGTTCAGGGTGAGGAACAGGTCCTCGAGTTGCGGAGCCAGGAAGTTCCAGTCGTCCAGCACCTGCTGCAGGCGGTGGGCGATCCCGGTCGCATAATGTGCGGTGGACAGGTCACGCGAGACCACGACCAGCTGGCCGTCGCGCGATCCGTCCTTGTAGGTGGCGAGTTTCATGTCTTCTCCTGCTGTCGATCGGTTGTCCCGGGCCAGGCCAGGCCGGACCGGCACGGACGCGCCGCGACGGGACATGACCAAGCCGAACAGACCGCCATTGATGGCTTTCCGGTGGCAAGTCCGGCACCTCGGGCCGGCAGGGCCCACCCCTCTATTTCACCATGGCCGAAACTTCTGACCCCCGCCCCTTCCTGACCGAAGCGGAAACAAGCGAGCATCCCGAGGACGACACGCCATCACGGGCCGGCATCCAGTCGGTCGAGGTGGGCTTCGAACTGCTCAAGGCCATGGCCGAGGCCACCGGTCCGATGATGCTGCGCGACCTGGCCGCTGCCGCCGGCATGAGCGCCGCCAAAGCCCACCGCTACCTGGTGAGCTTCCAGCGCATGGGCCTGGTGGCCCAGGACCCGGTGAGCACGCGCTACGACCTGGGTCCGGCCGCGCTGCGCATCGGGCTGGCCAGCCTCAGCCGCATCGACGCGGTGCGGCTGGCGCGCGAGCGCATCCCGGTCCTGCTGGCCGAAACCGGTCACACCCTGGCGATTGCCGTCTGGGGCAACCACGGCCCGACCATGGTGCACTGGGCCGAAGCCCCGAAATCCGCGCCCGTCACCCTTCGCCTGGGCGATGTCATGCCCCTGCTCACGTCGGCCACCGGGCGCTGTTTCGCCGCCTTCATGGGCGTCGAGGGACGAGATGCCCAGCGGGTGGAGCCCATGATCCGTGAGGAGCTGACCATGATCGCCCAACTGCCCCGCAACGGCATGCCGCTGGAAGACGTCCCCCGCAACCTGCCGGAAGTGGCCCTGATGCTGGAGGAAACGCGCCGGCGGGGCATGGCGCGCGTGGTGCACAGCATGGTGCCCGGCATCGGCGGATTCTGTGCCCCGGTCTTTGATGTCCAGGGCAGGCTGGCACTGGGCCTCGTGGTGCTCGGTTCAGTGGCGACACTGGACACCAGCTGGAACGGGACGCCTGCCACCGCGCTCCTGCGCTGCGCGCAACGCCTGAGCGCAGATCTGGGTTTTGTCGATCGGCCATGAGCCAGCGAAGCTGCTCAAGCCTTGGCAGGCGCGTCACGCGCCGGCTGCCGGGGATGGCACTTGCAGCGGCCCTGATGGGCCCGGGCTGGCCGGGGGTGCAGGCCGGCACGCCGGAGCCGGGGCAAGTCGGTCGGCCTGCTCCGGCCCAAGTCTCGGTGCCGGACAGACCGGACGCGGTGACGAGCCAACTGCCCGAATGGCGAACCCGTGGTCTGCCTGCCGCCCTGCCACCCGACAGCGCGCGGCTGCTGTATGACGTCACGGGCCAGTCAGGGCGGGCCAGATACCAGGCCAGCGGCGCCCTGGTATGGGACCGGCGGGGATCTGCCTACGATGCCCAGATGCGCATCAGCGCCTTTCTGGTGGGCAGCCGGACACAGCGCAGCAGTGGCCGGCTGGACAGCACCGGACTTCACCCGGACCAATTCGTGGACACCAGCCGCCGCGAACGGGAAGTCCGCTTCGACAGCGCCTCGGCCCGCATCACCTACTCTGAAAACGCCCGTCAGGACGTCCTTCTGCCGGGCGCCCAGGACCGCCTGAGTGTGCTGCTCCAGCTGGCCAGCCTGCTCAACGCCCGGCCACCGGTCCAGGGGCAACGCTTCCAGATGCAGGTGGTCGGCGCCTCGGACGCCGAAGCGTGGGAATTCGAGGTGGTCGGACTCGAACAGCCCACGGTACCCGCCGGGCGGATGCCCGCCTGGCACCTCCAGCGTGTGGCTCGGCACCCCAACGACACCCGGCTTTCCGTCTGGCTGGCCCCGCAATTGCAGCACCTGCCTGTGCGGCTGAGCCTGCGACACGCGAATGGCGACCAGGTGGAGCAGAGCCTGCGCCGTCACCCCTGAAATCGGCCCGTTCAGGAACCGCCGGGGCCGGCGGCGTCTCAAAAACCGCACGGTTCTTGCATTTTTCCGGGGCGATCCCAGATAAAGGGCGTCGGCGCTGCAGAAAGCGGCGCCTTTGCCGATATAAGGAACATCAGCGTTCAGGTTATTCCCTTTGAAGGACATTTCAGTCATGCACATGCTCTACGACTCGGAATCCTTTGCGGTGGTCCACATCCTGGCCAATGCCCCGATGGATGGGGATCAGCGCGAACATGACGGCCCCCAGATTCCGAGGCACGGCTTCGAGATCGTGGACAAGCGCTCGGGCAAGGAGGTCTACCTAGATGGCTCCTGGGCGGAAATGTTCCAGTCCCAGATTCAGGCCTGGCAGCAGAACACCCCGTCACAAGAGGAAGTGGAAGACACGCTGGAAGGCTACGCCACCCTGGCGCAAATGCCTGTCGTCATGCACTGACACAGGCGTGATGTAGTTGCCAGACGCGCGGGTTTTCGCACACCCCAGCGAACCCAGTCAGACAGCAGGCTGTGCCGGCCGAGATACTCTCCAGGCTTCAAAAAAAACACGGGTGGGGGTATTGCTCGGTGGCTTGGGGACATTGGCGCTCCCCAGCGGCCACAGAACCTCACCCAGTCATGCCTTGGAGGTTGCGTGTCCATCCTGCTTCGTCACATCATCGGTGCCGTGTCGGCGCTGCTTCTGGCCACGGCTGCCTCGGCACAGGTGGGCGTGTCCCCCACTCAGATTGTCATCGGTCAGACCCTCACACTGCAAAATGGTCAGAACGCCTACGGTGTGGATGTGACCGAAGGCGTACAGGCGGCACTCGACCGGGTTAACCGCAGTGGCGGCGTTTTTGGTCGCCGGATCAGCGTGAAGTTGCTCGACGACAACAACCAGGCCGCCCAGGCTGAAGCCAATGCTCGAAGCCTGATCAACCTCGATAAGGTCTTTCTGGTCTTCGGCTCGATCGAAGGAGGACCATCCATGGCTGTGCTCAAAGCGACCACCGAACTTGGCACCCCTTTCTTCGCGCCCATGGCCGGGTCTCCGGGGCTGCGAACGCCCCATCAGCCGCTGGTATTCCCGGTGCGAGCCGAGCACAAGGCGGAGTTCAGGGCGTTGATGGCACATGCCCGCAGTCTGGGCATGACCCGGGTCGCCTTCTTCCGGTCCGATTCAGAGACGGGCCAGCAACACCTGGCCAACGTCCAGCGCCTGGCCCAGGAACTGAACCTGGAGCTGGTGGCCGACCTGGCGTTCAAGTCTGACATCGACGCCGCCGGCATCTCCGCCATGGCGGCGCAGCTGGCGAACAGCAAGGCCCAGATGGTGTTCAACCATGGCGGCATCGGCACTTACGAGAAACTGATCCGGCGCAGCCGTGAAACAGGTGGTCGCACACAGTTCTATGCGGTCAATTCCGGGTCCACGCAGCTGGCACAGAGTCTGGGGCCACTGGCCCACGGCATGATCTTTGCCCAGGTCCTGCCCAGCCCTTGGGAGCGCAAGACTGAGGCATCCCGTGCCTATCAGGAAGCCTACACCCGGTTCAAGCCGGGCAAGGGGTTTTCGTATGGCAGCTTTGAAGGCTACCTGAGTGCCATGGCATTGGTGGAGGCTCTGCGGCGTGCCGGGCCTCAACCCACTCGCGACAGCTTTGTGGCCGGTCTACGAAACGTTGTTCTGGACGTGCATGGTCTGCAGATCAGCTTTCGCAACGGTGACCACGCTGGCTTGCCTTTGGTGGACCTGGCCATCTACACACGCGACGGCAGATTCATGCACTGAACCTGAGGCAAACGCTCAATCCAGTGGCCAGCGGCGCTGCAGCCAGGCATACACCGGTTCGGCGAGCACCAGCACAGCGACCAGCCTGCAGACCTGAAACGCGGTCACGACCGGTACGCCCAGCTCAAGCACCTTCGCGGTGATGGCCATTTCGGCAATGCCCCCCGGTGATGTGCCCAGCACCAGCGTCGCCCAGGGAAGATCCGTCCACCGGGCCAGCC
The DNA here is from genome assembly GCA_937873395.1 of uncultured Burkholderiales bacterium. Lineage (GTDB taxonomy): Bacteria > Pseudomonadota > Gammaproteobacteria > Burkholderiales > Burkholderiaceae_C > Hydrogenophaga. The sequence continues at coordinate 36,206 of CALMYH010000149.1, forward strand.
CCCACGCAAAAATGGCACACACCAGCATCATGACCCCGGTGGCGGCCGCGACGCTGGCGAGCCAACGCGGCGCCGTGCGCAGGAAGCCAGGCGTGAACCGCACACCCAGGCTCACGCCGATCACCAGTTGGGCCGCGTTGGTCAGCCACACCGGAATGGCCGACAGCTCGACACCGCTCAAGGTCAACACCATGGTCACCACCAGCGCCCCCATGAACCAGGGATTGGCCCGCCCGAGCCGCTGCATCAGCAGGGCGCCGGCCAGGGTCCACAGAGCCAACTGGACCAGCCCCACCCATTGCACCTCGCGCACCCCGGGCAGGTTGACATCCAGCCCGCGCACACCCCAGGCCTGAATCACAAAAGGAATCGTCACGGTCACCAGCAGCACCCGCAGGCTGTGGGCCGACGCCACCAGGTCGGTCCGCGCGCCCCGACGCTCGGCGATCAGGGTCATTTCCGACGCGCCGCCGATGGCGCCGGCAAAGTAGGTGGTCGCACGCCACTGGGCGGCGCCGGGCCCCATCTCCGGCGCCGCATGCCAGCGGTGAAGACAGAAGGAAAAAGCCAGTCCCAGCGCCAGCGCCCAGGCGATGCCCAGACCGATCGCCCACCACAGGCTGGCCACCAGCGCACCGACCACCGGCGTGAAATAGAGGCCCAACGCGGTGCCGATCACCCACTGACCGCTGTTGCGCAAAACGTTGGCGCTCAGCGTGCGTGCCCCGAGCACCGAAGCCAGCGAGGTGGCCAGCAACGGACCGATCATCCAGGGAATGGGGGTGCCGAGCCAGACGCAGGCAAGGGCCGCAAACAAGGCCAAGCACAGGGTCAGCAGGCAGCGCCAGAGACGGCGCAGCGAATCGGAAGACGGGGACATGGGGAGGGCGTTTGTGGTGCCGGGGCGCAGCAGACCCCGACACCCAGCTCGGGGATTCAAAAGGCGTAGTATCGCCAGATGATCCGCTCCTGCGCATGGACTGCCCTGTTGCTGTCGGCGACCCTGTGGGCTGGCGGCTGTTCGTCCGGCGCAGCGGTGGCCGTGGCCGGTGAGTCATCGGGTGCCCCCCTGGCCCGCTCGCCGTCGCTGGACGCGTTGCCGCAGCGCCCCCTGTGGTTGCTGGGAGAGCAGCACGATGCCCCCGCCCACCAGAGCCTGCAGGTCGAGGTGGTCGGTACGCTGGCGGGACAGGGCCGTCTGGCCGCCGTCGTGGTCGAGATGGTCGAAGCCGGTCGCGGCACCGCCGGGCTGGAGCCGGGCGCCGCCGAAACCCGCGTGCGGGCGGCGCTGGATTGGACCGACGAGCGCAACCTCAGCGGTTGGCCCTGGTCCAGCTACGGACCGATGATCATGGCCGCGGTGCGGGCCGGTGTGCCGGTTCTCGGCGGCAACCTGCCGCGGTCACGACAACGCGAGGCCATGGCCGACACGGCACTGGACCGGCTGCTCGACGCGGAACAACTGGCGCGCCAGCAGGCCCTGGTGCGCGACGGGCACTGCGGGCTGCTGCCGGAAGCGCAGATCGCCCCCATGACCCGCATCCAGCTGGCCCGTGACCGCTCACTGGCCGCGGTGGCGGCTGGCGCCGTCCAGACGGGCCGGACGGTGCTGCTGGTGGCCGGCAACGAGCATGTGCGCCGTGACCTGGGTGTGCCCCGCCACCTGCCGGCGGACCTGCAGGTCCTGGTGCTGCAGGCGCGCAGCCGACCGGCCAGCACGGCCGACGCGACGGCCTTCACCGGGCCAGGTCTGCAGGCCGATCACACCTGGCTGACACCACCGCTCCCTGAGCGCGACTATTGCGCCGAGTTGCGTCAGCGCTTCGGCCGCTGATGGCAGCCCCTGGCGCCACGCCAGGCCCAACGCCTCACTCGAACTGGAACAACACCACCAGGACCACCAGGGCCAGCAGCACGGCCAGCCCGATCTTGACCCAGCTCTTGGGATACTCGCCCGCCACCTGGCCGGTGTACCCGTTGACGACTCCCTGAAAATCGCGTGCGCCGTAGCGATAGCTCACGAGCCATACCGGCAGCAGGACGTGCTTGAAGGTCTGGTGCTCGAAACGGGCGTCCATGCGCAGGTTGCGGTGGGTGTCGGCCCGCATGTCCTGCACACACAGGCGTTCCAGCGTCTGCAGCATGCGCTGGCGACCCTGCTCGGCCGCGCCCTTGAGATCCAGCGCATAGCGCTCCACGGTCCAGCCACTCAGGTAGCCGGCGTCGTAGGGGACGAGTTCGGTGGTGGTCGGAAACGGTTCGATGGCACGAAGCAGACCCGAATGCACACCCCGTGAGCCACACACCAGCGTGTCGTCGAAATGGAAGGCCACCTGTCCAGCCACGCGACGCCAGCGTACCTGCTGGCGCTTGTCCTTGTCCCGGTAGTAGGTGCCCGCCTCGGCGGTGTAGCGGGCCGAAGCCTCGGCGTCGAAGGTCCAGTAGGGCAGATAAACCCCGTGCAAGGTGTCGGTGAGCACCCGGCGCTTGAACGCATTGGGTGCCCAGAAACGGCTGCCATACCACTGCCGAAGCCGCCCGCGGGCCTGTGCCTCGCTCTGGCTGAACGGCAGCAGGCTCTGGGGACGGATGACGTCGGTCCCTTCATCGAAGGGCACCAGCGCGGTCGAACCACAGAAGTCGCAGGCCCGCCCCTGCTGTTCGGCGCTGAAAAAGCTGATGGCCTGGCAATGCTGGCAACGGACCTGACGGCGCTGGGCCTGCCAGCCCCGCTCCTGCGCCGGGACCGAGCGCAAGGCCTGGACCAGGTCGTGCTCGACGATCTCACCCGCCACCGCCAGCTCGTGCGGCGACTCGGTGCCGCAATAGGCACACACCAGGGCCTGCTTGCCCGGGTGCCAGCGCGCCTCGCCGCCGCAGGCCGGGCAGGCAAACTTCTGCTGGGCGCGGTGCGCGTCAGCGGCGCCCGATGGGGGTTCCGGCGCGTTCACGAGGCGGCCGGCCCGACTGACCCGTTCTGCCGCATGGCCCTCATCCCTGCATGAACTCGTCCAGCGCCGCGCGCGTGATGCGCCACTGGCTGCCAATCCGCCGGCCCTTCAGGTTGCCCGACTCCAGCTCCTGCAGCACGTCCGCCGGGCTGACCGAGAGGGCCTGCGCGACCTGCTCGGGTGTGAGCAGCTCGGGCAAGGCGGATGCGGTGGCCGGCGGTGCCGCTGTGCCGGGCACAAAACCCGGCTGGGAAGGGGCCGCGGCGGCGCCCATGCCGGCGCCCGGCTGCAACATGGCCTGCCCCATGGCCAGGCCGGCCGCCAGCTCGGCACCGATGCCGGCCGCACCGGCCTTGCCTTCGGCCAGCGCGTTGCCCATGTTGTACTTGACGTAGTCGTTGAGGTTGCCGATGGCGGTCATGGCGCCACGTTTGTCGATGGCCTGCTCCAGCTCCGGCGGCACCGACACGTTTTCCACCACAAAGGCGGTCAGCGCCAGCCCGTACTTCTCACGCATGGCGGCGTTCAGCGGCTCCAGCAGGGCCTGTCCAAGTTCGCCGTAGCGCGTGGCCACATCCAGCGCCGGCACCTTGGCCATGGCCAGGGTCTCGCTGAAGACGCTGACAATGCGCGAGCGCATCACATCGGTGAACTCGTCCAGTCGGAACTGGTGGTCGGTGCCGGCCACTTCCTTGAGGAACAGCGCCGGATCGACCACCTTGAAGTCGTAGGTGCCGAAGGCGCGCATGCGCACCACACCGAAATCGGCGTCGCGCATCATCACCGGGTTGGCCGTGCCCCATTTGTTGCCCGCAAACACGCGGGTGGTGACGTAATAGACGTCGGCCTTGAACGGCGTCTGGAACTTGTACTTCCAGCCCAGCAGGTCGCTGAGGATGGGGATGTTCTCGGTCGTCAGCGTGTGGCGGCCCGGCCCCAGGGTGTCGGCGAACTGCCCCACATAGACGAACTGCGCCACCTGGCTTTCGCGCACGATCAGCTGGGCGTTGTTCTTGATCTGCTTGTCGTCGTCCGGAAACCGGAACGACAGCGTGTCGCGCGAGTCATCGACCCATTCGATGACATCGATGAACTGGCGGTTGAGAAAATTCATGATCGCCATGTCGGCCTCCTTGCCTGGATTCTTGCGGGCACCCGGACGGGCCCGTTCGCCAAGCATAGCGCCATCCTGCGACAATCGGTGCCATGCAGCACACCTACGTCCTGACCCTGTCCTGCCCGGACCGACCCGGCATCGTGCACGCCGTCTCGGGCTTCCTGCTCGAACACGGCGGCAACATCGAGGAAGCCGCCCAGTACAACGACCACGACACCGGCCTGTTCTTCATGCGGGTGCAGTTCACCTGCGCCCAGCTGACCCAGGACGACCTGCGCATCCGGTTGAGGATGTTTGCCGAACCCTTTGGCATGCGGTGGGGCCTGCACCCGCTGGCCGAGCCGATGAAGACCGTGATCTTCGTCAGCAAGGAGGGCCATTGCCTGAACGATCTGCTGTTCCGCTGGAAAAGTGGCCTGCTGCGGCTGGACATCCGCGCCATCGTCAGCAACCACCGGGACTTCTACCAGCTGGCCGCCGGCTACAACGTGCCGTTTCAGCACATTCCGGTGTCGGCCGCAACCAAACCGCAGGCCGAGGAGCGGCAGCTGGAGATCATCCGCAACGAAGGTGCCGAGCTGGTGGTGCTCGCGCGCTACATGCAGATCCTGTCGGACCGGCTGTGCCGTGAACTGTCCGGGAAGGCCATCAACATCCACCACAGCTTCCTGCCCAGCTTCAAGGGCGCCAAGCCCTACTACCAGGCGCACGACCGCGGGGTCAAGCTGATCGGCGCCACCGCCCATTATGTGACGGCCGACTTGGACGAAGGCCCGATCATCGAACAGGACGTGGCCCGGGTCGACCACACCGACACGGTCGAAGACCTGACCGCGGTGGGTCGCGACACCGAGAGCCAGGTGCTGGCCCGGGCGGTGAAATGGCACAGCGAGCACCGCGTGCTGCTCAACGGCCACAAGACCGTCGTCTTCAAGTGATCAAGAGCGCACAGATGATTCAAGCGCCGGGCCGCCCCAGGCTTGGATCGCGCCCCCTCGGGGGGCAGCGACCCGCGCAGCGGCGGAGCGTGGGGGCCACATGACCATCCGCATCCCGCCCATCCAGTGTCTGCTGACCTTCGAGGCGCTGGCGCGCCTGCGCAGCGTGACACAGACGGCGGACGAGTTGTGTGTGACCCCCAGTGCGGTGAGTCACCGCATCAGGCAACTCGAACAGATCCTGGGCACCAAGCTGTTCGGGCGGGCGGACTTCTCTCTCACCACCGAGGGCATCGAGTACCTGGCCCATGTGCGTGAAGGCCTGGCCACCCTGCAGAAGTTTCCCAGCCAGAGTGCCTCACCCGGACGGCGCAAGCTGCGGCTGGCCGTCACGCCGACCTTTGCGCGCTCCATCCTGCTGCCGCGGCTCAAACAGTTTTCCGACGCCTACCCCGAAATCGACCTGACGCTGCAGGTCAGCATCCCCCTGCTGGACGTGGTGGCCGAAGACGCCGATCTCATGGTCCGCTTCGGGACCGGGCGCTACGCCGATGTGGAACACCTGTGCCTGGTCAAGGACGAGGTCACCCCCATGGCCTCACCCGGGTTTGCGCGCGAACATGGCCCCTTTGAGACCGCCGCCGACCTGGAAGGCCTGCCGCTGCTGCGCAGCCCCCTGGAGCCCTGGCGCACCTGGTTCGCGGCCCACAACCTGGACTGGCCGGAACCCGGCGACGGCTCGCAGTTCAACGACATCGGCCTGATGTGCGACGCCGCCGCTGCGGGCATGGGCGTGGCCCTGCTGCGGCTGAAACTGGCCGCTCCCTGGCTGGAGAACGGCACCCTGGTGCCGCTCTACCCGCGCCACGTGCCCAGCCCGCACGCCCATTACCTGTGCTGGCGCACCGGCACCATGGACCGCTGGGAATGCGCCGCCTTCGCCGAGTGGCTGAAGAAATCCCTGAGCTGAACCATCGCCCACGCCGGATCGCCACCCCTTGGTCCAACGCACCGCGGGACTGGCTTTGCCAGACCGCAAGTGCGGTCCCCCTCCCGCCAAAGGCGAGAGAGAGGGGGAAGCCGCGTCAGCGGCGCAGGGGGTGCTTACTCGATGTTCAGGCGCTGCCCTGCCAGCGCCACCTTCTTGGGCAGTGTCAGCGTCAGCACACCGTTCTCGTACTTCGCCTTCGAGCGCTCGTTGTCGATCTCGGTGGCCAGCTGGAAACTGCGGGCCACCGCACCGTAATAACGCTCGCTGCGCAGCACCTTCTCGTCCTGCGTCTGGGTGTCCTGCTGCTTGATTTCGGCGCGCAGCGTCACCACGCTGCCTTCCACGGTGACATGGATGTCCTCCTTGGCCACACCCGGCACCTCGGCCACCACGGTGTAGGCCGACGGGGTTTCCCGCACATCGATCTTGATCTGCGAGGGCGAGGGCAGCGAATCCCCGTGCAGGGGGCGGACATAGAAACCGGGCGCGACATCCTTGAAGAAATCGTCGAACAAACCGGAGCGGGCGATCAGACTGTTCATGGCGGCATCTCCTGTGCATCGGGTTGAATCATCAGGATCGGCTCCGGGCCGATCCGTGAACAGTACATGGCGATGGCCCCGGGCATTTCAAGCCTCGGGGTGTGTCGCAGGTCAAACGTCCTCACACCGGGCTGAAAGATTCTTCAACGCACCAGCGCCTGCCTTGGCCTACACTGCGCCGGATGAACACCGCCGCCGCCCCGATGGAAGTGACCCGCGCCGAACGCGCCGCCCGGCAAGCCGAGGTGGTGCGCGCCCTGCAGGCCGTGCTGCCCGCGCACGCCCTGCTCTGGCAAGCCGAAGACACCGTGCCCTACGAGTGCGACGGGCTGACCGCCTACCGCGAACGGCCACTGGTGGTGGCCCTGCCCGAGAACGAAACCCAGGTGGCGGCTGTGCTGAAGACCTGCCACCGGCTGTCGGTGCCGGTGGTGGCGCGCGGGGCCGGCACCGGCCTGTCCGGTGGCGCCATGCCGCATGCCCTGGGCGTGACGCTGTCGCTGGCCAAGTTCAACCGCATTCTGTCGGTCGATGCGCGTTCGCGCACCGCCGTTGTGCAGGCCGGTGTGCGCAACCTGGCCATCAGCGAAGCGGCCTTCCCTTACGGCCTGTACTACGCCCCCGACCCGAGCAGCCAGATCGCCTGCACCATTGGCGGCAACGTGGCCGAGAATTCGGGCGGCGTGCACTGCCTCAAGTACGGCCTGACGGTGCACAACGTGCTGCAGGTGCGCGGCTTCACCATCGAAGGCGAGCCAATCAGCTTCGGTGGCACCGCGCTGGACACGCCAGGCCTGGACCTGTTGTCGCTGGTCATCGGCAGCGAAGGCATGCTCGCCGTGGCCACCGAAGTCACCGTCAAGCTGGTGCCCAAGCCGCAGCTGGCCCGCTGCATCATGGCCAGCTTCGACGACGTGCGCAAGGCCGGTGACGCGGTGGCGGCGGTGGTCGCGGCCGGCATCATCCCGGCCGGCCTGGAGATGATGGACAAGCCCATGACCGCCGCGGTGGAAGACTTCGTGCACGCGGGCTACGACCTGAACGCCGAAGCCATCCTGCTCTGCGAGAGCGATGGTACGCCGGAGGAGGTGGAGGAAGAGATCGGCCGCATGAGCGCGGTGCTGCGCGGCTGTGGCGCCACCGCCATTGCGGTGAGTCGCGACGAGGCCGAGCGCCTGCGCTTCTGGAGCGGCCGCAAGAACGCGTTTCCCGCCTCGGGCCGCATCAGCCCGGACTACATGTGCATGGATTCGACCATCCCGCGCAAGCGTCTGGCCGACATCCTGCTGGCGATCACCGAGATGGAAAAGAAATACGGGCTGCGCTGCGCCAACGTGTTCCACGCCGGCGACGGCAACCTGCACCCCCTGATCCTTTTTGATGCCAACGACCCGGACCAGCTGCACCGCTGCGAGCTGTTCGGCGCCGACATCCTGGAAACCAGCGTGGCCATGGGCGGCACCGTCACCGGAGAGCACGGCGTGGGTGTGGAAAAACTCAACAGTATGTGCGTGCAATTTTCTCCCGAAGAAAACACCCAGATGTTTGCGGTGAAGAAGGCATTTGACACCAAAGAACTACTGAATCCAGGCAAGGTGATTCCCACCCTGCAACGATGTGCTGAATACGGCAAGATGCTGGTGCGCGGCGGGCGCCTGGCTTTCCCGGAACTGCCCCGGTTCTAAGGGTCAAATATCACATTGCCTTGACGCCACGCTGGGGTAAAGTGGCAGTTGATGAATGCCGCCCAGACCCAGCCGCTGCCTGGCAACGCCCGAGAAGATGCGTCGCAAGTGCAGCGCGAGCATGCGCTGCTGGGCGAGATTGAGGCCTTGCGCGCCGAGAACGAGCACCTGCGGCGCCGTTTGCAGATGCGCCCTGTTGCTTCGCCCGAGCCGGATGCGGAGTGGTCACCTGACCGGCCCCAGATGTTGCCTTCGCACCGCCACATGCTGGACCGCGCGGACCATGCCCGACTGGAGTACGAGGCACTCTACGAGGCGCTGGCCAGCGTGTTCCCCACCGGAACTTTCCGTGTGGACAGGGATGGCGTGCTCACCCATGTCGACGAGCGCCTCTGCCACATCTTCCGACTGGACCGGCACGAATTTCCCGGCTTTGGCTGGCTGCAACGCGTGCACCCCCAGGATCTGGAGCGCGTGCGCCAGTTCTGGGGACAGGCCGTCGGGCTGAACGAGAGCAGCAGTGTCGAGTTCCGGCTGCTGTTGCCCGACGGGCAGGTCAGCCATGTGATCACCCGCAGTGTGCCCCGGTTTGACAGGGAGGGACACCTGGCCAGCCACATCGGCTTTGTCCAGGACGTCACGCATGTGCGCAAGCTGGAAGCCGACCTGCAGCTCAAGGAAGAGCTGAACCGGCAGATCATCGCCAGCAGCCCTGACTGCACCAAGGTGCTGAACCTGCGCGGCGAGTTGCTGCAGATGACAGCCCAGGGTTGCCGGCTGGTCGAGGTGGACGATTTCGAGCAGGTGCGGGGTCAGGACTGGTCCAGCTGGTGGCCTGCTGAGGGCGGGGACATGGCCCGAGCGGCCCTGGCCGCCGCGGCAGCCGGAGAAAGCGGGCGTTTCATTGCCTTCGGACAGACCTTCAAGGGCACCCCCAAATGGTGGGACACGGTGGTCACGCCGATTCGGGACAGCCTGGGGAGTGTCTCGCTCCTGCTGGCGGTTTCGCGTGACATCACCGAAGCGTATCGGCAACAGCAGGAGCTGGCGATACTGAACGCCGAACTGGAAACCCGGGTACAGACACGCACGGCCGAACTCGACCGTGCCAATGCGGAGTTGCGCGAGACCCTGGAGTCCCAGCGCGAGCTGTACGACGGAGCGCCCTGCGGCTACCACTCGCTGGACGGGAACGGCACCATCGTCCTGATCAACCAGACCGAAGCCGACTGGCTGGGTTACGCGAAGGACGAACTGCTGGGCCGGCGGCTGTTCCGGGACTTCGTCCTTCCCGAGTACCGCGAAGCGGGCTGGGAACGGCTGGAAGCCATGAAACAGGGCGAGCCTTCGCCCCCGATGGAGCTGGGCCTGCGACGCCGCGATGGCAGCGAGTTTCATGTGCTGCTGATCAGCACACCGATCCTGGATGCGCAGGGGCGCTTCGTCCGCACCAACTCGACGGTGATCGACATCACCGAGCGCAGGCAGGCCCAGGCCGCGCTTGCGGCCCAAAGCAACTTTGTCCAGCACACCCTGGACAACGTGCCGGTGCAACTGGCGTTCTACGACAACGGCCTGGTCTGCCGCTTCGCCAATGCCAGCTACGCCCGCTGGCTGGGATTTTCTCCCGAAGACGTCATCGGCCGCCATCTGAGCGAACTGGCCCGGCCACAGGACTACGCCAGCTCATTTGAACGCCTGCAAGCGGCACTGAAGGGCCAACCCCAACGGTTCGAGGGCGAGCGCGTATTCGCCGACGGCCGGACCTTCCACGCCAGCATCGAATACACCCCCTACCGGAACAACGGACAGGTGCAAGGCGTTTACATCCAGCTGGTCGACATCACCGAGCGCAAATCCAGCGAATTGCAGGTGAGGGCCACCAACGAGCGCCTGCAGGAAGCCCTGAGGCAGGCCCAGGCGCTGTACAACGAAGCACCCTGCGGCTACCACTCCATCGACGCCTCGGGCGTCTATGTGGACATCAACGACACCGAGCTGCGATGGCTGGGCTACCGCCGGGAGCAGGTGATCGGCAAGATGCATGCAAGAGACCTGCTCACGTTCGGCGACGGCGAGGCCGTGTACGAGGACCGCATGCGGCGCCTTCAGAGCGACGGTTTTGTCGAACCGGTCGAGTACCGCCTGCGTCGGCAAGACGGCACCGCCATCGACGTGCTGCTTTCATCCACCGCGGTGCGCGATGCCCAGGGACGTTTTCTGCGCAGCAACACCACGGTGATCGACATCACCCAGCGGAAGACGGCCGAACGCGCCCTGCAGGACAACCAACGTTTCCTGCAGACCATCACCGACCATGTGCCGGGCCTGATCGCCTACATCGACCCGATGCTGCGCTTCCGGTTCGCCAACGCCGAACACCAGCGCGTCTATGGCATCGACCCGAAGCGGGCGGTGGGACTGCACCTGAGCGAGTGCGTGCCTCCCGATGTCTGGGGCGACATCGCGCCGCGCATGCAGCGCGCCCTGGCGGGCGAGCCCCAGCACTTCGAGAGCTGGCGTCGCCGGGTGGATGGTTCGCCGATGTACGTCAGCGCGGCCTATCTGCCCGACCTGGTGGACGGACGCGTGGTCGGCATCTTCGTGCAGATCATCGACATCACCGAGCGCAAGCGGGTCGAGGAACGCATCAGCGGACTCAACGAAGAGCTGGAACGCCTGGTCCGCGAGCGATCGGCCGAACTGCTCGAGAGCGAGCAGCGCTTCCGGCTGATGGTCGACAACTTGCGCGAGTACAGCATGTGCTTCCTCGATGCGGAGGGCCGCATCACCGACTGGACCGACAGCGCCCAGCGCCTGGAAGGCCACACTCCCACCGAGGTGCTGGGCCGGTCGCTGGGCGTGCTCTTGTCGCCAGGCCATACCGGCCAGGGCATCGAGCAGGCGAACCAGATGCTGCGCCTGGCGGCCTCCAGGGGACAGCATGACTTCATGGGCTGGATGCCCCGCAAGGACGGCTCCCGCTACTGGGCCCACTCGGTGCTGATCGCCCTGCGCGACGACGATGGCCGGTTGCTGGGTTTCGCTCGCATCAATCGGGACATGACCGATGCCAAGCGCCTGGACGATCTGCTGCACAACATCAACGAGGAGCTGGAAAACCGGGTGTCCGAGCGAACGGAACAACTGCTGGCGGCCAACAAGGACCTGGAGTCTTTCTCCTACTCGGTCTCGCACGACCTGCGCTCCCCCCTGCGCCACATTTCCAGTTTTGTCAGTCTGCTGGAAGAGCACCTGGAAGACAGGCTCGATGAAACCGGCCACAAATACCTGGGCACCATCGCCAATTCGGCGCGCCACATGAGCCAGCTGATCGATGGCCTGCTGGCCTTCTCGCGACTGGGGCGGGCCGCCATGACAGTCGCTCCGGTCGACTTCGGCCAACTCGTGGCGGCTGTCGTCAACCAGCTCGACCACGATACCCAGGGTCGTGTGGTCGACTGGGTGGTCCCCGACGACCTGCCGGTGGTGCCGGGTGACGCGCTGCTGCTGCGGGAGGTCTGGGCCAACCTGCTGGGGAACGCCTTCAAGTACACCCGGCCGCGCGAACGCAGCCGCATCGAGGTCGGCTGGAGCGTCGACCCGGCGGTGGGCTACACCTTCTTTGTCCGTGACAACGGCGTGGGTTTTGATACAAAATACGCCAGCAAGCTGTTTGGCGTTTTCCAGCGGCTGCACCGGGCATCGGAGTTTGAAGGCACAGGAATCGGTCTGGCGCTGACGCGGCGGATCCTGGAGCGGCACGGTGGCAGCATCTGGGCAGAAAGCCATCCCGGAGAAGGCAGCGTCTTTTATTTCTCGTTACCTTTTGAAGGCCTGGAGTCACACGAACTCCTGCGGGATTCGATACCCTCCATGCTTGAATCATGAACAAAAGCGCTGACACCATTCTTCTGGTCGAGGACAACCCCGACGACGCGGAACTCACCCGCCTGGCACTGGCCCGCCACGGACTGGACAACCGGGTGACACACGTCTCGGACGGCATGCAGGCGCTCGACTACCTGTATCGCCGCGACGGCTTCTCGGACCGCCCCGGTGGCAACCCGGTGCTGGTCCTGCTCGACCTGAAAATGCCTTTGCTGGACGGGATCGGTGTCCTCAGGGAAATCAAGGGCTCCGAGCAACTGCACAACATCCCGGTGGTCGTGTTGACCTCCTCGACCGAACCGAGCGACCTGCAGCGCGCCTACGATGCCGGCACCAACGCCTACATCGCCAAGCCAACCGAGTTCTCGCAGTTTCTCAACGCGATGAAGCACGTTTGCGAGTTCTGGATCAACATCAACCAGACAGCGCCCCAGTCGCCGGGCGCCGGCACACGCACCACCCAGTTCGGCGAGCTGATCTGAGCCGGGGCCCGGTCACCAAGGATCGACGAAGCGGCGGGAGGCGAGGGCGGAGGGGTCCGGACAGGCCTGCAGCCCCCTGAGCAACCAGTCGCGCGTTTCGGCCGGGTCGATCACCGCATCGATTTCGAGGCAGGCGGCCATGCGTTCGGCTGAACCCCCTTCCACATGCTGGCGCAGCAACGCATCGAAGCGGGCCTGCCTCACAGGTCCTTCGGGCAGGGCTTCCAGTTCCTTGCGGTAGCCCAGGCGAACCGCGCCTTCCAGCCCCATGGCGCCGAACTCGGCCGAGGGCCAGGCGATGGTGAACGATGTGGCGTGAAAACCACCGGCGGCCATGCCCATCGCACCGAGCCCGTAGCCCTTGCGCAGCACCACGGTGAACATCGGCACCCGCAACGCCGCAGCCACCACAAACAGCCGGCTGGCATGCCGCACGTGGGCCCGCGCCTCCGAGTCGGGTCCGACCATGAAACCAGGGGTGTCGACCAGACTGACGACCGGCAGCCCGTGGGCGTCGCACAACTGCAGGAAACGCGCCGCCTTGTCGGCAGCGGGTGCATCGATGGCCCCCCCCAGATGCTCGGGGTTGCTGGCCATCAGACCGACCGGCCGACCATCGATCCGGCCCAGCGCCGTGTGGATGCCGATGCCGAAGCCGCTGCGCAGCATCAGCAGGCTACCGGTGTCCGCCAGACCTTCCATGGCGCGCCGGCTGTCGTAGCTGCGAACCCGGTTCTCGGGCACCACATCACGCAGCATCCGGGCATCCGGCGCCTGCCCGCCGGCCAGTCGACCCCGGAAATAGCCCAGGTACTGCCGGGTCACTTTCACCGCAGCCGCTTCGTCAGCGACCAGCACATCGATGACACCGCTGGCCGACTGCACATCGCTGGGTCCCACTTCCTCCGGCCGGAAAACGCCCAGGCCACCCCCCTCGATCATGGCCGGCCCACCCAGTCCGATGTTGCTGTTGGCGGTCGCGATGATCACATCGCAACAACCCAGCAGGGCGGCGTTGCCGGCAAAACAGCGACCGGCCGCCACACCGACCAGGGGCACCTGGCCCGACAGGCGGGCCATGGCGGCAAATGTCGGCACATGCAATCCGGCCACGATGGGCATGTCGGTGTCCCCCGGACGCCCTCCACCGCCTTCGGCAAACAGCACCACCGGCAATCGCCGTGACAGCGCGATGCCCAGCAGCCGGTCGGTTTTCTGGTGGTTCCTCGCCCCCTGCGTGCCCGCCAGCACGGTGGCGTCGTAGGCCATGACAACGGTGCGGCTGGCCGCTTCACCCCACAGGCACGCGTCGACCGACCCGATGCCGGTGACCATGCCATCGGCCGGCGTCTGGGCGATCAGCTCGGCTTCGCTGCGCCGCCGGCTCTGCGCGGCCACGGCCAGCGCCCCATATTCGATGAAACTGCCCTCGTCGCAAAGGTCGGCAACGTTCTCCCGGGCGCTGCGCATGCCGGCCGCATGGCGTCGCGCCATCGCTTCGGGCCGGGCGGCGTCGAGCGTGCCGGCCCGTCGGGCCAGCAGGCGCTCAAGGTCGGCGCGCGCGGGGACGGGCACGGCCGCCGCCTGCGTCACAGGCGGCAGCGGTGGCGGCGCGAGCCTGCCCTGCTCCAGCCGGATCAGGACCTGACCGGTCTCGACCTGGTCTCCCTCGGCGGCCAGGCAGGCAGCGATCGTCGCGTCGGCCGGCGCCCGCAGTTCGTGCTCCATCTTCATGGCTTCCAGAACCAGCAGGACCTGATCCCGACGCACCGATTCACCGGGGCGGACCAGGCACTGCACGACCTGGGACTGCATGGGGGCGCGGATTTCTTCCATGCCCGATTGTCCCGGCCGGGCATGGGCCGATGGCGTCAATCAGGGGACACGGTCAGCTCAGGCGGAATCGGCGCCCGGGCCGGTCGGGCACCACAAAGGCACGGTTCACTGGTACAGGTCGGAATCGGCCCACTCGGACGAAGGACCGGCATGGGCGGCCTCGGGCACGTTGAGGTTGAGCACAAAAACCACCTCGCCGCCGAAGCGACCGACCCCCAAGGTCTTCATCAGCTGCTGTTCCTGCTCGGGATGCTCCATGCGCAGGAAGCAGATGGCCTGGCGGGTCCCCTCGTGCATGGCCGTGAGGATGTCCAGCCGGGTGATCCGACCGAACTCGCTGCACAACTGGTGCAGGGCGGACTTCAGGCTGGAGACATCGCTGTATCCCTTCAGGTCAGCAAGTGCACTCAATGTCGACTCCCGAGGGTGGGACCAGTCGCCGGAGAAACTCCACCGCTGGTCAGACATGCCGGCGACTCACCGGCCTTGCGACTATCTTATCGCCATCGATACAAAATGTAGCGGCATCTGTTACTTCTTTTTTGGGGAATATGTCACGCAATCTCTGCGAAAAATGGGGCTTATGTATTACTTGTGCGACGACACAGGCTTCTGATCTGTTACATCTGTGGGCCCGGTTGCTGCACAGCAGCATAGCTGATGCCCCACCCGCGCGCGCATTCGGACAGAAAATACCCGGACCCCAGCCCGCCGACGCCGCATGAACCTGCCCAGCCACGCCACGTCCCCAACGACACCGGAAACGGGCGAAGCACTGATGGCCGTCGTCTGCCCTCTTTCGCAAGCTTGCATCGAAACGACCGGGCTGTCCACGCACGAAACAGGGAGCCGGCTGGCCCTGATCGAAGAGACGGTGGGTGTGGGCAGTTGGTCGTTCCAGATGCCCGATGGTCCCTTGCGCGTGTCGGCCCAATGCGCCGCAATCCTGGGGTTGCCGACCCCGCCCATTCTGACCACCCTGGAGAGCCTGGTCAGCTGTTACGCTCCCGAATGGCGTCCCGGCATGCGGCGCCGGCTGGATCGCTGTGGCCAGCAAGGCCTGGGCTTCGACGAGGAGTTGCAGGTGCTGACCACCGATGCCGGACCGAAATGGGTTCGGGCGGTCGGCGCTGCGGTCAGGGCGCCACAGGGGCACATCGACCGCATACAGGGTTTTGTGCAGGACATTTCGGTGCAGAAGCAGGCCCAGCAGGAAACCCTGCGCCTGGCGATGCGCCTGACCACCACACTGGCCAGCATCACCGAGGCCTTCGTGACCCTGGACCGGGACGCCCAGTTCACCTATCTGAACCAGGAAAGCGAACGTCTGCTACAGAAAAGCACCGGCGAACTGCTCGGCCAGCCGATCTGGAACGGGTTCGAGCCGGCGCTGGCACAACGCCTGCAGGCGCAGATGAGCGCAGCCCTCGGAAACAACCGCCGCGTCGAAAGGGAGCACCATTTCCCCTCGCTGGGCAAATGGCTGGAGATCCGGGCCTACCCGTACGCCGAAGGGCTGGCGGTCTACTTCCGTGACGTGACCGAGCGCAGGCGATCGCAGGAGCAGCTGATGCTGCTGGAAACCAGCGTGGCGCGACTCAACGACATCGTCCTGATCGCCGAGATCCGCCATGCCGACGTGCGTGATGCCGCGATTGTCTTCGTGAACGATGCCTTCGAGCGCCACACCGGCTATGGCCGGGACGAAGTGCTGGGCCAGGCCCCGCAGATGCTGCTCGATCTGGCGCCCGCCCTGGAACGGTTGCGTGACCTGGGGCCCGAACACGCGGCCCGGCGGCAGGCGCGCACCGAGCTGCTGATGCACCGGAAGAATGCCACCATGTTCTGGGTTGAACTGGAGGTCGTGGGTGTGCAGACAGACAACGGCGATCTCTCGCACTGGGTGGCGGTCGGTCGCGACATCACCCAGCGCAAGGCCGCCGAGGACATGATCCGGCACATGGCGCTGTACGACCCGCTGACCGACCTGCCCAACCGGCAGCTGCTGATCGAGCGCCTTCAGCGGGCTTTGGGCCTGAGTGAACGCAGCGGGCAGCACGGCGCCCTGATGTTCATCGACCTGGACAACTTCAAGATCCTCAACGACACCCTCGGACACCACGTGGGCGACGAACTGCTGCAAAAGGTCGCCAGACGACTGACGCAGAGTGTGCGCAAGACGGACACCGTCGCCCGCCTGGGCGGCGATGAGTTCGTGGTCATGGTGGACGACCTCAGCACCGACCGCTCGGCCGCGGCCTACAAGGCCAGGGTACTCGCGGACAAGGTGCTCAACGTGCTGCGCGAGCCTTTCATCATAGACAACCACCAGCACTTCGCCACGCCCAGCATCGGTGTCACACCCTTCGTGGGCCTGCGGACCGATGTCACCGAGCTGCTCAAACAGGCCGACCTGGCGATGTACCAGGCCAAGAGCCAGGGGCGCAACACGGTCTGCTTCTTCGACCCCGCCATGCAGGCAGCGGTCAGTGCCAATGCGACCATCAGCGCCGAACTGCGCACCGGCCTGCAGGAAGAGCAGTTCGTTCTGCACTACCAACCCCAGGTCGATCGCCAGGGCGTCATCATCGGCGTGGAGGCGCTGATCCGCTGGCGACACCCCCAGAAGGGCCTGGTCGGTCCGGCCGACTTCATCCCGGTCGCGGAGGACACCGGGATGATTCTTCCGCTGGGGCGCTGGGTGATCGAGACCGCCTGCCGGCAATTGGCCGTCTGGTCCGACTGGCCCCAGACATCCGGCCTGAGCGTGGCAGTCAACGTCAGCGTGCACCAGTTCAAGCACCCCGACTTCGTCGACACGGTCATCGAGTCGATCCAGCGCCACGGCGTGCGTCCGAACAAGCTCAAGCTGGAACTGACCGAAAGCCTGCTGGCCGAGCGCATGGAGGTGGCGATACAGAAAATGCACCGCCTCAAGAAGCTGGGCGTGCGGCTGGCATTGGACGACTTCGGGGTCGGCTACTCCTCGCTGTCCTACCTCAAGCAGCTGCCGCTGGACCAGCTCAAGATCGACAAAGGCTTTGTGGCCGACGTGCTGACCGACCCGCACGATGCCGCCATCTCGCGCGCCATCATCGCGCTGGCTCAGAGCCTGAACCTGCAGGTGGTGGCCGAGGGCGTCGAGACCCAGGAGCAGCGCGACTTCCTGGCCTACCAGGGCTGCGACCAGTTCCAGGGCTATCTGTTCGCGCCGCCGCTGCCCATCGAGACCCTGGACGGCTTTCTGCGCAATCCGGCCTCGGGCATGATGGTGCTGACCGACCCGTAGGGTGCCTCACACGTTCAGCAACAGGAAGCGGCGCTCCCAGGGGCTGACGACGTCGAAGTACTCGCTGTACTCGGCTTCCTTGATGGCGCTGTAGGTCTCGATGAAATGCTCGCCGAAGACCTCGACCAGCGGCTCGCAGGCCATCAGCTTTTCCACCGCCATGTCCAGGTGCCGGGGCAGCTGGTGCGGCTGCTCGTAGGCACTGCCCACCAGGGGCTCCGAGGGTTTGATGCCCTGCTTCATGCCAAGGTAGCCACAGGCCAGGCTGGCCGCGACCGCCAGGTAGGGGTTGACATCGACGCCCGCCAGGCGGTTCTCGACCCGGCGCGCCTGCGGTCCCGAGTGGGGCACGCGCAGACCGCAGGTGCGGTTGTCGTATCCCCAGCTCAGGTTGATGGGCGCCGAGGTGTAGCGGGACAGGCGCCGGTAGGAGTTGACGTAGGGCGCAAAGAAGGCGGTGGCCGCCGGCAGGAAGGCCTGCAGCCCGCCGATGAAGTGGAAGAAGGCCGGCGTCGGCTCGCCGTCCGCCTGGCTGAAGATGTTGTGGCCGGTGACCCGGTCCACCACACTGTGGTGCATGTGCATGGCACTGCCGGGCTGGCCCTGCATCGGCTTGGCCATGAAGGTGGCGTACATCTGGTGGCGGATGGCCACCTCGCGGATGGTGCGCTTGAACAGAAAGGCCTGGTCGGCCAGGTCCAGCGGGTCGCCGTGGTCGAGGTTGATCTCCATCTGGGCCGTGCCCATCTCGTGGATCAGGGTATCGAGCTGGATGCCCTGGGCCTCGCACCAGTCGTACATGACATCGAAGATGTCGTCGTACTCGTTGATGGAGTCCAGCGAGAAACTCTGCATGCCGGCTTCGGTGCGGCGGGTGCGCCCCACGGGCGGCTTGAGCGGAATGTCTTCGTCGGGCTCGACCTGCACCAGGTAGAACTCCATCTCCGGCGCGACCACCGGCTTCCAGCCCTCGGCCTCGTACAGGCCGATGATGCGGCGGAGCACGTTGCGGGGTGACAGCGGCATTTCACTGCCGTCAAAGCGCCGGCAGTGGTGGATGATCTGCGCGGTGGGCTCCTTGGCCCAAGGCACCGGACGCAGGGTGCTGGCATCGGGCAGCAGAACCATGTCGCCGTCGGCCACCGAGGTGAAGTCCTTCTCGGGGTAGTCGCCGGTCACCGTCATGGTCAGTACGGCTTCGGGCAGGCGCAGGCCGACGCGGGGATCGTATTTGTGGCGGGGCACCACCTTGCCCCGGGCCTGGCCCGCCATGTCGGGGATCAGGCATTCGATTTCGGTGATGCGGTGATCGTCCAGCCATTGCTGGATCTGGCGGGTGGTGTCGTCGGGTGTCTGGACCATGGGCGCAGGTGTGCGGTTGTGATCCCCTCACTGTACGCCCGAAGTCCGTGCCGCGCCCGGACCGCTTGCCCGCCCGGGCAGCGGTCCGCTTCAGCCCTGGGCGAACAACGCCACGTTGCCGCCGGCCGCCGTGGTGTTGATGGTCAGGGTCTGCTCGGCGCAGAAGCGCAGCAGGTAGTTCGGTCCGCCCGCCTTGGGGCCGGTGCCGCTCAGGCCTTCGCCGCCGAAGGGCTGAACACCGACCACGGCGCCGATCATGTTGCGGTTGACGTAGACGTTACCGACCCGCGCTGCGGCGGCCAGTGCCTGGGCGCGGCTGTCGATGCGGGTCTGGATGCCCAGCGTCAGGCCGTAGCCCAGCGCGTTGATCTGGCGGATCACGTCCATCGGGTCGCCACGCCAGCGCACCACCTGCAGCACCGGGCCGAAGATTTCCTGCGTCACATCGTTGATGCTATTCACCTCGAACATCTGCGGCGCGATCAGGTGGGGCATCACTGGCTTTGCCGGCGTTTCCGGCAGCAAGGCCTTGGCACTGCCGCGTAGCCGCACGATGTGCCGTTGGATGTTCTCGAACGCTTCGGTGTCGATCACCGGGCCGAGGTCCGTCGCCAACTGCGACGGATCGCCCACCACCAGCTCTTTCGCCGCGCCCTGGATCATCTCGATCACGCCGTCGGCAATGGCTTCGTGCACGCACAGCAGGCGCAGGGCCGAGCAGCGCTGGCCGGCGCTGCGGAAGGCGCTTTGCAGCACCGCGTCGGCCACCTGTTCCGGCAGGGCCGTGCTGTCGACCAGCATGGAGTTGATGCCGCCGGTCTCGGCGATCAGGGGCACGATGGGACCGTCCTTGGCCGCCAGCGCGCGCTGGATGATCTTGGCCACCTGGGTCGAGCCGGTGAACACCACGCCGGCCACGCCGGGCGCTGCGACCAGAGCCGCCCCCACCGTCTCGCCCGGGCCGTGCAGCAGCTGCAGCGCGTCTGGCGGGATGCCGGCCGCGTGCAACAGCTTCACGGCTTCCAGCGCGACCGCCGGGGTCTGCTCGGCCGGCTTGGCCAGCACCGTGTTGCCGGTGGCCAGCGCCGCCGCCACCTGGCCCATGAAGATGGCCAGCGGGAAGTTCCAGGGGCTGATGCAGACCCAGGCGCCGCGGCCTTCGAGGCGCAGCGTGTTGCTCTCGCCCGTGGGGCCGGGCAGGGTCTGCGGCGCCATCCCGCGCTCGGCTTCGTTGGCGTAATAGCGCAGGAAGTCCACCGCCTCGCGCACCTCGGACACGGCGTCGCCCCAGGTCTTGTGCGCCTCCTTCACCAGCAGGGCGCCAAAGCGCGGCAGCGCCGTGTCGAGGGCGTCAGCCGCGAAGCGCAGCACCGCCGCGCGCTGCGCCACCGGCGTGTGGTTCCAGGCGCCGAAGGCGGCGACGGCGCGGGCCACGGCGGCGGTGGCGCCGTCTGCCTGGGCTTCGGCCACCACCGGCACGGTGCAGGCTGCGTGCGCCGCCAGCAGCTCGTCGCGCTGGGCGATCACCGCCAGGTCACGGCCGCTGCTGTTGGCGCGCGTTGGGCCATACAGATCCGGCGGCAGCGGCAGCGAGCCCGTGGGCTCCAGGCGCAGCGGCGAGATCAGCAGCTCGTCCATGCCCACCGACTCGTCGGCCAGCTGGTGCACGAAGGACGAGTTGGCGCCGTTCTCCAGCAAGCGGCGCACCAGGTAGGCCAGCAGGTCGCGGTGCGCGCCCACGGGGGCGTAGACGCGGCAGCTCACCAGCGGGTTCTTCAGCACCTCGCGGTAGATGCCTTCGCCCATGCCGTGCAGTCTCTGCAATTCGAATTGTGGAACGGCCGGGAACCCGGCGCCGGGCCGCCCCAAGCCGGGTTGTGCCCCCTTGGGGGGCAGCGACCCGCGCAGCGGTGGAGCGTGGGGGCCCACAGATCGCGATGCGAGTTGAAGAATGGCCGCGATGGTGCCGGCGTTGTGCGTGGCGAACTGCGGAAAGATCGCGTCGGGCGCGTCCAGCAGCGCCTTGGCGCAGGCCAGGTAGCTCACGTCGGTGTGGTGCTTGTGGGTGAACACCGGGTAGGCCGGCAGACCCTGTTCCTGCGCGCGCTTGATCTCGGCGTCCCAGTACGCGCCCTTGACCAGGCGGCACATTAAGCGGATCTTGTATTGCCGGGCCAGCGTCGCGATGTGCGCGATCAGCTCGACCGCGCGGGTCTGGTAGGCCTGCATGGCCAGGCCCAGGCCCTGCCATTGTGGGCAGTGTTCGGCCACCAGCGCGGCCAGGGCCTCGAACACGTCCAGCGAGAGTTCGAGCCGATCCACCTCTTCGGCGTCGATCGTCAGGTTCAGGTTGGCCGCCGCCGCCGCGCGGCACAGCGTCCACACGCGCGGCACCAGCTCGTTCATCACGCGCTCGTGCTGCGCGTCTTCGTAGCGTGGGTGCAGGGCGCTGAGCTTGATCGAAATGCCGTCATTCTGCGCCGGATGGCGCGCCGGGTCGGCGCCCTGGGCGATGGCGGCGATGGCGTTCTCGTAGCTGGCCTGGTA
>CALMYH010000150.1 GCA_937873395.1 uncultured Burkholderiales bacterium
AAAGCGGCCGTGCCGGCTCTTCGGCGGCAATGAACTGGCGCAGCAGGGCGCGCACCGCGGTGCTGGAGGCATTGCCGCCGGTTTCGGTGCCCAGCGCGGAACCGAAAAAGTACTTGAGCTCGTAGGTGCCGAATGGCGTCGCCATGAATTTGGCGGTGGTCACGCGGCTGATGGTCGACTCGTGCAGCCCGAGTTCGTCGGCGATCTCACGCAGCACCAGGGGCCGCATGGCCAGTTCGCCATGCATGAAAAAATTGCGCTGGCGCTCGACGATGGCACTGGAAACCCTGAGGATCGTGTCGAAGCGCTGCTGGATGTTCTTGATGAACCAGCGCGCTTCCTGCAGGCGCTGCTGCATCGCCGCATGGCCTGCCTCGCCTTCGCGGCCGCCGCGCCCCTGCCGCACCGCGTTGGCATAGACCTCGTGCACCCTCAGGCGCGGCATGACCTCGGGGTTGAGCTGCACCTTGAAACCGCGGCCGGCGCGGGTGACGATGACATCCGGAACCACCACGTGGCGCTCCAGGTCGGCAAACCGGCGCCCGGGCTTGGGCTCCAGGCGGGCGATCAGCTCCAGCGCCTCGCGCACCTCTTCAGCCTCCAGTCCGCACAGTGATGCCAGTCGTTTCACGTCGCGCTTGGCCAGCAACTCGAGCGGCTGCTGGCAGACAGCCAGCGCGGCACGCGCCGCCGCCGTGTTTCGCATCTCCAGGATCTGCAGCCGCAGGCATTCACCCAGGTCGCGGGCCCCCACACCCGCCGGCTCCAGGTGCTGCAGCCAGTGCAGGGCCGTCGACAGGCGCTGCTCCAGCGCTTCCAGCAGCTCCGGGTCCCGGGCCGCCTGCTGCAACTGGCCTTCCAGGCGCAGCCAGTCAAGCGCCAGGTCCTGCAGGCTGTCTTCCAGGTAGCCGTCGTCATTCAGCGACTCGATCAGGAACCCCAGCGCGGCCCGGTCTTCGTCGGACAGGCGCAGGCATCGGGCCTGTTCGTGCAGGTGGGCATGAAGGCCCACGTGTTCGCGCGCGAGGTCGGCAGCGCTGACCGATTCGTCGTTGTCCCCGGCCCCCTGGCGAGGAGGCGCCTCGCCACCCCACTCGCTGTCATCGGGTGCCAGATCGACCGAACCGTCGCCCTCCCAGCTCTCCTCCAGCGCTGCGTCGCCGTCGACATCGCGCTCCAGGCGCTCGCTGCTTTCGGTATCGGGCACCGCCGGGCCATCGCCCTGGCTGGCTTCGGCGATGCGCTCGCCGGCGCTGACCGGCGCATCGGTGTGCTCCAGCCCGTGTGCCTCGCGTTCGGCCGTGTCGTCCGCCCGATCGAGGAAAGGGTTTTCGTCGAGCATCTGCTCGACTTCCTGGGCCATCTCCAGCGTCGAGAGCTGCAGCAGGCGGATGGATTGCTGCAACTGGGGAGTGAGCGCCAGATGCTGAGAAACGCGCAGCGACAGACCCTGCTTCACGGCAACGCTCCATGCCCGACCTGCAGCAGACAGCCCACCGACGGAAACGCCGTGCCGTTCACCCGGTTCCTCACATCCTGAAGTGTTCGCCGAGGTAGACCCGCCGCACATCGGGGTTCTCGACGATTTCACCCGGCGTGCCACTGGCCAGTACCTGACCGTCGCTGATGATGTAGGCCCGGTCGCAGATGCCCAGCGTCTCGCGCACGTTGTGGTCCGTGATGAGAACGCCGATGCCACGGCCCTTGAGGAAGCCAATGATCCGCTGGATCTCGATCACGGCGATCGGGTCGATACCGGCAAACGGCTCGTCCAGCAGGATGAAGCGCGGATCGGTGGCCAGGGCACGGGCGATCTCGACCCGCCGACGCTCGCCACCGGACAGCGCCGGCGCTGGCGAATCGCGCAGATGATCGACGTGCAGATCGCGCAGCAATCCGTCCAGCCGACGCCCGACCTCGGCCGACGACAGCGGCCGTCCCTGGGCATCGACCTGCAGTTCGAGCACGGCCCGCACGTTGTCGGCCACACTGAGCTTGCGGAAGATGGACGCTTCCTGGGGCAGGTAGCCCAGGCCCAGGCGAGCCCGCCGGTGAATGGGCAGACGTTCGATCGGCCGTCCGTCGAGAACAATGCTCCCGGCATCCGAGCGCAGCAGCCCGACGATCATGTAGAAGGACGTCGTCTTGCCCGCGCCGTTGGGTCCGAGCAGGCCGACCACCTCCCCTTTGTCAACCGACAGCGACACGTTCTTGACCACGCGTCGGCCGCCATAGGATTTCTGCAGACCGCTGACGTCCAGCCGGCCCGTGTGCGCCTGCGATGGTGGCCCGCCGGCCGCTTGGGCTGTCACGGGCGGGTCTCTTCCATCCGGGTGCTCGGTCGCAGGCTGGCCGGCGATTCGGGCGGCGTCGCCTGGCCCGGTTCGCTGCGGGGCGCCGGCGTGATCATGGCACGCACGCGGCCCGTCGGGTTTTCGGCGGTGCGCCCTTCCGTGCCGCCCTGCACCGAGAAGACCTCGGAGGCACTGTTGTAGACGATCTCGCCGCCTTGCGCCTCGTCGCTGAGCTCGGTCCCCCGGTAGCGCCGCAGGGAAGCTCCACCGAGCAGCCGGACCGTCTCCCGGCGGCTGTCGTATTCGATCCGGTCACCACGCCCCTCGATCCATTCTTCCAGACCTTCGCGCTTCTGACGGAACAGGCCTTGGGCGTTCCTGTCGCCCTCGATGCGGCCCAGCTGGTGGCCCTGTTCATCCTGACGGACCACCACGCGGGTGCCCCGCATCAGGATGCTGCCCTTGGTGATGACCACGTTGCCGGTGAACGTGCTGGTGCGGCTGGCGTCGTCGTAGAGCAGGGCGTCCGCTTCAATATTCATGGGCGCATCCCTGTCTGCGCGTTCGGCCTGGGCCACTCCAACCACGCCCAGAGAGGCCAGCGCACCCGCAAGCAGCCAGCGTGGGAACCTGGACTGATCCGAATGAGACATCATCGACAAAGGCACGAAACTTGCATGTGTTTATTGTAGCTGTGCCAGCCGCATCTCGCGCCACGCCCACCCCATCCGGCTGCCGGTCGCCCGACACACAGCGAGGCTCCACGCCACGCGCGGCCCCGGCCAGGCGAAACCCCGTCAGCCTCGGCGCAACTGGTCGATCAGGGCGTTGGCGATGACCAGCGTTCTGGGCCCCTGCCCGGACACGTAGAACCGCCCGGCGATGCCCAGCGACGGCGTGCCCTCGACCTGGTAGGCATCCTGCAGTTGCACCGCCCGGCGGGTCTTGCCTGCCACCGCGAACGAGTTGTAGAACTCGGTGAACTTCTTCGTGTCAACCCCCTGCTTGCCCACCCACGCCACAATGGTCTCGGCGTTGCTCAGCCGCTGTTTGTCTTCGTGGATGGCCTGGAACACCCTTCTGTGCAGCGCGTCCAGTTGCCCCATCCCCTCCAGCGCATAGTAAAGCCGCTGCAGGGGCACAAACGCTTCACTGAAGGCGACCGGCACCCGCCGGACCAGCACATCGGACCGGATGCCTTTCTTCCAGTCCTCGAACAAGGGCTCGAAGTTGTAGCAATGGATGCAGGTGTAGGCGAAGAACTCGAGCACCTCGATCTGCCCTGCCTGCGCGTCGACTGGAGCGGGCCTGGCCAGACGCACATAATCGCGCCCCTCGCGCAGGGCCGCCGGCCCCTGGGCACGGACCGTCAGTGGCCAGGCGGTCAATGAGGCCAGAGCCGAAGAGGCGACAAACGCACGGGAAAAATCTCGACGCAACATGGGGAAGACTCCAGGGAATGGGTGAGCCGTTGGATGAAGCGCCCCGAGGGAAAAGTTCCCCGGATGCCTCACGACAGGTCAGCGCGGGATGCGAACCAGTGCCGCATCGATGCCGTTGGCCGCCAGCTGCTCCTTGGTCAGGTCGGCCGTGGCCTGCTGCGGGAAAGGCCCGACACGCACACGATAGATGGCCTGCCCGGATTGCAGCCGCTCGCTGACCACCGCCTCGATGCCGAGCATCGCCAGCCTGGCCCGCTGCGCTTCGGCGTCGTCCGCGCTTCGGAATGCCCCCGCCTGGACATAGTAGGTGAAACCATCGGCCGCCGCCGCACCGGCAGCGGGAGCAGCCGCACCGGCCGCCGCGTCGCCCAGACGCGAACGCACCAGATCACCCAGGGGGTCTTCGGTGCCGGCGGGTGCAGGTGCTGCATCCGGCTGCACCACGATGGCCCCTTCCTGGCCCGATGCCGGCGCAGGCGCCGGCGCTGCGGAACCGCCGCCAAGCGCGGCGTTCGGGTTCCAGTTGCGGTTGCGCTCGGCTTCCAGCAGGTCCTGACCCGGGTTGCGAGACACCCCGCGATCGACCAGGGGGACCGGCACTTTGGTCACATAGACGGCCACGGCCAGAGCCACGGCCAGTCCGACCAGCACACCGACCACAAAACCCACCAAGGTGCCACCACGACCTCGCGAAGGCCGTTCTTGTGTCATTTTCATCCGGAGTCTGCCTCACATCTTGCGCGGGGCACTGACGCCGAGCACCGCCAGACCATTGTGCAACACCTGGGCCGTGGCCGCGACCAGGGCCAGACGCGCCAGGCGCAACGGCTCGTCGTCCACCAGGATGCGCTCGGCGTCGTAGTAACTGTGGTAGGAGGCCGCCAGCTCGCGCAGATAGAACGTGACGTCGTGCGGGGCGAAGTCGGCCGCCGCAGCGCCGAGCATGGCCGGGAAGCGGGCCAGCTGAAGCATCAGCGCCTGCGCCGCCGGTGTGTCCAGCCCAGAAAGGTCGACTCCACCCAGCGAGGCCACGTCCCCGCCCCAG
The DNA here is from genome assembly GCA_937873395.1 of uncultured Burkholderiales bacterium. Classification (GTDB taxonomy): domain Bacteria; phylum Pseudomonadota; class Gammaproteobacteria; order Burkholderiales; family Burkholderiaceae_C; genus Hydrogenophaga. The sequence goes on from CALMYH010000150.1 coordinate 4,782, forward strand.
CTTGCCAGCACCGAGCAGATGCGCGCATGGGCATACTGCACGTAATAGACCGGGTTGTCGTTGTTCTTCTGCACCGCCAGGTCGACGTCGAAGGTGTATTCGGTGTCGGGCTTGCGACTGAGCAGGAAGAAACGCACCGCGTCCTTGCTGGTCCACTCGATCAGGTCGCGCAGCGTGACATAGCTGCCCGCGCGCTTGCTGATCTTGACCTCTTCACCGTTGCGCACCACGCGCACCATGGTGTGCAGAACGTAGTCGGGGTAACCTTCAGGTATCCCCACACCGGCGGCCTGCAGGCCGGCACGCACCCGGGCGATGGTGCCGTGGTGGTCGGTGCCCTGGATGTTGATGACCTTGTCGAACCCCCGCTCCCACTTGGTGATGTGGTAGGCCACGTCGGGCACGAAGTAGGTGTAGGACCCGTCGCCCTTTCGCATGACGCGGTCCTTGTCGTCGCCATAGTCCGTGGTCCTGAGCCACAGGGCGCCGTCCTGTTCGTAGGTCTTGCCGGCCTCACGCAGCCTTTGCACCGTGGCGTCGACCTTGCCGCTGGTGTACAGGCTCGACTCCAGGTAGTAGTTGTCGAACTTGACCGCAAAGGCCTGGAGATCCAGATCCTGCTCATGGCGCAGACAAGCCACGGCGAACAGGCGGATGTCGTCCAGGGCATCCGGATCCCCGCTGGCGGTGAATTCGCGGTCGTCCGAATGCACCGTCTTCTTCGCCAGATAGTCGTTGGCGATGTCCTGGATGTAGTCCCCGTTGTAGGCGGCCTCGGGCCATTCGGCATCACCGGGCTTGAAACCCTTGACGCGCAACTGGGTGCTGGTGGCCAGGGTGCCGATCTGCACGCCCGCGTCGTTGTAATAGAACTCGCGGTACACGTCCCAGCCCTGGGTCTGGTAGAGGTTGCAGATGGCATCACCGAGCGCCGCCTGTCGGCCATGACCAACATGCAATGGCCCGGTGGGGTTGGCCGAGACGAACTCGACCATCAACCGGCGCCCGAGCGCCGGCTGACACCCGAAACGTGCGCCCTCGGCCAGCACCTCGTGCACGATCTGCTGCTTCGCCGCCGGCAGCAGACGGACGTTGATGAAGCCCGGCCCGGCAATCTCGATGTCGGCCACCCAGCGCTGGTAGGCCGGCAGCTGCAGCAGCATGGCCTTGAGCTGTTCGGCCACCTGGCGCGGGTTGGCCTTGAGCGGTTTGGCCAGTTGCATGGCCGCGGTGATGGCCAGGTCCCCGTGTGCAGCCACCTTGGGAGATTCGAAGCCGGCTTTGGCGCCGCCACCCGGTGCCAGCTGGTCCAGCGTCGTCGCGAGGCCGGCCAGCAGTTCCTGTTTGATTCTGAGCATGGCGGGATTTTAGTGGGCGAGACCGAACAAGGCGGCGGGCGGGGCACTGCTCATTACCAACAAAGTACTCCCGAAGGAACAGGCGCCGTCCGCCGGACATCCGGGCGCCAGTCCCCTACGAGGGCAAGTTGTGAGCAGATGCAGCCCCGCGCCATCGATGGGCGGACGCTCTCGAGCGTCGGCTCTGCGCCGCATTCGGGGAAAACACTGGTGCGGCACGCCCGGTACAACCGGTCGGAACTCGAAGACAGACGGCGAAAGCATTTACCAGTGCTTACGAATCGACCCGTCTGGGCTGCATCAACTCGGGCAACAACGCGCGTTGCTGGGAAAGCCTCAAACCTCTATTGCAGCGACCGCCTGCGGCCTGGCCTTTTCCAGGCGCAGATCAGCTAGGCTTAGCTGAGCTTGCGGCTCTCCGCCTCAAGGTGGCGCAACCGGCGCAGCTTGGACTGGCCGATGCCGCCGCAGCGCATCTTACAGACATAGAAGGTCGCCTCGCTGGTACCCGTCTTGCGACAGACATCCTCAACATGCGTAACCACCTCGGGTTGCTTGTCGGCAAGTGAACTCTGGCTCTTGGTGAGCCTGCTCTTCTTCACGACATACTCCTGCCCCCTTGGGGCGGTCATCAGGTCGGCTCTCTCTGCAACAGAACAATTCGAAGACCCTGGACAAGGCCACCTGACAACCACCGCCCGTGGAACATCCCCACGGGTTCACCCCCCTCCCGCCAGGCACACCCGAGCCGCAGCCTTCACCGCCAGCGACAGCCTGCGCGCCGACTCCGCTTCCTTGGCCCAGTGCTGCCAGTACAGCTGCACATCCACCGTGGCGCCCGGCAGCACTTCCTGCAGCGCAGGCAGCGCGGCCAGGTGCTGCTCGGGCACCATGCCCCAGCCCAGGCCCAGCTCGATGGCCTTCTCGAATGCGTCGACGGCGGGAGCGTAGTGGCGCGGGTAGTGGGGCTGGCGCAGACCGAAATGTTGCAGCAGAAAGGTGTCCTGCAGTGCGTCCTTGCGGTTGAAGATGATGGCCGGCTGTGCCAGCAGACGGTGCACCGACAGGTCACCTTTTGGGGTGCGGCAGCGCTGCACCACGGCTGGCGCCGCCACGCACCGATAGCGCATGACACCGAGCGGCTCGGCCACGCAGCCGCGCATGGGTTCGGCCAGCGTGGTGACACAGCCGATGACATCCCCACTGCGCAGGGCATCGTGCGTGTGGTCCTGGTCGTCGATCAGGATCTCGAGCAGCAGGCGGTGCTTCTGCAGCAGCTCGACCACGCCAGGCAGGAACCAGCCCGCGACCGAGTCGGCGTTGATGGCCACACTCAGGCTCTGCCAGCTGCGGCCCGACCGCGTACCACCGGCCCCCAAGCCCTCCAGCAGATCGGCCTCCATCAGGCGAACCTGTTTGATGTGCGCCAGCAGCGCCTGGCCGGCTGCGGTCGCGCGCACCCGCTTGCCGCGCACCAGCAGGCGCTGTCCCAGATGCTCTTCCAGCGACTTGATGCGCAAGGACACCGCCGATAGCGTCAGCGACAGGGCCTGCGCGGCCGGGCCGAAGCCACCATGCTCCACCACGGCCACCAGGGCATCGAGTTGTCGGGCGTCCAGCATTTGAGTTTTTCTTGAATGTTTCTAGTTTAATTCAACTGTCTTTAATTCACGAGCGGACTCAGCGACACTTCCGGCAGTCCTTGGAAACACCCGGAAAAATTGCCATGAGCTTCGCCCTCCCCACCTTCACCGCCGGCATGGTGCTGAGCCTGTCGCTCATCATGGCCATCGGACCCCAGAACGCCCATGTGCTGCGTATGGGCCTGCAGCGCCAGCACCTGTGGCTGACGGTGGCGGTCTGCGCCCTGGCCGACATCGCGCTGATTTCGCTGGGGGTGCTGGGACTGGCCCAGCTCGGCGGCCTGAGCGACAAGCTCATGGGCGCCCTGATCGGTGCCGGCGTCCTCTTCCTGGGCTACTACGGCTGGCAGGCGTTCCGGCGTTTCCAGACCCCGCCGACCCGCCTGGGACCGGCGCTGAGCGACACCGGCCGTCCAACGGCCACCACCACCCGCCGCCAGGCGGTGTGGTCGGCCTTGGCCTTTTCCTGGCTCAACCCGCACGCCTGGCTGGACACGGCGGTGCTCATTGGCACCGCCTCGTTGGCCTACGGCCAGGCCAGCAAGGTCTTCGGCCTGGGCGCGGCCGCGGGCTCGGTGGTCTGGTTCGCGCTGCTGGGCACGGCGGCTTTCTGGCTCGGGCGGCGACTGAATTCGCTGCGCATCTGGCGCGCACTGGACGGCGCCGTGGCCCTGATGATGTGGGGCATCGCGGCCTGGCTGCTGGCCAGCCTGTTCTGAGAGACCCGTCCGTGAACAGGCCTTCAACGGGACCGGTGACCGCCTTCGGACCCGACTTTCCCTTTGCCTACGACGACTGGATCGCCCACCCGGCCGGGCTCGCCCAGCTGCCCACCCAGGCCCACGGACAGGAGGTGGCCATCATCGGTGCCGGCATGGCCGGCATGACCGCCGCCCACGAGCTGATGAAAATCGGCCTCAGACCTGTCATCTACGAAGCATCCCGCATGGGCGGCCGCTTGCGCTCACAGCCGTTCGAAGGTGGGCAAGGGGTGGTCGCCGAATTGGGTGGCATGCGTTTTCCGGCCTCGTCGACGGCCTTTTTCCACTATGTCCGCCTGCTCGGCCTGCAGACGCAGCCCTTTCCCAACCCACTGACCGAGGCGGCCGGCAGCACGGTGATCGATCTGGAGGGGCAGACCCACTACGCCCGCCGGCTGGAAGACCTGCCGCCGCTGTTCCGCGAGGTGGCCCAGGCCTGGGACGAAGCACTGCAGGAACTGGGCTTCGGTGAGCTGCAGCAGGCGCTGCGCGAGCGCGACGCACCCCGCCTCAAAGCCTTGTGGGATGCGCTGGTGCCGCTGTGGGACGACCGCACCTTCTACGATTTTGTGGCGCAATCGCGCGCCTTCTCGCGGCTGAGCTTCAGGCACCGGGAGGTGTTCGGCCAGGTGGGCTTCGGCACCGGCGGCTGGGATTCGGACTTTCCCAACACCCTGCTGGAGATCCTGCGTGTGGTGCTGACCGGCTGCGACGAGAACCAGCACCTGATCGTCGGCGGCGCCCAGCAGGTACCGCTGGGGCTGTGGCAGCACGTACCGTCGCACCTGACGCACTGGCCGGCCGGCACCTCGCTGGCGCGACTGCACGGCGGCGCCACCCGTCCCGGGGTCAAGGCCATCGCGCGGGCCGACCACGGCCGGCTGGCCGTCACCGACGCCTGGGGACACACGCGCCACTACGCGGCGGTACTGGCCACCTGCCAGAGCTGGCTGCTGACGACACAGATCGCGGTCGAGGAAAGCCTGTTCTCACAGCCGCTTTGGATGGCACTGGACCGCACCCGCTACATGCAGTCGAGCAAGACCTTCGTGATGGTCGACCGGCCATTCTGGAAAGACCCGGACCCGGCCACCGGACGCGACACCCTGAGCATGACGCTGACCGACCGGCTCACGCGCGGCACCTACCTGTTCGACAACGGGCCGGACAAACCCGCGGTGATCTGCCTGTCGTACGCCTGGATGAGCGACGCGCTCAAGATGCTGCCGCACCCGCCGGACAGGCGCGTGCAGCTGGCCCTGGATGCCCTGCGCAAGATCTACCCGAACGTCGATATCGCCAGCCACATCGTGGGCGACCCCATCACCATCTCGTGGGAAGCCGACCCGCACTTCCTGGGCGCTTTCAAGGGCGCCCTGCCCGGCCACTACCGGTACAACCACCGCATGTACACGCACTTCATGCAGGACGACCTGCCGGCCGCCGAGCGGGGCGTGTTCCTGGCCGGTGACGACGTCTCGTTCACCCCGGCCTGGGTGGAAGGCGCGGTGCAGACCGCGCTGAATGCGGTCTGGGGCATCGCCCACCAGTTCGGGGGCCGCTGCGACCCGGTCAACCCGGGTCCGGGCGACCGCTTCGAAGAACTGGCCCCGGTGGGCTTGCCGGACTGAAGATCCTGCTGGCAAACTGGTCTGCATCGGGCGCTCACGACCTCCCACCTCATCCATGCGATCTTCATCGGCCCTGAATCTGGCGCTCTGGCAATGCCCGTATGCCGGCTCCGTTGCCGAGGCCTTGTCGCGCCTGGACCGGGCCGCCGGGCAGGCCCGGGGGCAAGGGGCAGACCTGCTGGTCTGTCCGGAAATGTCACTGACCGGCTACGCCATCGGCACCGATGCCATACGGGCGCTGACCGAGCCGCCGGACGGAGCGATGGCACAAGCGGTGGGCGACGTGGCCCGTCGCCATGGCCTGGCCATCGTGTACGGCTACCCGGAGCAACATCCCGACGGTCACCGGCCGTTCAACGCGGTGCAGATGGTCGATGCCGACGGAGCGCCGGTGGCCCGCTACGCCAAGACCCACCTGTTCGGCGCGATGGACCGGGCCCAGTTCAGTCCGGGCGCCGAGGCGCCTCGGGTGTTCCCCTGGCGCGGCTGGCGTGTGGGTCTGCTGATCTGCTACGACGTGGAGTTTCCGGAAACGGTGCGGGTGCTGGGGCTGCTGGGAGCCGACCTGGTGCTGGTGCCAACCGCCAACATGCGTGCGTTCGATGAGGTACCGCGTGTGCTGGTGCCGGCACGGGCCTGCGAAAACCGGCTGTGGGTGGCCTATGCCAACGCCTGCGGGCGCGATGCCGCCTTTGAGTACGGGGGACTGAGCACCCTGGCCGACCCGGGAGGGATCATTCGGGTTCAGTCCGGCCGAGAAGAAGACCTGCCGGTATTCACCCTGAACCCGCCCGCCGTTCGGAATGCCATGGAACAGCCGCCCTGGAGCCACCGGCGTCCCGAGCTGTACCGGCTGCTGACCGCACCACCCAGGACAAAGTGATCAGAAGGTCTGGGCGTCGGGAGCGTGCTCAAGGATGAAGTCGAGCACTGCGGGTGTCTGGATGTTGGTGTACACGGAACGCCCGTTCCCGCCACAGATGGCCGTCGATCCGAATGAAGTGATGCCCAGCAGCCCCTTGCGGCCGTTCATATCGCGGTAGAGAGGCCCGCCGGAATCGCCCTGGCAGGTATCGCTGTTGCGACCGGAGAAAACGAAGCCGAGGTGGTCTTGATTGACGAACGACAAGCTTGCATTGCCGACCACCACGTCGCCCACGTTGGTAAGAGTTGGGTCCATTGGGTCCACATCGAAGGCAAACGCCCCCGCGCTGTCGGTCCGGCCCCAGCCGGCGATGAACACCGACTGTCCGACCGCCGCCGGTTCACCCAGCAGCAGTGCCATCGATGCGTTGCGCAGCG
>CALMYH010000151.1 GCA_937873395.1 uncultured Burkholderiales bacterium
TGGCGCGACAGGCGCTCGAAAGGCTCGACCAGGCGGCGGATGACCCACAGCTCCCAGGCACCGAAACGGGTGTGGCGGTGCAGTTCGCCGTGCGACCGCACCTCGCGCGCCAGCACCGAAAACGCCGCCTTGACCGGTTTGACGAAGCTCGGGTAGCTCAGGCCCGCCGGCACCGGTGCGCCGTATTCGGCCTCCAGCAAGGCGAACGGTACGTTGGCCTCGGGCGCCACCTGCTGCAGCACCTGGCGCGCATAGAGCTTGTGCTGACAGGCCAGGATGGCATTGACCGGTGTGCCGGGCCAGCCCATGCGCTCGGCCAGCAGGGCCGCCGCCAGCGCACCGAACTGCTCGTGGTGAGAGACCACGGCGGTCCAGCCCCGTGTTCGGGCCCGACGCGCCAGCCGGTCCACCCAGCGCTCCAGATCGAAAAAGGCCAAGCGCGCGTTGCTGGGGAACGAGAACAGGTCGAAACCGTCCTCGTCGACCGGGTGACCACGGCCACGCAACACACGCGCATGGCCGATGGCGTCCCAGTCGTGGTTGAACAGCAGCAGCGTGCGTCCGCTCAGGCCGAGAGTCACAAGGCAGGCCTCAGACGCAGCAACTGGCCGTCGCGGTCGTCGGTCAACAGGTAGATGAAACCGTCCGGACCTTCACGCACATCGCGCACGCGCTGGCCCAGCTGGGGCAACACACGCTCCTCGCCGACCACGCGCCCGCGGTCGACCTTCAGCCGCGCCACGTAGCGGGCCCTGAGCGCCCCGACCAGAAGACTGCCCTTCCATTCCGGGCCATAGCGATCGCTGCGCACAAAGGCCATGCCCGACGGCGCGATGGAGGGTGTCCACTGGTGCAAGGGCTGCTCCATGCCGGCCCTGGCCGTGATGCCTTCACCGATCTTGCCGCCACCGTAGTGCTCACCGAAGGTGATGACCGGCCAACCGTAATTCTTGCCCGCTTCGGGCAGGTTGATCTCGTCACCCCCCTGCGGGCCGTGTTCGTGGGTCCACAACCGGTTGTCGGGGCCCCAGGTGGCACCTTGCACGTTGCGGTGGCCATAGCTCCAGATCTCGGGCAGGGCTCCGGCACGATTCAGGAAGGGGTTGGCCGGATGGGGCGTGCCGTCGGGACGAAGGCGCACCACCTTGCCGATGTGGTTGTCCAGCGTCTGGGCACTGGCCATGTGCTGGCCGCGGTCGCCCAGGGCCAGGAACAGGCTGCCGTCGTCGGCCTGCACGATGCGGCAGCCGAAATGCTGCCGGCTGACCACCTTGGGACGCTGGCTGAAGATGACCTTCACGTCCTCCAGCCGCGACGCGTCGGCCGACAGGCGTGCCGAGGCCATCGCGGTCGAGCTGCCGCTGGCGCCCTGGCCAGCCGGCTCCGAATAGCAGAAGTGCACGGTGCGGTTGCGGTCAAAGTCGCGGTCGGTGATGACATCCAGCAAGCCGCCCTGACCGACGGCCTCGACGGCCGGCACACCGGCCAGCGGGGCGCCCACCTGGCCATCGGCCTGCACCACCCGCATGCTGCCGGGCCGCTCGGTCACCAGCATGCGGCCGTCACCCAGAAAGGCCACGGCCCAGGGGTTCTGCAGGCCGCGGGCCACCACATCGACGCCAGACGTGCCGGCATGGACCAGGCTGGCCGCGCCCAGCAGCGAGGCGATCAGGGTCAAGGAAAAGACTCGGGGCAAGGGCTGAATCATGTCGTTCTCCGAAATTGTCTACGCAGTCAAGACCGGATCGGATGCACCGGGTTCCCTGAACCCATGCTTCAGGCGAACGGCCGCACCCCGAACAGCCAGGCATGGGCCCAAAAGACAAACAGCCCGTACAGCGCCAGGCCGGCGATCACCACGATGGCATCGTTCAGACCGCTGGCGGGCAAGCCGGGCACCACGCGCACCTGTCCCGCCCGCTCGCGGCGCTTGACCGAGATGCGGTCGGCCACGGCCCAGGCCAGGAAACCACCGAACAGCAGCACATCGGCCAGCGTGCCGTTGGCCAGCAGGTGGGCGAGCGCCCAGAGCTTGGTGGCCACCAGCATCGGGTGCCGCGTGAGGGTCTTGATGCGGCCGGGCAAATACGGTGCCAGCAGCAGTGGAAACACCGGCAGCATCAGCAAGGCCGACAGATGGCGCAGGCCGGTGGGCGGGGTGTAGAGGTAGACCGGGTCGAAGCGAGCCTGGCCGTAGCCCCAGACGATAAGCGCCAGGCCGACAAAGGCCAGCAGCGAATACAGGCCCTTCCAGCCGCCCTCGCCCATCTTCGCCAGCCAGCGTTCGCGCGCCGCCGGTGCCACGATGGACACCGAATGCACGCCGAGGAAGATCACGAGTCCGAGAATCAGCCAGGTCATGGGGGTGCGTCCTGAGGTTTACGTCGCCGTGGTGCACCCGAATGTACCCCGAGGACACCTTCTCCGGCCAGCGTGGACAGGCACGGGTGCAGCAGACCCTGGCCTACGACGTCAGCCGTTGCACCCACGCCTGCACCCGGGGGCGCGCGGGAAGGAACAACCGGTAGGCCAGTTCGGCCACCCACGACATCGGCGGCACGGCCGTGGCCCACCCCAACACGCGCCAGCCGGCATAACAACGCCACAGACGCGAAAATGCGGCTGCACCACCGAGCAGCCGGCCCCGTTCATCGCGCACATGAAAGCGCCGCATGGCGGTGGCACAGGTCAGGCCCTCGCCGCAGTCTACGGGCTGGCTCACGTCGACCCAGGCCACGGTCTGGCGGCTGGGCAGCCTCTGGTAAAGCGCGATTTCGCGCCGGCACAACGGACAGCTGCCGTCGAAGTACACGGTCAGTGTCGGTCGGGCGGGTGATGTCTGCATGCCACCGATGATGCATGGGCTTCAACAACCCTGTGGTGCCATCGGTTACGGGTCCCGGCTGTGCCGTGACTTCTGCAGGCCCAAGCCCTGCTCCGGCAGGTTCAACCCAGCAATTCGTCGAGCCCGCCCTCCGGCTCGAACCGCCGGTTTCGAAAACGCAGCCGCGTCGGGCCGGGCCAGGCCGCCTCGCGCTGGCTGTGGGCCGGGTCGCCCGGGTAGCAGATGACGCGCACGCCGTCTTCGTCGAAGGGTTCGGGCGCAATCAGCGCCGGTGGCCGGGTGCGGGCGTGGTCCAGCACCGCATCGGCACCGCCCAGGCGCGTCAGGTGCGACAGGCTCATGATCTGCGGCGGCGCCAGGTCGATGTCACCGGCCCAGTAGCGCTCCAGCACGGTCCGCGGCGTCATCCAGACCACCTCGGTGGTCTCGCGCGCACAGGCCACGATGTCCTGCTCCGGCGGGGCGAGGGCGACAAAGAAGCGGGTGTCGAAGCGCTTGTTGCTGACCGAGGGCTGGCGCGGTGTGATCCAGCGCGACCAGGGCAGCAAGGCCGAGAGTTTCAAACCCAGTCCCAGCTCGCTGGCGGCGCTGCACAGGTTCGTGCCAGCCAGCGTCCGTTCACGCAGGGCAGCCAACTGTGCGGCGTCGGCCAGGCTGCCAGGCAACAGGCCACATTCCTCGAAGGTCTCGCGCAGCGCGGCCAGGTGCAGCGCCAAGGCCTGCGCGGGCTCCAGCTCGGGCTCGGCCAGCCGCTGCCGGCACAGCGCCCCACTCAGGTCGACGGCATCCGCCCGGTCCAGCAAGTCGGTCGGGTCCAGCTTGCCTCCCGGAAACACATGCACCCCACCCAGCACGGCCGTGTTGCCGTGCCGGCGCATCAGCAGCACCTGCAACCCCGGCGCGCCATCGCGCAAGAGCATGACAGTGGCCGAGGGCAAGGGTGGCGTGTCCACCACATCACCAAAAAAAGGAATCGCCATGGGCAGATTGTGACCGGCGCGCACCGCAGCGCTGTCACGCCCATGCCAGCCGATGCGCCCACCACGGGTTCACTATCATCGCAGTCATGACGCAGTACTGGCTGATGAAGTCCGAACCGGATGAGTGCTCGATCGACGACGCGCTGGCCGCGCCCGGTGCCACCGTGCCCTGGACCGGCGTGCGCAATTACCAGGCGCGCAACTTCATGCGCGACGCCATGCGTGTGGGCGACGGTGTGCTGTTCTACCACTCCAGCTGCCCGCAACCGGGCATCGCCGGGCTGGCCCGGGTGGCTTCGGGCGTGCGCCCGGACCCGACCCAGTTCGACCCGGCCTCGCCTTATTTCGACCCCAAGTCCCCTGCCCATCAGCCGCGCTGGCTGCTGCGGGACGTACAGGCCCTGAAGAAGACACGGCTGATCGGCCTGCCCGAGCTGCGCGCCACGCCCGAGCTGGCCGACATGCTTGTCCTGCAACGGGGCAGCCGCCTGTCGATCACCCCGGTGAGCGAGGCGCACTGGCGCTTCATCACCGAACGCCTGATGTAGGGTTCAGTTTCGCACCCGGCGGGGCCCGGCAGGCCGCAGCACCTGCCGCAGCGCGGCCTGGGCCGCGACACCCAGCAGGCACAGGACCATCATCACCAGGGCAAGGTTCACCGCGTTGTTGTGGCTCACCAGGCCGACGGCAAAGCCACCGACGGCCGCCGCCAGCTGCTGCATCAGACCGGCCACCGCGGCGGCCGAACCCGCCAGCGCTGGCATGAGTCCGACCGTGCCGGCCAGCGCCGGCGGCACCATGAAGCCGTTGCCCAGGCCCATGAGCATCAGCGGCAGCGCCAGGGCCAGTGGCGAGTTGAAGCCGGCCAGGGCCAGCACCAGCATCAGGCCGATGCCGGTCGCCGTCAGGGCCTGCCCCATCCACATCATGCGCTGGTCGCCCAGGCGGTGCACCAGGTGCGAGGTCAGGAAGTTGCCGACGATGTAGGAGCCCGGCACGAACATGATGTAGAAGCCGATGCCGTCCGGCCCCACCCCATAGCTGCCCAGCACCAGCGGTGCCGCGCCCAGGAAGGCGTAGAAGGTGGCTGAGGTCATGGACAACAAGCACACATACAGCACGAAGCGCGGATCCTTGAGCAACTGCCCGTAGGCGTCCAGCATGGCCCTGAGCCAGTGCGCCTGGGGTCCGGTCGACGGCTGGTGGGCGGGCAGGCCGCGCCAGGCCGACACCCACAGCACCACCGCCAGCACCGCCATCAGCACGAAGTTGGCTTGCCAGCCCAGCGTCACATGCAACTGGCCTCCCACAATGGTGCCCAGCGGCGGACACAGGCCCATGGCCATGCCCACATAGGCCATGACACGCGTGCGCTCCGGCCCCTGGAACAGGTCCTGGATGAGGGCCCGCCCCACCACCATGCCGGCAGCACTGCCCGCCCCCTGCAACACCCGCCCGATCACCAGCGTGGACAGGTCGGTGGCCAGCGCCGCCACCACCGAGCCCAGCAAGGTGATGAACAGGCCGAACATCAGCACCCGGCGGCGGCCCAGCCGGTCGGACATCGGGCCATAGACCAGCTGCAGCAAGCCGTAGGTCAGCACATAGCCGCTGAAGGTCAGCTGCACCGCGGCCTGGCTGGCACCGAACATGGCCGGCCACTCCTGCATCGAGGGCAGGCCGATGGTCATGGCCAGCAGCCCGAAGGCCAGTTGTGCCAGCAGGTTGGCAATCAGCCAGCCGTGGTGGGCGGGCCGTTCGGGGTTGGAAGACATGGAAGCAAACGGAAGGGCCGCGACACGACCAGAGACAGGCAGACTGCCGTGCACAGGCGACGGGTCAGACACGGCGAGCCTAACCCGAATCGCCGGTACGCGCTGGCGCGCTGACGACTCGCCAGCAGGCCTGTCAGGTGAGGTAGTCGCCCGAGGCTTCGGGCTGGAACAGCAGCGCCTGCACTTCGGCCTGCACCGGCTCGCCCCCGGGCGTCTGCCAGGACGCAATCTCTCCCACCCGCAGGCCCAGCAAGGCGGCGCCCATGGGCGAGAACACCGAGACAAAACCGGCGGCCGGCTCGGCATCGGCCGGGTAACACAGGGTGAGCTTGCGCCGCTGGCCGGAACGCAACAGCCGCACCTCGACCTGCGAGTACATGGTGACGATGTCCGGACCGATCTCGCGCGAGGGCACCAGATCGGCATTGGCCAGCACATCGGCCAGTCCGTCGGATTCCGTGGGTGCGTCCAGCCGGGACAGGCGGACATGATCGAGTTCGGTGAGCTGGCGCTCACGGGGTGAAATTTGTGTGTTCATGAATGGTGTCTCCAAAGGGGCGACCGGCGGGTTCGCAGCCTGAAGGGTCTGCAGAAGGAAAAGCGGTCGCGATCGCGCGGTTCGGTGGCCCGGCGATGGAGAGTTGCGCTGAAAGGGAAAGGGGGAGGCCTATCGCCGGGCCGGGGAATGTGCAGGCGGCTGGCACAGGTGGACGACCTGTGCAGCGGCGCACGACCACGCCGCCGGGCTGCAGGCAGCACGGTTTCGGAGGGCGGGGTGAAGGCGGCGCATAAGAGACGATAGGTGATTCAATGCCGATGGTAGCGGATTGCCGTCAACTCTGCACGGGCGCGCGACCGACCGGCCGCTTTCAGGTTGATCAGGCACCAGCCAGCGCATGCCGCACCAGCAGCACGGCCAGCAGCCACATGACGAGACCGATCAGGCCGTCCAACACCTGCCAGGCGCGCGGCCGGGCAAACCACGGCGCCAGCCAGCGGGCACCGAAACCCAGCAGGCTGAACCAAGTCAGGCTGGCGGTGCTGGCCCCGGCGGCAAACCAGGGCTGCAGGGCGGGTGGCTGCTGCGCGCCGATGCTGCCGACCAGCAGCACCGTGTCCAGGTAGACGTGCGGGTTGAGCAGGGTGAAGGCCGCTGCCTGGGCCAGGGCCGCACCACGCCGCAGGCTGGCGCCACCCGGCGCGGCCTGCAGGCGGCCGGCGTGCCGCACCCGCTGCAGGGCCTTCCAGCCGTACCAGGCCAGAAAGGCCGCTCCGGCCAGCGCCAGCGCGCGCGCCAGTTGCGGGCGGTCGCCCAGGGCCTGCGACATGCCGAACACACCGGCCGTGATCAGCGCGGCGTCGGCCACGGCGCAGAACAGCACGACGCTGCCGATGTGTTCGCGGCGCAGCCCCTGCCGCAGCACGAAGGCGTTCTGCGCGCCGATGGC
>CALMYH010000152.1 GCA_937873395.1 uncultured Burkholderiales bacterium
ACGCTTGATTTTCGAAGGCTGGTAGGTGCGTTTCATGGCCATGGCAGTGCGGCCCTGGCAATGCCGGGGCAAGTTCGGTTAGAGGAAAACCCGCAATTATCGCAAAGAACCCGGTGGCCAGGCAAGGCCCGGCAGCAGAACGGCGCCGCGGCCCCGGTTTTCCGAGCGCCTGCCACCCGACCGACGGTTTTGTAAATAGGGCCTGCCCGGGGTGTGGATAAGTGCCGCACCGGCCTACAATCACGCCCCTGCCTCCCGGCATTTGTCCACAAGAACGAATCGCACCCCCCGCCCGAATGATTGAGGGAAACACCCCCGTTTCGCCAGCCCTTGGCGCGCAAGCGCTCTGGCTGGCCTGTGTCGAACAGCTGGCCCAGGAAATCCCCGAGCAGCAGTTCAACACCTGGATCCGCCCGCTGGCGGCCACCGTGGCCGAGGACCTGTCGCGGGTCACGCTGCAGGTGGCCAACCGCTTCAAGCTCGACTGGATCCGCGCCCAGTACGCGGCCCGCATCAGCGCCCTGCTGGAGTCGCTGCACGGCGCCCCGGTGACTTTGGAGTTGGCACTCACTCCGCGTGAAGCGCCTGTCCGGTCTACACCGACCCCGCGCAGCGTGCAGGAAGAGGTGCTGGAAGAAATGCCCGATGTCGCCCCGGCCGAGCCGCCGCCGGCGCAAGGGCCCAAGACCCGGCTGAACCCGGCGCTGACCTTCGCCACCCTGGTCGAAGGCTCGGCCAACCGCATGGCGCGGGCCGCGGCCATGCACGTGGCGGGCAGCCTGGGCCAGCTCTACAACCCGCTGTTCATCTACGGCGGCGTGGGTCTGGGCAAGACCCACCTGGTGCACGCCATCGGCAACCAGTTGCTGGCCGACAAGCCACAGGCGAAGATTTTGTACATCCACGCCGAGCAGTTTGTGTCGGATGTGGTCAAGTCCTACCAGCGCAAGACCTTCGACGAATTCAAGCAGCGCTACCACTCGCTGGACCTGCTGCTGATCGACGACGTGCAGTTCTTCGCCAACAAGGAACGCACCCAGGAAGAGTTCTTCAACGCCTTCGAGGCGCTGCTGGCCCGCAAGAGCCACATCGTGCTGACCAGCGACACCTACCCCAAGGGCCTGGCCGACATCCACGAGCGCCTGGTCTCGCGCTTCGACTCCGGCCTGACGGTGGCCATCGAGCCGCCCGAGCTGGAAATGCGGGTGGCCATCCTGATCAACAAGGCCGCGGCCGAGAACGCCGTCATGCCCGAGGAAGTGGCCTTCTTCGTGGCCAAGAACGTGCGCTCCAACGTGCGCGAGCTCGAAGGCGCACTGCGCAAGATCCTCGCCTACAGCCGCTTCAACCAGAAGGACATTTCCATCCAGCTGGCGCGCGAGGCGCTGAAAGACCTGCTGTCGATCCAGAACCGGCAGATCGGGGTGGAGAACATCCAGAAGACGGTGGCCGACTTCTACAAGATCAAGGTCGCCGACATGTACAGCAAGAAGCGCCCGGCCAGCATCGCGCGGCCGCGCCAGATCGCCATGTTCCTGGCCAAGGAACTGACCCAGAAAAGCCTGCCCGAGATCGGCGAGCTGTTCGGCGGGCGCGACCACACCACGGTGCTGCACGCGGTGCGCAAGATCGCGGCCGAACGCCAGACCAACACCGAGCTGAATCAGCAGCTGCACGTGCTGGAACAGACCCTGAAAGGATGAGCGTGAAAAAGGGTGAAAATAGCGAAGTTTGGCCACACGGTGGCCGGCGCCACCAGAGACGAAAGACACCGACATGATCGTTTTGAAATCGACCCAGGACAAAGTGCTGGCTGCGCTGCAGTCGGTGTCCGGCATCGTCGAGCGGCGTCACACGCTGCCCATCCTGGCCAACGTGCTGCTGCGCAAGACCGGCAACCAGGTGCAACTGACCACCAGCGACCTGGAAATCCAGATCCGCACCACCGCCGAGCTCGGCGGTGACGAGGGCAGCTTTGCCACCACCCTCGGCGCGCGCAAGCTGATCGACATCCTGCGCACCATGCCGGCCGACCAGTCGGTCACGCTGGAGTCCACCGGGGGCAAGACCATCCTGAAAGGCGGCAAGAGCCGCTTCACGCTGCAAAGCCTGCCGGCCGAAGACTTCCCGCTGGTGCAGGAATCGCCCAGCTTCGGCCCCACCTTCAGCGTGCCGCAGAAAACCCTCAAGAGCCTGCTGAACCAGGTGTCTTTTGCCATGGCGGTGCACGACATCCGCTACTACCTCAACGGCATCCTGTTCGTGGCCGAGGGCAAGAAGCTCAGCCTGGTGGCCACCGACGGCCACCGCCTGGCCTTTGCCAGCGCCGACCTGGAGGTCGAGGTGCCCAAGCAGGAGGTCATCCTGCCGCGCAAGACCGTGCTGGAACTGCAGCGCCTGCTGTCCGACAAGGACGGCGCCATCGAGATGCAGTTCGCCTCCAACCAGGCCAAGTTCAGCTTCGACGGCATGGAGTTCGTCACCAAACTGGTCGAGGGCAAGTTCCCCGACTACAACCGTGTCATCCCCAAGAACCACAAGAACATCGTCACCCTGGGTCGCGCGCCGCTGCTGTCCAGCCTGCAGCGCACCGCCATCATGACGAGCGAGAAGTTCAAGGGCGTGCGCCTGAACATCGAACCCGGCACCCTGCGCGTGGCGTCCAGCAACGCCGAGCAGGAAGAGGCGGTCGACGAACTCGACATCGACTACGGCGGCGACGCGATCGAGATCGGCTTCAACGTGACCTACCTGATCGACGCGCTGCAGAACATGGGCCAGGACATGGTCCGCATCGAGCTGGCCGATGGCAACAGCTCGGCGCTGGTCACCAACCCCGACGACAACGCATTCAAATACGTGGTCATGCCTATGCGGATCTGATCCGCAGCACACGCAGTCCCCTTGCAGACCAACCCGCTGACCAGCGGGTTTGGCGTTTCTAGAAGTCAGAGAAATTCACCATGTCCGAAGCCAACAAGCCCGCCGAATCCGGAACCGATGCCGTCCACACCGGTGAAGCGGGCGCCGACAGCTCCAATTTCCAGCCCAAGATCGACACCAACCAGGCCGGTGCGAGCGAGGGGTATGGCGAGGGTGCCATCCAGATCCTGGAAGGCCTGGAGGCGGTGCGCAAGCGCCCGGGCATGTACATCGGCGACACAAGCGATGGCACCGGCCTGCACCACCTGGTGTTCGAGGTGGTGGACAACTCCATCGACGAGGCGCTGGCCGGCCACTGCGACGACATCGTCGTCACCATCCACACCGACAACTCCATCAGCGTCACCGACAACGGCCGCGGCATCCCGACCGGGGTGAAGATGGACGACAAGCACGAACCCAAGCGCTCGGCGGCCGAGATTGCGCTGACCGAGCTGCACGCCGGCGGCAAGTTCAACCAGAACAGCTACAAGGTCTCGGGCGGCCTGCACGGCGTGGGCGTGTCCTGCGTGAACGCGCTGTCGGTCTGGCTGCGCCTGACGGTGCGCCGCGAGGGCCAGGTGCACCAGATCGAGTTTGCGCGCGGCTTCGTGCAGAACCGCATCGTCGAGACGCGCGACGGCGTGGAAATCTCGCCCATGAAGGTCACCGGCGCCACCGAGAAGCGCGGCACCGAGGTGCACTTCCTGCCCGACACCGAGATCTTCAAGGAGAACCACGAGTTCCACTACGAGATCCTGGCCAAGCGCCTGCGCGAGCTGTCCTACCTGAACAACGGCGTGCGCATCCGCCTGATCGACGAGCGCAGCGGCAAGGAAGACGACTTCTCGGGCGCCGGCGGTGTGAAGGGCTTTGTCGAGTTCATCAACAAGGGCAAGCAGACCCTGCACCCCAACATCTTCCACGCGCTGGGCGAGCGCCAGAGCGACCAGGGCACCCACATCGGTGTCGAGGTGGCCATGCAGTGGAACAGCGGCTACAACGAGCAGGTGCTGTGCTTCACCAACAACATCCCGCAGCGCGACGGCGGCACCCACCTGACCGGCCTGCGCGCGGCCATGACCCGCGTCATCAACAAGTACATCGAAGAGAACGAGCTGGCCAAGAAGGCCAAGGTCGAGATCAGCGGTGACGACATGCGCGAAGGCCTGTGCTGCGTGCTCTCGGTCAAGGTGCCCGAGCCCAAGTTCTCCAGCCAGACCAAGGACAAGCTGGTCAGCAGCGAAGTGCGCGGCCCGGTGGAAGACGTGGTGGCCCGGCTGCTGACTGACTACCTGCAGGAAAAGCCGAACGACGCCAAGATCATCTGCGGCAAGATCGTCGAGGCCGCCAAGGCCCGCGAGGCCGCGCGCAAGGCGCGCGAAATGACCCGCCGCAAAGGCGTGCTGGACGGCCTGGGCCTGCCCGGCAAGCTGGCCGACTGCCAGGAGAAAGACCCCGCCCTGTGCGAGATCTACATCGTCGAGGGCGACTCGGCCGGCGGCTCGGCCAAGCAGGGCCGCGACCGCAAGTTCCAGGCCATCCTGCCGCTGCGCGGCAAGATCCTGAACGTGGAAAAGGCGCGCTACGAAAAGCTGCTGACCTCCAACGAAATCCTCACCCTCATCACCGCGCTGGGCACCGGCATCGGCAAGGCCGGCGGTGACGGTTACGGCAATGGCAACGGCAAGAGCGGCGCCGACGACTTCGACGTCGCCAAGCTGCGCTACCACCGCATCATCATCATGACCGACGCCGACGTCGACGGCGCCCACATCCGCACCCTGCTGCTGACCTTCTTCTACCGCCAGATGCCCGAGCTGGTCGAGCGCGGCCACATCTACATTGCGCAGCCGCCGCTGTACAAGGTCAAGTCCGGCAAGGAAGAGCTGTACCTGAAAGACGGCCCGGCGCTGGACCAGTTCCTGCTGCGCGTGGCCCTGAAGGACGCGAAGGTGCACACCGGCGGCGCCCAGCCCACGGTGCTCGATGGCGACACCCTGGCCGAGCTGGCGCGCAAGCACCAGGTGGCCGAGCGCGTGATCGACCGCCTGTCCAACTTCATGGACGCCGAGGCCCTGCGCGCCATGGCCGACGGCGTGAGCATCAAGCTGGACACGGTGGAGGAGGCCGAGGCCAGCGCCGTGGCCCTGCAGGCCAAGCTGCGCGAGCTGTCCACCACCGGCGTGCCGGCCGAGGTGGCCGGCGAGTTCGACGTGCGCACCGACAAACCCATCCTGCGCATCAGCCGCCGCCACCACGGCAACATCAAGAGCAGCATCATCACGCAGGACTTCGTGCACGGTGCCGACTACGCCGCGCTGGCCACCGCGGCCGAGACCTTCCGCGACCTGTTGGGCGAAGGCGCCAAGGTCAGCCGTGGTGAGGGCGACAAGCAGCGCGAGGAAAAGGTGGGCGACTTCCGCCAGGCCATGGCCTGGCTGATCGGCGAAGCCGAACGCACCACCGCCCGCCAGCGCTACAAGGGCCTGGGCGAGATGAACCCCGAGCAGCTGTGGGAAACCACCATGGACCCGCAGGTCCGCCGCCTGCTGCGCGTGCAGATCGACGACGCCATCGAAGCCGACCGCGTGTTCACCATGCTGATGGGCGATGAGGTGGAGCCACGCAGGGACTTCATTGAGACCAATGCGCTGCGGGCGGGGAACATTGACGTTTGACCGTTTTTGTGGCGCCACCCATAAGCTGAGAAACTCATGGGTTTCACGCCACGGCAGTGTCCCCTGGGTGAACGCACGGGGACGCTGACTCTGCCCCTAAGGTAGAAGTCTGGCAACCATCTCCGGCAACACGATGTGGCGAAGCACTCTCAGGATTTTCAGCCGCTGCGCTCTTTCCTGGGGAGGCGGCGGCTCGGTTTTGGCTCCTTTGAGGACGTCTTGTGAAGCTCCTCTGTCTACAGCCCCGCTCTCGGCTATGCCGGCTGCGTCGGCCTTCAGGCCCCGAGACCTGAGCTGCGGCAGCAAGCCCTCTTCCGTGGGATAGTGTTCTGCATAGAAGGCATCGAAGGCACCCAGAACGCGGGTGACGACATCATGGACTGTCCGGATGGCCAGTCTTTCAGGCACCCCCAGCAAGTGGCC
The DNA here is from genome assembly GCA_937873395.1 of uncultured Burkholderiales bacterium. Classification (GTDB taxonomy): domain Bacteria; phylum Pseudomonadota; class Gammaproteobacteria; order Burkholderiales; family Burkholderiaceae_C; genus Hydrogenophaga. The sequence continues at coordinate 6,027 of CALMYH010000152.1, forward strand.
AGCGGCCAGTACCGCCTCGGGCGTCACCTGATCCAACCGAACGACTTCCTGCGACAGGTGAATGGCCAGCGGCACGTGTGGCCACAGGCCGTGGTCATCGGCGAACGCGCGCGTGTGGTAGACCCCGGTGGCCAGCAAGTCATAGTGCGGTGACAGGTCGACGCGCCCCGGGCTGACCAGGAACGACAGGTTCTTCAGGTGGCAATCGTCGTTGGCCACCAGCAGGTTGAAAACCAGCCATCGAAAGAGCAGCACAGGTGTCGTGAGCTTGTCCGAGCAAGCCAGTGAAATCTCTCGCAGGACCTGTACGCTCTTCCCGTACTTGAACACGCGCGATTTGTTGAGCAGCTGGCACGCGTCGATGACGTGGACGCGCTGCACATCGGGAGGCCTTTCGGCGGTCTGTGGTGCAAGCTCGGCCGGGTCAAAGCGGCGATCGAACCGTTCGATGGCGTAAACCGGCTGAGGCACATGCAAGAGCTCCACCGTCGGCACATCAAGCCGGGCCGCGTGCGCCAGCTTCATGGTGAGCCATTCCAGGTAAGCCGATGCGGGGTAGGTTTCGCTGGAAGGATGGTCTGGCTTGAGGATGTGCGTCGACGGCGTGGAGCCCACAGGCTCATAGATGTCCTGGCCCTTGAGCACCGCCAACATCTTGTGTTGTGCGCCTGCCAAGGACATTCGCTTGGGTGCTTCCTTCGTCAGGGTGGAGCGTGGCAGTTCCTGGATACGCCGGCTCAGCTCTTCATAAGGCAGTGGCTTCAGAGCACGATGGGCCGAAGGCTCCTGACCCTCGGGAATCAGCGTCAACGAACCTGCAGACTCGGCTCCCAGGTATTCCAGCAGCGCAAAGGCATCGTCGTGATTGCGCAGCTTTGCATCGGCGGCGATGAGCTCCCGGAGCTTCTCTTCGGGCAACAGGTTGTCGAAATACCATTGCACCGGGCGTAGCGTGGCGCCATCACGGTTCAGCCGCTGGGTGCGAGGCAGCGCGGGGCAAAGGTCGAAGCTGTCCTCCCGGGTGGCCCATGACGGCAGATACGCAAGCGTCCAAAGGTCGTTGTCCTCATGGAGGGTGGCCACTTGCACCTGATTGATGAAGATTCCGAGGCGTCGTCCTCCCTGAGGCAGCTGCTCTGTCTCTGCATCAGGCATCGGGGTCTCCTGTCTCAGGGTCGGCCCCTCTTGACCCACGGTCGTTCGCCGGGACGGGGCGCTTCTGGTTCGTTCGTCTCCTTGGGTTGGTACGAAGCGCCTGACGCGACAACGCCTTGCTCATTTCGTCTCTGTAGGAAGCTCCTTCCGAGTCCGGAAGCTCCAGGGCGAGCTTCACCCCAAGGCGATGCAACAGTTGCAGGACCATTCCCATCTGGATGGTCGCCTTGCCATTTTCCAGGTCGGTCATGAACTGCTTGCTCACCCCAGCGGCGAGTGCGAAGTCGTCGATGCGAATACCTGCCCGCTTGCGCAGCGTTCTGACGGCAACGCCGGCGTCCAGTACGGAGGTCAAAGTGATGTTCATAAATATTCCTGCATTCATAGGAACCATCCCTGAAAATCCGTGGGGTGTCCCAAACGATTCCTTCGAACGCAGGAATTTTCAACAAGTCAGTTCGTTCTGTCAACCAAGTTCCTGCGATCAAAGGAACATGCTCATGTTTTCTATGCCCAGTGGCTACATTTCCTGCGAATCCAGGAATATTTCGGGTGGAGGGCCAAGGTTGAGGCGGTGCCGCTGACGGCACTGCTTGGCCAGGGCGAAGACCCGCCGCAGCGTGGTCACCGGCTGCCGGGGTAACGCACTGCCGCATGGCCGGGCAACTTCTGCATGCACGCATCAAACAGGGGGCTCTGCAGCCAGTGGGTCAGCCACGCCTGAACGCGCGCGAGGGGTAGCGCGCTGAACCACGCCGGGTCCACGGCGGCGAATTGCCTGACGAAGGGGAAGATGCCGATGTCAGCCGCGCAAGGCTGTGCGCCACCCAGAAAGTCGTGAGTGGCCAGGCGATGCTCCAGTTCCTGCAACAGCTCGGCCACCGCTTGCTCACGATGGTAAGCCCGCGGGCCGGCCGTTACCTCCGTTGATGCGCTGTCCTGCGCGAAGCGTTCAGGGTACTTGTAGCGGTCCAGGTGGTGTTTGAAATCGCCGTCGTTGCGGCGCAGCAGGCTCAGGTTTTCCGGGGTCTGCGCCCTGCTCCACCAGGCCTGCGCTTCGGCATCCGCGCTTTCATGGGTCAGTGCCCATTGCACGATGTCCCAGCTCTGCTCCAGCACCTGGCCACTGGGCAGCATCAGCACGGGCACCGTGCCCTTGGGTGAGGCGGCCAGCATCGCGGCGGGTTTGTCGCGCAGGACGATCTCATGCGCGTCGAACGCGATGCCCGCCCCCAGCAAGGCCATGCGTGCGCGCATCGCGTAGGGGCAACGGCGGTAGGTGTAGAGCAGGGGGCGGGGCGGCTCCATGGCACTCATTGGGTGTACTCAAGCAAGCCTATATTGTCGGCAATGCACGGAGAACGTTTTTTGGCATGAACAGAACATCGGTGGTCATCGTGGGTGGGGGCCTGAGCGGCCTGTATGCGGCCCATCGGCTGGAGCAGGCCGGCCTGCACGACTACGTGGTACTGGAGGCCCGCACCCGGCTGGGCGGACGCCTGCTGTCCGAATCGGCGGGCGAGGCCCGTTTTGACCTGGGGGCCACCTGGTACTGGCCCGACATGCAGCCACAACTGGACGAGGTGGTCCGCGCGCTGGGCCTGCGCACCTTCCCCCAGCATGAGGCGGGCATGATGGTGTTCGAGCAGAGCGCCACGGCGCCCGTGCGCCACCTTGATGGACTGCAGGGCGAATCAACGCCGTCCATGCGCATTGACGGCGGCATGGCCCGCCTGGTGGATGCGCTGGCGGCGCGGGTGCCGGGCGAGAAGATCCGCACGGGCCATGGCGTGCGCCGCATCGAGCGGTTGACGGAGACGGACACGCGGGTCGAGTCGGTGACCGAGGGTGGAGAAGTGCACCACATCTTCGCCCGGCATGTGCTGCTGGCCCTGCCGCCGCGCCTGGTGGCTGAGCGCATCACATTCGAGCCACCGTTGCCGGACCCGCTGGCCCGTGCCTGGGCCGACTGCCCCACCTGGATGGCGCCGCATGCCAAGTACGTGGCGGTGTACCCGCAGCCTTTCTGGCGGGCGCAAAGGCTGGCAGGCAGCGCACGCAGCTACGCCGGCCCCATGGTCGAGATACACGACGCCTCACCCGCTGGTGAGGGCATGGGGGCCATCTTCGGCTTCATCGGCGTGGCTGCCGCCACCCGGCAACGCATACCGGCCGAGGCGCTCATCGACCTGTGCCGCGCACAGATGGGTCGCCTGTTCGGGCCAGAAGCATTACACCCGACGGCAGAGTGGCTGAAGGACTGGTCCACCGACGCCTTCACGGCGACACCCGCAGACACGGTGTCGGCGGGCGGTCACGCCCCCGCCCCGCCAGCGGCCCCGGGGGATGGCCCATGGCAAGGACGGATCACCGGCATTGCCAGTGAATGGTCGACGCTGTTCCCGGGTTATGTGGCGGGGGCGATTGATGCGGCTTCGGAGGGGACGAGGGCGCTGTCAATCAGCTAGTCGGAAGGTCACACTCATTGGCTGACTCCCCTGGTGTGACTCATACGCTACTCGTCCGTGGTACGTGAATGGTGCCGCTTTGGAGCCAACCAGTTTTTGATCACGCGCAAAAAGGTCACGGTTAATGCCACACTCCGCATGATGAGTGATCTCATCACCACCAATGCTACTGGGAAGAGTTGAAGAGCAGGAAATGCGCTCATGTTTCCGGTAGGAGTACGTGACCTGAGTTCCAGTTGCCCGGGTTCAACTCCTTGCTTAGCAGTAGTGGAATCTCGTTAAACATCAGGGTTCGGCCATGGTCAAAGTAAAAGACGCCTCGCTGAAGCAGGTGGTGGTAGTTGAATGGTCATTCGCTCCTCTGCCCTAAGATACAAGGTTACTCTTTATATGCCGACAGACCTGGTGCCTCGCCATTAGCAACCACGTGTGTAGGGCAGCGAACTGCAGAAGTAGCAGCTCAAGTCGGGAGAGAGTCCAGACATCCTTAAGAGAGTGTGACGCGGCTAGCAGAGCATGTTGACGTCAGTATGGCCATGTCCGAACAAAGCGTATAGTGCTATCGCACTCGGACACCATGCTACAAGACCTTCTCTCCGTTGTTTCTTCGGGCGACACCGGCTGTTAGCCGACTCACAGACGTTTGCAGAAAAAGCACTGGTATCCGGAGATTTCTCAGCTTTTAGGTACGTCTACAAGGATTCCGAATGAGTCGATATGTAAATCTTGATGCAATGATTCCGAGAGCCGACTTCGCTGTCTTGCCTGACGATTCAGAGCAAGGCCTGTCCGCTGATAAATTTGAAACCGTGCATCTTCAGTCCCTCGGAGGTGACTCGCTAATTCTCCCCAATCTTAGAAAACCAGATTTTCAGCGAGAAACAAACCACTGGTCGCCAGAACAAGTTGTTCAGCTAATAGAATCTTTTGTCGACAATGAATTAATTCCCGCCGTAATTCTATGGCCATCTAAGCAACATCTTTTCGTAATTGACGGGGGACATCGACTGAGCGCGCTTCGTGCGTGGATAGAAGACGATTATGGCGATAAACATATATCGGTTCAATTCTTTGGACCAAACATATCCGATTCTCAGAAGCGTGCCGCTCAAACCACGAGAAGACTTGTAGAAAAACGCATAGGTTCATATCAGTATCTCAAGGGTTTGCTCACTGCTAATGCAACCCCTGATTCAGACTCACTAAGACGAGCCAGCAACATGGCGCGACGCTCACTGCGAGTGCAATGGGTGGAAGGCAATGCAGAAAAAGCCGAAAGCTCTTTCTACAAGATAAATACACAGGGAACACCGCTCGACTCAGTTGAAGAACTACTAATCAAAAACCGGAGAAAAAGCACTGCGATCGCTGCGCGGAGTATCATTCGTGCTGGCTCAGGCCACAAATACTGGACCCGCTTTTCGTCCGAGTTCAAAAGGGACATAGAGCAAAACTCAAAGGAAGTTTTTTCGCTTCTATTTGAGCCCGATACACAAAACCCCGTCAAAACACTAGATCTTCCATTCGGTGGAAGTGCTGGAATACGTTCAGCGCTTGAGCTTCTAATAAGCTATGTCCAGTTCGCGACCCGAACTCAGCAAGGCGTTATTGAGATAGACAAACTACATGACGACGAAGATGGTAGCGAAACCGTCAAGGCTTTGAGACAGACGTTAAAATTAACCAGCAGAATCACCGGCAACAAGGATGGGAGCTTGGGGCTGCACCCAGCAGTCTATTTCTATGGCCCAAGTGGACGACACTCCCCATCTCTATTCATGGGAATTGCCTTTCTAATCGCAGAGAAGTTGGCAAATAACGATGTAGCATTCTTTCGCATCTTCTCAAAGGCCAGAGGAGAGATGGAGCCATTTATTATTGCAAACAAGCGCCTTCTTGCATCAATAGCTCAGCAGACCCGAAGTACAAAACGGGTAGAAGTAATTGCCAAGCTTTTTGAAACAATGATTCGAAAATTTGCGAATGACGAAGTGATGACTAGAGAAGATCTGGTGTCTGCAGCAGGCCTCAAATCTGAAGTCTTGTTGTCAGAGAATGAGGTCGATCACGCTGCAATAAGATTCAGCGACGACACAAAGAGTGCCACTTACATCCGTCAGGCGCTTGCCTCTGCATTGAAGTGTCCTGAATGCTCAGGGTTCTTGCATCCTTCAAAGTCTGTGTCTTACGATCACAAAATTCGAGTAGCAGATGGCGGAAATGGGAGCGACGAGAACTGTCAACTGATGCATCCGTACTGCAATCAAACCATCAAGAACTAGTTACTAGCTTTACAAAATCACCAAAAGTGAGTATCCAGTTTTTCTGACACTCCGTATATGTAGCCCTCACCGAGGAGGTAGCTACGAGTTGAAGGCCTTGAACTTTCATTTCGGAAGTTTGATTTTCCGATATGGCGGGCTCAAGTGTGATTAGGTGCTTCGTTGGGATTCTGTCTGCCTCCGACAAGACCTGACGCCATCGGTCTTTGCATGTAGTTTTTGCGGCAAGCATCCTCAATGGCGGTGATCCCACACTCAAATCTCGATATGATTTCACACTTGGAAAGAGGAAGTCAGGACGCGAATTTCGCTCGGTTCTTGCACCACGGACATACTTGACACCGAGCGCCTTCAAAGCAGCCTCGATGTGATTCTCAAATGCATGCCCGACCCGAGATTTCCTTCGATTTTGCACCGAAAGAGAGAAGGAAATAAACTCATCAATTCCAGCAAATCCGCTCTTTATTTTTGACTCCAAAATTCTCTTTTCAAAGGCCCGGAAAATTCTTTCCTCCTGTTCCATCCATGATTCCAAAGCAAAATCGGGATCATCATGCACGGTCAACTCGTTCTCGAGACTGAGTCGAGCAAAATCCGAAAAATCTTTGGTACTTGGAAACTGGCCCTTAAATTTCTCCACCGCCCGCTCTGCCAAATCATCAGCAGGCTCCACTGCTTGAATTCCCAGAGCCTCCAACAGGTAAACCCTTGTCAAATCAAGCGTTTTTTTACTAACTGAATTATCAATCTCCAACGCAGCATTGTTTAACTTTAAGTCGAACAAGTGGCATAGGCGACGCTGATGCATCGAGCCAACGCCAGCAAAGATAATAAATAGCGTTCCATCAATTGCCTTGGCAACTATACACAGATCACCCGCACGCAAATTTTTGGTAACGCTATTGCTCTTGTAGTAAAGGCGATATTCAGGCGATCTACCAGTTTTATTGAGTCTAGTATCGTAGTATGTGACCTCGTCGATTAAAGACTCCGGCTCGCCTACATCTTCAAATTTTATATACCTAGCTTTATATCTAATTTTCTCCGCCCCCGGGTTACCGAGAATTGCAGTGAATTTATTAGATCCAATTTCGTGCTGATTTGAGGCCTTTGTTGCATCAACTGCGCTTAGAAGTTTGGCGGCAAATCCAGAAAAATATGACGACATCTTTGTCATTTCTCTTTCCCCTGCACTTCCATCCAATCACCTCCATCCACTATCCACTCAGAAATCTGATTTATCGTGCCGGCAATATCCGAGTCTTGACCTTTCAATGCACACTCCCAGATGACTGCAACGCGCCAACCAGCACCAAGTAGTGCTTTCAAGCATCTTTCGTCCCGGTTCTGATTCTCTCGAATTTTTTTAATCCAAGAGTCAGTGTTCGTGGAGGGGGTTTTAAATAATCTGCACGAGTGACCGTGCCAGAAGCAGCCGTTCACAAAAATGACTGCCTTATGCCGAGGCAGGACGATATCTGGTTTACCGGGCAAATCTTTCCGATGCAAACGGAAACGGAAACCTCGTTGATGCAGCAGGCTCCTAACCAAGAGTTCAGGCTTGGTGTTCTTCCCTCGAATACCGGACATCATCCGGCTTCGTGTCGCCGCATCAACGATGTCGGTCATTATTCAAATATCTCAAGCGACCATTCTTTCATCAATCACTTGGTTTAAAGATCCCAAAATTATCGGTTGCATCGCACGAGCCACTGCTTCCATGACAGGCACAACAACCGAGTTGCCAAACTGCTTGTAGGCACGAGTATCGGAAACCGGAATCTTGAAGGAATCAGGAAAACCCATCAGACGCGCGCACTCCCGGGGAGTGAGTCGTCGCGGGTTCTTCTTGCTTCCCTGGCTCACAAGGATCTCCGAGCCGTCCTTGTAGTAGCGGGCGGACAGCGTTCGGGTCACGCTGTCGGGAGTCACCAGCCCGAAGCCAAAGCCGTTTCCAGCGGCCTGATGCTTCTTCTTGTAGTCCTGCAGATAGGCCCAGAGCTTGTCAGTCAGCGTGTACTTGTCCAGCACGCGCCCGGCCTTGTGGTCAAAGTACTTGTCACCATCGGCCTCAATGAACGGTTCGTCTTTTCCGCGGTGGAGGATCTCTCCCAGCAGATGCGAGCCCTTGGGAGGCAGGTCCACCATGTCCCAGTCGAAGATGACCGGATCACGGAAGCCGACAATCAGGATACGTTCCCGGTGCTGCGGTACGAAGTGGGCGCCATCGATCACCTTGCAGTGGATCTGGTAACCCAGTTCGTCCTTCAGGGTGCGCTGAATCACGTCAAACGTCCTGCCCTTGTCATGGGACTGCAGGTTCTTCACGTTCTCCAAAAGGAACGCCTTGGGACGCTTCTCGTCGATGATGCGTGCCACGTCAAAGAACAAGGTGCCTTGTGTTTCATCCTGGAAACCGTGAGCGCGGCCGAGTGCATTCTTCTTTGACACTCCGGCAATCGAGAAGGGCTGACATGGAAAGCCTCCGAGCAGGACGTCGTGATCAGGAATTTCGCTCGCCTCTATCTTGGTGATGTCCCCATTGATCGGGTGGCCGCCCGGATAGTTTTCGGCATAGGTTTTCTGGGCGTACTCGTCCCACTCGCTCGTGAACACGCACTCGCCGCCGATGGACTCAAAGGCCTGACGGATGCCACCGATCCCGGCAAAGAGATCGATGAAGCGGAAGTCACCCATCGGCGCTTTCGACACACCAAAGTCCAGCAGGCGCTGGAGCTCAGCCACCACGTGTCGGGGAGGAACAATCTCTCCCGCCTTCCAGCGCTGGAGAGTTCTTAGCGAGACCCCGAAATGCCGCGCCATGTCGAGGGCGGGCCATGCAGCTTGGGCTGCATTCAGGTACTTCAGGGCTGGCTGGTCGTCGGCGGTGGTGAGAATCATGATGTTCAGGCGGGAATAATCGACGACATTATGTCGCCAATCTGTCCCCCTGAACAGATATACAGTTAAATCGTCTCCCGCTGCACAAACCCGCTGCAGTTCACGCCATCGTCAACCTCCATCACCAGCACCTCATCCACCCGCGCATTCCGCGGCCCCTGGTGGGCCCAGTCGATCAGGGCTTGCACGGCGCTGGCCGGGCCTTGGGCTAGGGCTTCGACGCTGCCGTCCAGACGGTTGCGCACCCAGCCTTGCAGGCCCAGGCGAGTGGCTTCTTCCGTCATGCTGGCGCGGTAATACACACCTTGCACGCGGCCGGTGATGCGCAGGTGGCGGGTGATGGTGTGCGAGGGGCTCATCCGGTGGCATTCTGCCGCCGCACGAGCATGCGCCAGCCGCCGCTCTGGTTGACCACCATGCCGGCCAGCACGGTGGCGGTGCCGGCCCATTGCAGGGGGGTGGGCACCTCGCCCAGGAATGTCATGGCGGCCACCAGGCCGACCACCGGCACCAGCAACGAGAACGGCGTGACGCGCCCGGCCGGGTGGCGTTGCAGCAGCTTGGTCCACAGGCTGTAGGCCAGCAGCGTGGCCAGCAGGGCCAGGAAGAGCACCGCAAACAATGCGCGGCCGTCAAAGCCGGCCAGCTGCTGCGCCATGCTGGTGGTGCCGTCCACCCAGGCCGACAGCAGCAGGAAGGGCACGATGGGTACCAGGCTGCTCCAGACGATGAAGGGGAACGGCTCGTAGGCGCCGGCCTGTGCGGCGCGGCGGGCCACCAGGTTGGACACGGCCCACATGAAGGCCGCGCCCAGCGTGAGCACGAAGCCGGCCAGGGTCATCTGGCGGGCGCCTTCGCCATGGGCGCCGGCGATCATGAGCAGGCCGCCAAACGCAATGACCAGCCCCAGCCATTGGGTGGGGCGGGCGCGTTCGCCCATGAAGGCAGCGGCCATGATGAGGGTGAAGAAGGCCTGCGTCTGCATGACGACCGAGGCCATGCCCGCCGTCATGCCCAGGTGCAGGCCCAGGAACAGCAGGCCGAACTGCCCCACGCCTTGCGCCAGGCCATAGGCCACGATGAAGCGCCAGGGCAGCGCGGGGCGGCCCACGAAGAGCAGAAAAGGCAACGAGGCCGCAGCAAAGCGCAGGGCGCCCAGCATCATGGGGCTGAGTGACTGCAGACCGATCTTCATGACGACGAAGTTGAGCCCCCAGATGACGATGACACCCAGGGCGCGCAGCAGGTCGCCGCGCGAGAGGTGGGTGGGCGCGCTCATGCCTTGGCCTGATAAGGGGCCTGCGGGCCGGGCAGTGCGCCCACATGCACCGGCCGGCCCTGCTGCGCACGCGCCAGGATGAAGCCATCCAGCGCCTGCGCGCTGGTCTTGCGCGGTGTATAGCCGAACACGGTCTTGAGGGCGGTGTTGAGCAGCACCGGGCGGTAGCGCAGGAAGTCCAGCTGTTCGGGGCCGTAGCGCGTGAGGCCCAGGCGTGAGCCCACGGCCAGGGCCGCGGTGAGCAGGCCGGCGGGCAGATCGCGCGTGCGCTTGCCCAGGCGGGCGGCGATCCGGTGGATGGTGAGTGCGCCGTCGCCGGCCAGGTTGTAGCAACCGGGTGGGGCACCGTCCAGCGCATGGGCGATGGCGCCGGCCACGTCTTCGTCCCAGATGAAGACGAAGGGGCTGTCGCTGCCGCGCACGGCCAGCAGGCGGGGTTTTTCAAACAGGGCGGTGATCTGGTTGTCGACCCGCTCGCCCAGGATGGTGCCGATGCGCAGCACGGTCTGCGCGAGCTGCGGGTGGTCGGTGCGCCACTGCGCCAGCATCTCTTCGACCAGGCGCTTGTGGTGTGCGTAGGCAAAGCTTTCGTTGCCGCGCAGCGGGTGCGCTTCGGTCAGCCAGGCGGGGTTGTCGGCGTGGTAGCCGTAGGCCGCGCCGCTGGAGGACACCACCACATGCCGCACGCCCTGCGATACGCAGGCGGTGAGCACGTTGCGGGTGCCATTGACGTCCACGTCGTATTCGAAGGCGCGATTGGAATCGCGCCCCGGGGTGACGATGGAGGCCAGGTGCACCACGGTGTCGATGGCGTGTGCCTGCAGGGTGCTGGCCAGGGCCGGGTCGCGCACATCCTGCACGCGGTAGGTGACGCCGGGCTGCTGGCGCTCGGCGGGCACCTCGCGCACGTCCAGTGCAACGATGGTGTCAGTCTCTGGTCGGCGGGCCAGCGCGGCCACCAGGCCACGGCCCAGAAAGCCGTCGGCACCGGTGATGAGGATGCGCCGCGCGCGTGGGGTGCTCGGCGCTGGGTGGGTGGTGTTCATGCTTGTGCGGTCTGTTCGGTAGGGACGCCCTGGGGCTGACGGCGGCCCCACCATTCGGCCAGCGCCAGGCCGGCGATGATGTCCCAGAAGCCCCAGACGCCAGCCACCACGGCCATGCCACCCAGACCCCCGAAGAAGCTGAAGATGAGCACCAGGCCCAGGCCGGCGTTGCGGATGCCGACCTCGATGCTGACGGCGCGGCGGTCATAGTCCTGCAGGCCGGTGGCGCGGGCGCAGACGTAGCCGGTGCCGAAGGCCAGGGCGTCGTGGATGACCACGGCCAGCAGCACCAGGCCCACGTAGTCCAGGAAGAAGCGCCAGTTGCCGGCGATGGCGCCGATGATGAAGCCGATGAGCGCGACAAAGCTGAAGATGCTGACCCCGCGCTTGACGCGGGCGGTGAAGGCCGGGAAACGGTGCGCGCACCACAGGCCCAGCACGAAGGGCAGACCGATGATGGCGACGATGTGACCCACCATCTCCAGCGGGTCCAGCGCGATGGTCTTGAGCAGCACCGAGGCTTCGGGGTGCAGGCTGCCCCAGAACGCGAAGTTCAGCGGCATGACCACGATGGCAATCGCGTTGGAGATGGCCGTCATGGACACCGACAGCGCTACATTGCCCTTGGCCCGGAAGGTGAGGATGTTGGAGACGTTGCCCGGCGGGCAGCAGGCCACCAGGATCATGCCCAGCGCGATGCTGGGGCCGACGCCCAGCAGACGCGTCAGCACGTAGGTGACGGCCGGCAGCACGATGAACTGCGCCGCAATGCCCACGGAGATGGCCCAGGGCATGCGCAGCACGCGCCGGAAGTCGTCGATGCGGGTGTCCAGCGCGATGCCGAACATGAGGAAGCCCAGCACCGCATTGAGCAGCGCCAGCGAGGCGGGGTTGAAGTTCAGCTGGATCTCGTCCACAGGCAGCATGAGGGTCTCCCGGTGGGGTCAGGCCAGCGCGGCCGCGGCGTTGCGCAGGGCAGCGCGGTAGGTGTCCTTGTGGACGTAGTACGCCATGCGTTCGAGCTTGAGGTACTTGAAGCCACCGGACATATCCGGCGGCGGCCCCTGGATGGCGGCCTCGAAGCGCTGCGCGGCAGGTGTGGCGCCATCCAGCCCCTTGAAGAAACGGGCCACCAGCTCGGCCTGTTCGTAGCGGCCCTGCCAGCCGATGCCGCTGGCCTCGATCATGCCCAGCACGGCCAGGCGCCGCCAGCGCGGGGCAAAGATGTTCAGGTGCAGCCGCGGTGCCATGCCCTGCCAGTTGAGGTGGGCATGGTCGATGAAGGGATAGTGCAGCTTGTAGCCGGTGGCCGCCAGCACCATGTCGTAGTCCTGCTGCGTGCCGTCCTTGAAGTGCACGGTGTGGCCATCGAAGCGGGCGATGTCGGGCCGCACGCGGATGTCGCCATGCCCCAGGTGGTGCAGGATGAGCGAGTTGACCACCGGGTGCGACTCGTACATCTTGTACTCGGGCTTGGGGAAACCGAAGCGCGTGGGGTCACCGGTGAACCACTTGAGCACGACGCTGTCGACCTTCTGCTTGAGCCAGGGCGGCAGCGGCTTCTTGCCGCCCAGCGTGTCGGCCGGTTTGCCGAAGACGTACTTGGGCACGAAGTAGTAGCCCCGGCGCACCGAGATGTCGACGCTGGCGGCGTAGTGCACCGCATCGACCGCGATGTCGCAGCCCGAGTTGCCGGCGCCGACGATGAGCACGCGCTGGCCCTTGAACTGCTCGGCATGCTTGTAGGCCGAGGTGTGTAGCAACTGGCCGTCGAACCGGCCTTCGAACGCGGGCATGTTGGGCTCGGCCAGGGTGCCGTTGGCGATGACCACGCCTTTGTAGACGGCGCTGTCCTGGCTGCCATCGGGGTTCTGCACGGTCACGCGCCAGGGCGATTCGGGCTGGTCGTTGACCGGCTCCACGCGCAGCACGCGGGTGTTGAAGCGAAAGTGCCGGCGCAGGTCGAAGTGATCGGCAAAGTCGCTGAAGTAGCGGCACAGCTCGCGGTGGCTGGGGTAGTCGGCCGTGCCCTCGGGCATGGGGAACTCGGTGAACTCGGTGGTGCGTTTGCTGGAGATCAGGTGCGCCGATTCGTAGACTGTGGAGCGCGGGTTGGCGATGTTCCACAGGCCGCCGACATCGCTGTACGCCTCGAAGCCCTGAAAGGGGATGCCGAGCTTTTGCAGGTTGCGCGCACCGGCCAGACCCGAGGGGCCGGCGCCGATGAGGGCGATCATCTGGTCGGTGGGGACCGCGGCCGTGTCGGCCTGTAGGGCGGCTGGAGTCGCCTGGGCTTGGTTGTCTCGCATCGTTGTTGTTGTGTGATTGAGGAATCGATGAATGCCGGGTTCAGGTGGCCGGGGGCGGCGGTGGCTGGCCGCTGGTCAGACCCGGAATGGGGGTGCTGCCGGCTTCACCCGGGCGGGGCTTGCGTGGCTGGCGCAGCAGGATGCGGTCGTGCCAGCGCGCGGGCAGGCAGGCCAGCAGGCGCGAGAGCCAGCCGATGTGGCGCGGCAGCACGATGTGTTCACGCCCGCGCGCCACGCCCTGCAGAAGGGCCCGGGCAGCCACGTCGGCGTCCATGAGGCCGGGCATGGCAAAGCGGTTGCCCGCCGTCAGCGGCGTGCGCAGGTAGCCCGGGCTGACGGTGTGCACGCTCAGGCCGGTGCCGCGGCATTCGGCACGCAGGCTTTCCAGATAGCGGATCAGGCCGCCCTTGCTGGCGCAGTAGGCGCCGTTGCCCGGCATGCCGCGCCAGCCGGCGATGCTGGCCACGCCCACCAGTGCGCAGCGGGCACCGGGGGTCTGGCGCGCGGCCTTCACGAAGGGCTGAAAAGTGGTGGCCGGCCCGAGCAGGTTGATCTCGAGCATGCGGCGCATGACGGTCAGGTCGTCGGCATCGGCCGTGTCCATGCCACCGGCCACGCCAGCGTTGGCCACCACCAGATCGGGCAGTCCTGCACGGGCGATGGCCTGCGTCGCCATATCTTGCATGGCGACGCTGTCGGACACATCGACGATGTGAATGGCGGTGCGCTCGGGGGCCAGGTCGGCCAGGGTCTGCAAGTCATCGCGGTTCAGGCCCACCAGTGTGACATGGGCACCGGCGGCCAGCAGCTCGCGCGCCAGGGCCTGCCCCAGGCCTCCACAGGCACCGGTGACGACGGCATGGCGAAAGGGCAGCGCAGATGGATTCATGACAGGCGCAGACAAAGTGCTTGTGTGGCACTGTAGAAGGGCGGCAGAATATTCCGGAAATTTTTGTGAAATCGTCTCGGATTCAGAGATTCATGAACCCAACGTCTGCTGCCAGCCCCGGGCTGCGCCTGTTCGATCTGCTGGAGGTGCTGGTGCGCGAAGGCCGGCCGCTGACCCTGGCCGAGGCAGTGGCCGCCAGCGGCTGGCCCAAACCGACGGTGCACCGCCTGCTGGGGCAGCTGGAGGCGGGCGAGTTGCTGGCCCGTGAGCCCGACGGACGGCGCTATGCGGTGGCGCCGCGCCTGCTGCGCCTGTCGGAATCGGCGCTGGCCGGCAGCACACAGCAGGGCGTTCGGCACGCGGTGCTGCGCCAATTGGTGGCCGACGTGGGCGAGAGCTGCAACCTGACCGCGCTGTCGGGCGCCGAGGTGGTGTACCTGGACCGGATCGAATCGGCGTTTCCGTTGCAGTTCAACCTGCGACCGGGCACGCGGGTGCCCATCCACTGCTCGGCCAGCGGCAAGCTGCTGCTGGCGCACCTGCCTGCGGCCCAGCGCAACGCGCTGCTGGATGGGCTGCCGCTGGCGCGCTACACCGCCACGACGCTGGACAGCCGCGAGGCGCTGGAGGCCGAGTTCCGCCGCATCCGCAAGAACGGCTATTCGGTGGATGCCGAGGAGTTTGTGGAGGGGCTGGTGTGTGTGGCCGTGCCGGTACCGGCCCAACACGGCGGCACGCCGCGCTGCGCAGTGGCTTTGCAGGCACCCGTGGCCCGCATGAGCCTGGCACAGGCCATAGAGCGCCTTCCGCGCCTGCAGGCGGCCGCGCAGGCTTTGGCACGCACCTGGGGCGTGAACTGATCAGGGCGAAGAACCCCCTCACCCGTGACTGTCTCGTCGCCAGCCAGGACCGTGCAAGCGCATTCCGCTGTCTACACCGTCTCCCTCTGCACAAACGCCCTGAGCACGCCGGGCGCTTCGGTTTCCAGTTCGGTCACCCGCACGGCCTGTACCCGCGCCAGCGGGGGGCCTTGGTGGGCCCAGTCGATGAGGGCCTGCACGGCGGCCGGCGGGCCGCACAGCACGGCTTCGACGCTGCCGTCGTGGCGGTTGCGCACCCAGCCGCTCAGGCGCAGGTCTTCGGCCTGCTGGGCCATGGCCCAGCGGTATCCCACGCCTTGCACGCGGCCGGTGATGCTCAGGTGGCGGGTGGTGATGGCGGTGGATGCAGGCATGGGGTCTTGGGGTGTGGTGGCCAGGCACCCGCGCCGCTCAACGGGGGCGGCGGCTGACCACCGCCCACGGACCCGGGTCAGGCGGCAGCGGCGACGCGCTCGGCCTTGCGCGCCACGCGGCGTGCGGCGTTGGAGGTCTGGGTGGCGGTGTCGGCCACGGCTTGGCTCACGCGCTGGGTGATCTGCTTGCGCTGGGCCACAACCTTCTTGACCTGCTGGTTGGCGGTTTGGGTGGCGGTCCTGGTGACGGTTTTCTTGAGCTTCTTGCCAGCGGCCACAGCCTGGTCCACCTGCTCGGTGGCGGCCTGGGTGACCTGGCGGCGGGTGCTGGCGGCTTTGCGCTTGGAGGCGCTGAGCTTGCGGGTGGCCACGGCTTTGGCGGGCATGGTTTTGCCGGCCACGAGTTTGACGAGCTCGGTGCTGCCTTCTTCCAGGCGCACGGCCACGTTGCTGAGCAAGGTGGCGGCGGGCAGGGCGGCGCGGCTGATCTTGTCCAGCGTGTTCAGGTTGGCGCTGCGCTCCAGGCGCCGGGCGTTGGTGGCGACCAGGCTCACGCCTTTGGTGGCCAGGTCCACGGCCACGCCCACGGCGGCCTGTGCGCGGTCGGTGCCCAGGCGCAGGCCTTTCACATACAGGCCGCTCACGCGCTGCTGGTTGGCGATCAGGGTGGTCCGGGCGTTCTTGCCCAGCGACGACGCGCCGCGGGTCACGGCGGTCGCAAAACGCTCGTCGAAGTAGCCGATGACGCGCTCACCACCGAAACGGGTGCTGTTGATGACGTTGGTGGCGGCCATGCCGGACGCTTCGATGGCCTGGGTGGCAACGGTGGACAGGTTCTTGTTCGACATGGTGAACTCCAGAAAGTGGATGAGATGGAATCGGCTGGCGGGTGGGCCCTGGGCTCACCACCTTCAGACGGGTGTTCACACAGTGTGTCGAAAAGCCCTAGGGGCGACACCTCAAATTGCGGGTTTTCCCTAGAGTCTGGCGTCTAGGTTCGGGCCTGGCAGCGCATGGCTCAGGGCCATGCGCTGCACCGGGGGCCGGGTCGGCCGGGCCGTCACGGAAAGATGAACTCGATGTCATCGGCGGGCGGCGTTGCGGTGTCGATGGCCTGCGTGAGCACGGCTGCGTCCAGCGCGGCTTCCAGCGTGTAGAGGCCGGCCACGGCGGCGTCGGCGGTGAAGGTGTAGGCGGTGGTGGCGTTGGCCACGTAGGCGGTCCGCACCGGGGCGCCCTGGGGCAGCGTGACCTGGAAGGCGCCGGTGTCGGCGTCGACCGGGGCCCAGAAGGTCTCGACCGTGGGACCGCCGGTGAGGGTCTGCAGCGCGCGCACGGTGGCGGTGGCGGGGCTGACACTGCCGTTGACGGTGGTGCCTGCCGACGTCGGCGGCAGGAAGGCGAAGCTGGCCTGGTTGACGGTGGTGGCGGCGGTGGTCTGCACCGGCACGCCGGTCATGACGGCGGTGACGCGGCCGGCAGCGCTGATGACCAGCTCGTAGTTGCCGGCCGGCACGGGGTAGAGCTCGAAGCGGCCGTCGGGCAGGGGCGCGGTGGCCCGCACGGGCACGCCGCCCTGTTGCACCGAGACGGTGGTGGTGGGCAGGGCAATGGCGGGGTCGACGTGGCCGCTCACGCGCTGGCCGGCGTCGGACAGCAGCGGGATGACGCTGACCACGGGCTTGAGCAGGTACAGGCCGGAGTTGCCGGCGCGCACGACCGACTTGCAGGCGTCGAAGTCGATGACGTAGTCGGCCAGCTGGTCGGGCTGCACTTCCATGTCGACATTGAGCTTGAGGCCGCTCTGCTGGGCGCTGGGGGTGGTCAGCGGCCGCTCGCTGCCGCCGGTGGGCACGACCGAGTTGGCCAGCGGAGTGGCACCGCCGTTGCGGGCCAGCACCAGGCGCATCTGGGTGTAGCGGCCGGCGGGCAGCGCGGTCTGGCCCAGCTCTTCGAGCACGCCGTTGGTGAGGGTGAGCAGGTCGACGCGCAGGGGCGGGGTGAGCACCACGTCCGACCAGCCGCCCTCGTCGTCCTCGGCTTCTGTCGACTGGTGCACACGCACTTTTTCGACGGTGATGTTGACCTGGTCGTAGCCGCAGGCGGGCGCATCGGTGAGCGACAGGCGCATGACGCCGGTGCCGCTGATGCCGCCGTCACCACCGCCGCAGGCGGACAGGCCGATCAGCAGGGCGGCGGCGCTGGCACCCAGCGCGACGGGAATGGGACGGAAGCTCATGACGGGTCTCCTGGGCTGCGGGTGGGGTCGAGGGGGACTTCCTCGAAGTAATAGATGCCCATGCCGACGCGCGCGCCGGCGGGCGCGTCGGCGGTGGCCGGGGGGGTGCTGTCGGTGCTCTGCAACCAGCGGTCGAGCTGCTCCAGCAGGGCCTGCGCCTGTTGGGCGCTCAGGGCACGGAAGGCGGGCAGGGCCTGCACCGGCACGCCGCGGTACATGACCTTGCGCTGGAAGCGGGGGGCCTGGTGGCCCTGGTGCAGGTTGTGGTCGATGGTTTCGATGAGGTCGGCCACGTCGGCACCGAGGATGTCGACCATTTCGCGCGCGCCCTGGCGCGGCACGTAGCCGCGGGCCAGCAGCACGATGCGGCCGTCGGGCAGGCGGTCGACCGCGCCCACGCGCAGCAGCTCGTCGAGCACCGCGCGGGTGGGCATGTCGCCGCTGTGGCGCCTGACCAGGGCGGCAAAGCCACGCTCGCCTTCGACGTCGAGCGCAAGGGGGTCGCCCTGCGGGTCGAGAAAGTCGGGGTCGCGCAGCCAGCCGGTGAGCACCCGGGCCGCGCGGTTGCGGCGCTCGCCGGTGCCGGTGTCTTCGAGGGCGGGGGCCTGCAGCAGGCGCTGCACTTCCTTGCGGGTCAGGCCGGAGAGGATGGACACGCGCGAGACCGAGGGCTTCTTGCCGGGAATGCCGAAATCGCTCAGGGCGACATCGACATAGGTGCGTTTGGCCACCTCTTCGAACGCCCGGTAGGACTTGCCGTGGCGCAGCAGCACCCGGAACAGCGGGCGCAACAGGCGGGCGACGGCGAGGTCGATGGCGCGTTCGAGAAAGGAGCCTTGGTCCATTTTTGGGATTTTGTTCCCAAATATGGCCGTCAGGTGTAATCAGTGGTTAACCACCGAGCGCGCACGGCCGCAGCGGCACCCTCGTCGCTGGCTGATGAGCCGCTAGCGCTTTCAGGCGTAGAACTGGAAGGCGTTGCTGTCCCGGCTGAGCAGTTGCATGAGCTTGGGGTGAATGAAGAGCTTCTCTTTCCCGAAGGTCATTTCGCGCAGCACACCCAGAGCGGCGAGGTCGTGCAGGTAGCGTGAGGCAGCTTGGCGCTGGGCAATGCCTTTGTCCACCAGGTTGCCGATGCGGCAATAGGGCTGCTCAAAGATCACGTCCACCAGCTCACGGGTGTAGATCTTGGGCAGGCGCGTGCGCACGTGTTCGGTGGTGTGTTCGGCCAGCGCGCGGATGGCGGCGATCTTGCCGGTGGTCCATTTGGAGGTGTCGGCCACGGCCTGCAGCATGAAGAGCAGCCAGGGCTCCCAAGCGTCGTCGCGCGTGACGCTGAGCAGCAGGCGGTAGTAGTCGGCCTTGTGGGCGATCACATGGCGGCTGAGGTACAGGATGGGCAGGTTCAACAACTCTTCCTGGATGAGGTAGAGGATGTTGAGTACGCGGCCGGTGCGGCCGTTGCCGTCGGTGAACGGGTGGATGGCTTCGAACTGGTAGTGGCCCACGGCCATGCGGATCAATGGATCCAGCTCGGTCTGGTTGTGCAGAAAGCGCTCCCAGTTGGCCAGCATGTCGCGCAGGCGGGCTTCGCCTTCGGGCGGGGTGTAGACCACCTCGCCGGTGCGGTCGTTGGCGAGCTGGGGGCCCGGGGTGCGGCGGATGTCCATGCCGACCCCTTTGAGGGTGCGACAGACGTCCACGGCGGTGGCGGTGCACAGCGGCCGGGCCTTGAGCGACTGAAAGCCTTGGTGCAGCGCGGTGCGGTAGCGCAGGGCTTCTTTGGTGGCCGGGTCGGCGTTGTCGTGGCCTTGTGCGTACTGGAACAGCTGGTCGGTCGTGGTGACGATGTTCTCAATTTCCGAGCTGTCTTTGGCTTCCAGCAGCGGGATGGTGTTGATCAGCATCGCCTGGTTGGGGATCAGCTCGGCGGCCTGCTTGAGCTCGGCCAGCGCGGCGCGGGCTTCGATGCAGGCCTTGAGCACGGCCCGGGTCTCCAGCTCGTGCGCGGGGGGCAGTGCAGGCAGCTGGTTGTGGGGATGCTCGGGGTGCCAAGCGGGGGCGGCGTCGGTCATGATGCAAAAAGCTTGTTTTGGCGACAGGTTGTGAGCGTATGTCGCCACCGACGACACGTCAATGGAATATGTTCCTATTTTTGCAAAACGTCGACACGTGCTGCGTTCATGTCGGTCTTGACGACACAAGCCGCGCGTGGATTCCCACCGCCGCTTTCGCGGGGGCAGGCTGTTCGCGGGAATGACGGGGCTGCCGGCCGTTCAGGCGGCGGCGTGCTCGGCGGAGTGGTCGCCGCAGCGGCGGCCGCCGGCGTCGGGGGCCGGGGTCTGCAGCGCCTCGAGCGAGGCGATGAGCCGGTCGATCTGGGCCAGGAACTCGTCGCGGCTCTGGTGCGGACTGTCGGTGACGATGCGGGTGGCCTGCTCGGCCAGGCCCTCGCGGCCGGCGCCGCGGGCCCAGCGGCGCACGTCGCAATAGGCCACGAAGGCCAGCCGGCCCAGATCAGCCCGTCGGCGGGCGTGATGCAGGTCGGCCAGCAAGTCGTCCAGGTCCCATTGGCTGTTCATGACGCGGTGAATGTCCATGGTGCAGTGCAGCATAGTTTCTGGCGCCTGCCGCCCGCTGTCAAGCCCCCGGCTGGACTGTGCAGTCTAATCGGCGCCCCCCCGGCGGGGGTGCCGGGCCTGCCGTGCACGGGCAGGCCGGTGGGATCACTCAGCTGCCGCTGTAGGGCAGCGAGGAATGGTGGACCACGATGCGCAGCTTGCCGGCGTCGTCCTTGACGTATTTCCAGGTCTTGTCGACCGTGGTGACCTGGCCGTCCTTGCCGGTGATCATGACGTTGCCCATGGTGGTGGCCGAATCGCCGGTGATGAAGACGGCGGCGTTCTTGGCTTCACATTTTGTCCAGCCTTTGAGGGCAAAACCGGTGTCCTTGGGGAAGTTGCTGTCGCCACCGACAAAGTAGGCCAGTGCGCCGGCGCGGGTGGTGCGGAAGGTCTGGGGCGCCACGGTCAGGGTGGGCTTGAACAGCACGGCGCCCATCTGGTAGCCGTAGGCGGCGTCGATGACTTTTTCGGCCAGGGCCTTGGCGGCGGCCTGGCCACCGCTGTCGTTGGCGGCGCTGATGTCGACCAGGGCCTTGCACCAGGCCTGCTGGGCGGCGGTCACTTCGGCTTCGGTGATGGCGCGGTTGACGACGGTGGCCGAGGCCAGGCCGGTGATGCTGGCCAGGGCGAGGGGGACGAGGATGCGTTTGTTCATGCTTGAGGCTCCTTGATGAAGATGGGCTGACGCCGTGTGTGACCTTGGACGCGCGGCTGTGAAGCCGCACCACCCGATTGGAGCGGGTCAGATTGAACTTTCGTTTAACCGCAGATGAGCAGGGACTGACAGCCAGATGAACGCCAGATGAAGAAAGGCCGGGGCTCCGGTCAGCCCCGACAATGGCGCCATGTTCCGCCGTCGCCTGTCTCTGGTGCTCTTGCTGCTGGCCGCCGCCGTGGTGCTGCAGGGCGTGGCTGCGGTGTTCGCGGTGCGCGAGGCCGAGCGCCAGGTGGTGCGTGGCCGGGTGGCCAGCGATATCTTGCAGCGCTTTGTGGACCTGTCGGCCACCAAACAGCGGCTGCGCACCTGGGTGACGCAGGACCAGATTGGCGCTGGCGGCGACCCGGCCGAGCGCGATGCGCTGGAGGAGCGCATGCGCACCCACGTGCTGGAGCTGGCCTCGCTGACGGGCGAGGCGGTGGCCATCGGGCTGGCGGCAAAAGACGCGACCGAGCAAGCCGCCCGGCTCGATGCGCTGCAGGTGCTGGCCCAGAGCATGGAGAACCTGAGCGCGGCGATCCGCCAGCGGCCACCGCTGTCCCCCGACGTCCAGGCCCGCCAGGCCTGGGATGCGCTGGCCGAGGTGTTCGAGAAGTCCAACGGGCGCGACCTGCGCCAGCTGATTGCCGAGAGCATCGAGCGCGAGAAAGCAGCCATGGTGCGCGAGCGCGAGGCCGCCGATGTTTCGCTGGCGCGCATGCGGGCGCTGTGGATGGGCACGGCGCTGCTGCTGGCGCTGGTGGCGCTGGGCGCGACCTTTTATTTCGGCCACGGCCTGCGGCGCCCGCTGCACGCGCTGGCCTCGGGGGCGCGGGCCTTGCAGCAGGGACAGTTGCAGCACCGCATCGACCTGCCCGGGCGCGACGAGTTCTCTGACGTGGCACGCAGCATGAACGCCATGGCCGAAGAGCTGGAGAGCCACCGCCGGCGCGAGGAGCAGCAGCGCCAGTTGCTGGAAGCCACGGTGCGTGAACGCACCGCCGACCTGCACCAGGCCAACGAGTCGCTGCGGCGCACCGACGTGCGCCGGCGCCAGCTGCTGGCCGACATCAGCCACGAGCTGCGCACCCCCACCACCGCCATCCGCGGCGAGGCCGAGGTGACGCTGCGCGGTGCCGACCGGCCGGCGGCCGAGTACCGGGAGGCACTGGGCCGCATTGTCGACACCTCGCGCCAGCTGGCCGCGGTGATCGACGACCTGCTGGCCATGGCGCGCACCGACATGGAGACGCTGAGTCTGGTGCGCCAGCCGGTGTCCATCAAGCAGCCCCTGCTGGACGCCCTGGGCCAGGCGGCAGCGCTGGCCGGCGAGTGCGGGGTGGGCCTGGTGGCCGAGGGCCGGCTGCCCCCGCAGCGCACCGTGTTCGGGGACGCGCAGCGCCTCACACAGCTGTTGCTGCTGTTGCTGGACAACGCCATTCGCTACTCACAGCCGGGCAGCACGGTGCGCTGGCGGGCCAGCAATCAGGGCGACTGGTTGCTGCTGGAGGTGAAGGATGAGGGCATCGGCATTCCGCCGGAAGAGCTGCCCAACATCTTCGACCGGCACTTCCGGGGTTCGGTGGCGCGCCTGCACCGGGCCAGCGGCAGCGGGCTGGGGCTGCCCATTGCGCGGGCCCTGGCGCAGGCCCACGGCGGCACGCTGGAGATCAGCAGCCGGTTTGCCGGGCCTGAAGAGGCCGGCAGCACCACCGCCACGCTGTGCCTGCCTCTGTGGCAAGGCCCGCAGGCGGACGACGACACGCGACCGGCCCCCTTGGCCGAGGACACCCAGGCATGAACATCCTGCTGATCGAGGACGACCCCCGCATCGCCGACTTCCTGTTGCGCGGGCTGCGTGCCGAGGGGCACCAGGTGCAGCGCGCGGCCAATGGGCCGGATGGCCTGACCCTGGCCCAGGACGCGGCCCGCCAGGCTCAGCCGGGCGACCCGCCGACGGTGCTGGTGCTGGACCTGATGCTGCCGGGCATGAACGGCATGGAGATTTGCCAGACCCTGCGCGCGGCCGGGGTGGCCATGCCGATTCTGATGCTGACCGCGCTCAGCGGGCTGGAGGACCGGGTGGCCGGGCTGCGCATGGGCGCCGACGACTACCTGTGCAAGCCGTTCGAGTTCGAGGAGCTGCTGGCCCGACTGGAAGCCCTGGCCCGGCGCAGCCGGCCGCTGCAGCCGACCAGGACCGTGCGCCTGCAGGTGGCCGACCTGGTGCTGGACCGCGAGAGCATGAAGGCCACGCGCGCCGGCCAGCCGCTGGGGATGACGGCGCGCGAACTGGCCCTGCTGGAGCTGCTGATGAGCGCCCCGGGTCGACTGTTCAGCCGCGAGCGCATCCTGGCCAGCGTGTGGGGCCACAGCGAAGACCCGCTGACCAATGTCGTGGACGTGTACATCCGGCGCCTGCGCAGCAAGATCGACGACGGCCACGACACCGCGCTGATCCACACGGTGCGCGGGCTGGGCTACCGGCTGGAAGCACAGCCGGGGTCGACCGGCAGCGGCTGAACCGCCCGCGTGCCTCAGGGCGCGCTCAGGCGCCGTGGCACTTCTTGTATTTCTTGCCGCTGCCGCAGGGGCAGGGGTCGTTGCGGCCGGGTTCGGCGATCTTGCGCACCGGCTCGGCGCGCTCGCCCAGGCTTTGCCAGATCTGGCGCAGGTCGTAGACCGCCCAGAGGGCCGAGCCGAAGGCGTTGGCGCGTTCTTCGCTGACGCTGGGCGGGCCTTCCTCGGCGTGCAGGTTGAAAGCGGGCTGGGCGGTGTCGTCCTCGGTGAGGGCGACGATGGCGTCCAGCGCTTCGTCGATCCAGCCGGCGGTTTCCTTGTCGCGCGGGGGCTCCCATTCTTCGGGCCAGTTCTCCACCACGAACATGAAACCCAGCGCCCAGACCTGGCCGTAGGCGGGCAGGGGCTGGCCGGCCATTTCGGCGCGGGCTTCGTCGCTGAGCATGGCCACCGCGCCGCGCACGTCCATGACCTCGGGGTGGTAGGCGCGCTCGTCGTCGAGCGCCTTCACGTCGGCGGCCAGCGCCTGCGCCACCTCGTTCCAGCGCCGCGTCCAGAGCTCGAAGAAGCGCTGCGCCTGGGCCTGGTCGGCAAAGCGGGTGGCCTCGGGGTCGGTGTCGTCCACCCCCAGCAGCACCGGCAGGTACTCGCCAGGCATGATGAGGCGGCGCGTGCACAGCAGGGCGGCCATGGCGCCTTCCAGGAACTCCCATTGCGGCACGTCTTCGCCGCGGGTGCGCAGGTCGTCCAGGATGTCTTCGAGCGCGTCGAAGTCGGGGCCGTCCAGCGGCGGCAGGGGGGTGGGGTCGGCCAAGAAAAACCTCGTCGGTCAGGGGCGGTCAGGAGAAAGCAAGCAGTGTAGTGTCCCGCCGCGCTCAGCGGGCCGAGGCGGGCAAACCGAACAGGCGGTCGAACACCCAGCTGAAGGCGAAGGTGTAGACGAGGAAGAAGACGATCAGACCCAGGTCGAGCACGAAGGCCTGCCAGAGGCTGATGTCCAGCCACCAGGCGAAGAAGGGCACCAGGGTGAGGATGAGGCCGGCCTCGAAGCCGGCGGCGTGGGCCACGCGGCGTTTCCAGCTGCGGCCGCGCACGATCTGACGCGCCTCCCAGCGCTCGAACACGGTGTTGTACATGAGGTTCCAGACGACGGCGATGACGGACGACACCACCGCGGCCACGCTGGCGCGGCCAACCGAACTGTCGGAAAAATAGGCCAGGCCGGCGGTGCTGATGGCGATGGCGAACAGCTCGAAGAAGCCGA
>CALMYH010000153.1 GCA_937873395.1 uncultured Burkholderiales bacterium
TTTCATGCGGGTTCTGGTTCTCGGCAGCGGTGTCATCGGCACCACCATCGCCTACTACCTGGCGCGCGACGGTCACGAGGTCGAGGTGGTGGACCGCCAGCCCGGCCCGGGGCTGGAAACCAGCTACGCCAACGCCGGGGAGGTCTCGCCCGGCTACTCCGCCCCCTGGGCTGGCCCGGGGGTGCCGCTCAAGGCCATCCAGTGGCTGCTCATGCACCACAGCCCGCTGGTCATCAAGCCCATGCTCGACCCGGCCATGTGGCGCTGGGGCCTGGCCATGCTGCGCAACTGCACGGCCGCACGCTACCAGATCAACAAAGGGCGCATGGTGCGCCTGGCCGAGTACAGCCGCGACTGCCTCAAAGAGCTGCGGGCCGACATCGGCATCGAGTACGACCACCGCGAACAGGGCACTTTGCAGCTGTTTCGCACCCAGAAGCAGCTGGACGGCACCGCCAAGGACATCGAGATCCTGCAGCAGTACGGCGTGCCCTACCAGTTGCTCGACCGCGAAGGCTATTTGCAGTACGAACCCGCGCTGGCCGACGTCAAGGAGAAGTTCGTCGGCGCACTGCGCCTGCCCGGCGACGAGACCGGCGACTGCTTCAAGTTCACCCAGGTGCTGGCCGAGAAGGCCAAGGCGCTGGGCGTGAACTTCCGATTCGGTGTCGGCATTGAGGCGCTCGAGCGCAGCGGCCAGCGCATCACCGGCGTGCGCACCAGCGAGGGTCTCAAGACCGCCGACCGCTATGTGCTGGCGCTGGGCAGCTACTCCACCGCCATGCTGGCCCCGGTGGGCATCCGCATCCCGGTCTACCCGGTCAAGGGCTTCTCGATCACCGTGCCCATCACGCACGCCGACAAGGCGCCCGAATCGACCCTCATGGACGAGACCCACAAGGTGGCGGTCACGCGCCTGGGCGACCGCATCCGCGTCGGTGGCACGGCGCAGCTCTCGGGCTTCGACCTGCAACTCAACGAAGGCCGGCGCAAGACGCTGGAGTTCGTGGTGACCGACCTTTTCCCCAGGGGCGGTGACGTGGCCCGGGCCGAGTTCTGGACCGGCCTGCGCCCCATGACCCCCGACGGCACGCCCATCGTCGGCGGCTGCCAGTACGAAAACCTGCTGCTGTCCACCGGCCACGGCACCCTGGGCTGGACCATGGCCACCGGCACCGGCCGCGTCATGGCCGACCTGATCGCCGGAAGGCAGCCCGAGATCAGCATGGAAGGCCTGACGGTCGACCGCTACCGCTGAGCCGCATGCGCGCTCCCTTGAGGCGACCGACCGGGGAACCCGCCGCCCACAGCAGAGTCCCAAGCAGGCCAGGGTGGCTCCCGAGGCGGTTCATCTCGTTTTTTCGATGACAAACTCAGCCATCCTATGGTTTTTTGGACGACTCATCTGTCCTACCATTGGCTGTTCAATCATTCCGCTCGGAGACGCACATGAAAAAACTGTTTTCCCTGTTCGCCGTGGTCCTGTCGCTCGGACTGGCCGCGGTGTCGTTTGATGCCGAGGCCCGGCGTCTGGGCGGTGGCGGCTCGCTGGGCGTGCAACGCCAGGCCGCGCCTCCGCGCGCACCGGCCACCACCCCCCGTCAGGCCCCCAACAACGCCACCCCGCCGGCCACCACCCCCCAGCGCAGCTGGATGGGCCCCGTCGCCGGCCTGGCCGCCGGTCTGGGTCTGGCCGCCCTGGCCCACCACCTGGGCTTCGGTGAAGCCTTCGCCAACATGCTGATGATCGGCCTGCTGGTGGTCGCGGCCATCGCCATCATCGGCTTCATCATGCGCCGCAAGGCCGGTGCGCAGAACGGCGGCATGGCCTACGCTGGCGCCCAGGCCGGCCTGGGCGCTGCCCAGCCGTCCGCGTTCCGCATGCAGACCCCGCCGGTGGCCGCCGGGCCAGCCGCCCCGCCGGCCGGCGGCTCCATGATCGGCGCCAACCTGCAACCCCCGGTCAGCCACATCCCGGCCGATTTCGACACCGCCAGCTTCGCCCGCAACGCCAAGGTGCAGTTCATCCGCCTGCAGGCCGCTCACGACGCCGGCAACCTGGAAGACATCCGCGAGTTCACCACCCCGCAGATGTTCGGCGAGATCAGCATGGACATACGCGACCGCGGCCAGGCCCCGTCACAGACCGACGTGGTTTCGCTGGACGCCGAAGTCATCGATGTGCAGGAAGAAGGCCATCAGTACGTGGTGAGCGTGCGCTTCACCGGCACCATCCGCGAAGACGGCGGCGCCGCCGAAGCATTCGAAGAAACCTGGCACCTGACCAAGCCCGTGCAGGGCAGTGGCGGTTGGGTTCTGGCCGGCATCCAGCAAAGCGCCTGATTCCCCGCCTGTTCCGGGCAGCCCCTGCCCGGCCCCAGGGCGCGCCGATGTTCCGTCGGCGCGCCTTGCCATTTGGGGTTACCCGAAAAACCCCCGGCCCTGTTCCCCCGGCCCAAGGACAATACGGTCCCATGGATGCATTCATCGGTCTCATGCTGCTGGCCCTCGGCGGCTACACCCTCAAGACACTGGACGAGCGCCAACGCATCGAACTGCTGGGCGGCAAGCTGCGCCCCTACCAGCTCGAACCGCTGATCGCCGAACTGATGGAAGGCTACCTGCGCGCCATGGGCGAGCAGGAGGCCGACCGCAGTGCCACGCTCTGGCAGGACCTGTCGGCCACCGAGGCACGCCTGAACGAGCAGATGCAGGCCTTCGCCGCCGACCTCTCGGGCGTCTGGGGCGAGCGGGTGCGCGTCAGCCGCCTGCCGTTCAGCCTGCCCATGGCCACGCGACTGTTCCCGTCCCTGGGCTTCGACCTGCGTGCGCTGGTGCAATTGCATGCCCGGGCGGTGGACTCGGCGCTGCGCAACGAGGCCGGCCTGTCCCGCCGTGACCAGGCATTTCGCCTGTCGGCCGAGTTGCTGCTGTTCCAGCACAGCTGCCACTGGTTCTGCCGCTCGCTCACCCTGGCCTCGGCCCGCCTGCTGGCCCGCCACCGCACCGCCTACGCGCAGGTCATCGAATCGGTCGCGCCCGAAACCCGCCAGGCCTACCTGGCCCTGGTCGGCCGCTGAGGCGCAGCCGGGCTCAGTGCGACGCCACTGGCGTCAGGTGCACATACCAGCCCATGACAGGCCGCTGCTGGTCTTCGCGAATGGCCGCCGCTTCCAAGCGTGCCACCTGCCAGCCGTGGACCGCCGCCAGCCGCTCGATGTACGCGCTGGAGTGGGCATAACGCAGGCTGGGCTGCAGCACCAGGTCTTGCCCCGCCGGCGCCTGCTCCAGCGAGAACGCGAACACGCCCCCGGCCGCCATGCAGTGGCGCGCCGCCGCCAGCACCTCGTCCAGCGCCCCGACGTAGATGAACACGTCAGCCGCGACGATCAGGTCCACCGGCGCGGTCTGCCCCATCAGAAAGGGCAGCAGATCGCCCTCCTGTACGTGCCGGTAGAGGCCACTGCTGCGCGCCTGCGCCACCATGGCCGGCGACAGGTCCACCCCGTCGATGCGGGCCACCTGACCCTGCATGCGTTGGGCGCACAGCCCCGTGCCACACCCCAGGTCCAGCATGTGCTCAAAGCGCCGGCCGCTGGCCTGCAGGGGCGCCAGCAGCACCTCGTGGGCCTGGTAGCGCAGCGCCTGCACCAGGTGGCTCTGGAACCCCTCGGCGTAATCGTCGAACAGCGTCTGCACATAGGCCGCGGGCGGGTGCGGCACGGCCTCGCCCCGCACCGAGGCCAGGTAGAAGCGGTGCAGCGCCTCATCAGCGCCATGCGCCAGCGCCTGCTCGAAACAATGTGCGGCCTCGCGCAGCTGGCCCTGCTCGCGCAGCAGGCTGCCGCGCTGGCTCCAGGCCTCGGCCAGCGCGGGGTCCAGCGCCAGCGCGCGCTGCAGCGCGTGCAGCGCCTCGGCCACACGCCCCAGGCGCCCGTGGCAATGCCCCAGGCTCAGCCACACCGGCGCCCCCACGGCGGCCTGGCCCAGGCCCGTCCCCTGCTGCAGGGCATGGACGGCCTCCTCCCACAGGCCTTGCGCCTCGGCACACACGCCCTGCGCCAGCCAGGCATCCGCATGGGTCGGGTCGGCGGCCGTGGCCTGCCGCAACACCGGCAAGGCCTCTGCCACCTGCCCCAGCCGCGACAGGGTGATGCCCAGGTTGGCCAGCACCGACGGCCGCCCCGGCGCCATCGCCAGCGCCTGCCGGTAGGCATCGGCCGCCTCGTTCAGCCGGCCGGCCTCGAAATGGTCATTGCCCCGAAAAAACAGGGTGCGGGCTTGTTCGAGGGATGTGTCCATGGATGGAATCTTGGGGGTGAAGCGACCAGCTCTGACGCGGGGCCGATGGATCTCCGGCGAAGCTTATCCGATCACCTGCATCGGTCCGGTGTCAGCCCTGGGGCATGAACGAAATGCAGGTGGATGACCCGTTTGGCATCGCCATCCTGTTAGGCGAAGCACTCGTCGACTGAGCGGCCGGGCACACCCCACAAAAGACCACGCACCCCACCCTGCCATCTGGCCGTGTGGGGCGCGCCTCAGGCGCTGACCGTCAGGCGCCGGGTCAGACCTTGGAAAAATCGGGCTTGCGCCGCTCCATGAAGGCCCCGAAGGCCTCGCGTGCGGCCGGCTCGCGCAGCATGCGGCCGAACTGTTCGCCCTCTTCGGCCATCACGGTCATGACCTGCTTCATCTGGCCCTGCTTCATCAGGCGCTTGGTGGCCACCAGCGAGCTCAGGGGCTTGGCGGCCAGCTTGCGGGCCACCTGCTGGGCCAGGGCCGCCGCCTCGGACGGCGGCACCACGCGGTTGACCAGGCCCACCTCCAGCGCGGCCTCGGCCATGAAGGGCTCGCCCAGCAGCAGGGCCTCGGCGGCGCGGTGGTAGCCGAACATCTGCGGCACGAGCAGGCTGGAGGCGGCCTCGGGGCACAGGCCCAGGTTGACGAAGGGCATGGAGAACGCGGCGTTGTCACCGGCATAGACCAGGTCGCAGTGGAACAGCAGGGTGGTGCCCACGCCCACGGCCGGGCCGCAGACGGCGGCCAGCAGCGGCTTGGGAAACTGCGCAATGCCGCGCAGGAAGCGGAACACCGGCGAGTCGGTGGTGGCCGGGGGGTTGTTCAGGAAGTCGGCGATGTCGTTGCCGGCGCTGAAGGTGGTCTCGTTGCCCTGGAACACCACACAGCGCACGCCGTCATCGGCGGCGGCCGCGTCCAGCGCGTCGGCCAGGCTGGCGTACATGGCCGCGGTGATGGAGTTCTTCTTGTCGGGGCGGTTGAAGGTCAGCGTGGTGACGCCGGCTTCGGTGTGCACAAGGATGTCGCTCATGGGTGTCGGGTCTGCAAAGTGGAAGTGACGGAGGACGTTATCACGACCGGCGCGCGCTGTCTGGAGTGGTCTGCCCACTGGGTGACAACCTGCCGCCCCCTACACTTGCCGCAGCCGTGTCCGAGAATGCCCCATGATGCTTTGCGCCCGCCTGTTGCGCCTGTTGCGCCTGTCCCCTGGTTCGACCGGGGCCGTTCTGCTGCCGGCCCTGTGTCTGGCCGTGAGCCTGACTCTGCTCTCGCCCTGGCAGGCCATGGCATCCACCGATACGGGCGCAACACCGGCACCGACGGCGGCCGAGCGCCCGCGCATCGGCCTGGTGCTGTCGGGCGGTGGTGCACGCGGCCTGGCCCATGTGGGCGTGCTCAAGGTGCTGGAAGAAGCGCGTGTGCCGGTGGACGTGATTGCCGGCACCTCCATGGGCGCCATCATCGGCGGGCTGTATGCCAGCGGCATGACGGCCGGCGAGATCGAAAAGGAGATTCTGGACCTGGAATGGGGCGGCCTGTTCGATTCGCGGGAGCCGCGGCAGATGCTGTCGCAGCGCCGCAAGGAGGAGGATTTCCTGTTCTCGCCGGTGTTGCGGCTGGGCTTTCGGGACGGCGAGTTCCGGCTGCCCACGGGTGCCGTGTCCACCCGGGCGCTGGAGACCATGCTGCGCCGCTACACGCTGCCGGCGAGGCACCTGGCCAGCTTCGACGGCTTGCCCACGCCGTTTCGGGCGGTGGCCACCGACATGGAGACGGGCGAGGCGGTGGTGCTGGACCACGGCGACCTGGCGGCCGCGCTGCGCGCCAGCATGTCGGTGCCGGGATTTTTTTCGCCGCTGGAGATGGACGGTCGCATCCTGGGTGACGGGGGGCTGGTCAACAACCTGCCGGTGGACGTGGCCCGGCGCATGGGCGCGGACGTGGTGATTGCGGTCAACATCGGCACGCCGCTGGCGGGGCGCGAGTCGCTCACGAGCGTGCTGGGCATCACGGCCCAGATGGTCAACATCCTGACCGAGCAGAACGTGCGGGCCAGCATCGCCAGCCTGACGGCGCGGGATCTGCTGGTGCAGCCTGACCTGGGCCGGCTCAGCTCGGCAGACTTCGAACGCGCTGCAGACCTGGTGCGCCTGGGTGCGGAGCACGCCCGCGCGATACAGGCGGCACTGCAGCGGTTTGCCGTCGAGCCGGCCACCTACCTGGCCTGGGCTGAACAGCGGCAAGGCATTTTCGACAACCGGCTGGCTCACGGCGGGCGCATCGGCGCCATGCGTTTCGAAGGTGTGGACCCTGCCCGCAGCGCCCGCCTGGCCCGGCTGATGGACACCGAAGCCGGGCAGGCTCTGGATGTACAGCGCCTGGAGGGAGACCTTCGCCGGCTGGCCGCCACCGGCGACTACGAGCAGATCGACTACCGGCTTCAGCGCCTGGGCTCGAGCCGCAACGAGGAGCTGGTGGTCAGCCTGCAGGAGAACCGCTGGGGGCCCAACTATTTCCGTATCGGCCTGGACCTGCGCACCGACTTCGACGGTCAGGGCGCCTTCAACCTGCGCGTCAGCCACAACCGCCACTGGATCAACGAGACCGGGGCCGAGTGGCGCAACCGGTTGCAGCTGGGCGAGACGCTGGGGGCGTTCACCGAGTTCTACCAGCCCCTGGACACCGCCAACGACCGGTTCGCGGCGGCCTGGGCCGACGCCGAGCTGCGTCGCATCGACCTGTTCGACGCCGGCGGCAAGGCGGTGGCCATCGGCAGGCGCCGAGGCCTCAAGCTTGGCGTCGACCTTGGCTGGCCATTGGGCCAGCAGGGCAGCATCGGTGAGCTTCGCACCGGGGTCGTGGGCTGGGCACGCCGGGCCACGCCCGAACTGGTCAGCGATCGAGCGACCGGAATGAACCTGCCCACCGGCATCCAGCGCTGGCAGGAGGCGGGCCTGCGCCTGGCCTTCGTGTCGGACCAGCTGGACTACGCCAATTTCCCGTCCGAAGGCCACCGTTCTCGCGGCGAGCTGATCTACGGCTACCTCAGGGAAAGCGGCCGCCAGACGCGGGACTTCGTGCGCATGGACGCCCAGTACACACAGGCCTACAGCCGCAACGGGCACACGCTGAACCTGGGTCTGCGGCTGGCGCTGGCGAACCCGGTGCCCATCGGCGCCATCGACGAGTTCTCGCTCGGTGGCTTCCAGCAGCTATCGGGCTACCGGGTCGGCCAGGTCAGCGGCAACTTCCTGGCCTTCGGCCGGATGACCTATTACCGGCGCATGCCCTGGAACGTGGGTGTGGCCCGGGCGCTGTTCCTGGGAGGCTCGCTGGAGTTGGGCAACGCCTGGGAGCGCCGCTCCGATGTGCGATTCGAGCGGCTGCGGGTGGGCTCCAGCGTGTTCCTGGGCGCCGACACCGGCGTCGGCCCCTTCTACCTCGGGCTGGTGCACGCGGCCAAGGGCTACACCGGCCTGTACCTGCTGCTGGGTCGCCCCTGAGGCGGCCCGCGACCTATTCCTTGAAGTAGACCACCTGGTGCGAGCTGCACAGCAGGTGGCCGTTCTCGTTCCAGAGCAGGGCCGTCTGGTCGAAGAAGCCGTTGCGGAAAGCCTGGGCCCGCGCCTGACCCAAGGTCCAGCCCTGCCCACACTCGGCCAGCTGGGCCACCCCGGCGTGGAAGTAGACCGTCATGGACACGGTGCCGGCCGGCACGCGGGTGGCGCGGCGCAGCCAGACCCGCGGAAAAAACACATCGGCCTGGGCGGCCAGACCACACATGTCCAGCGGCCGTGAGGGCGCGTCGCGGAACCACAGGCGCGACAGGCTGCCGCTGCCCCTGCCGTCCCATTCGCTGGGAATGGCCCCTTCGATCGGCCGCATCTCGTAGCGACGGATCCACTCGACGGGACTGGGCACGGCATAAGGCGGCACGTCGTGCGGGGCCGGCACCTCGGGCATGGGCTCGTCGTCCACGCTCCAGGTGTCGCGGCGCGCGGCGGTGACGGCTGAGGCGGTGATGACGGTCTGCCGCTGGCCCGCCCCGTCGGCCTGGGGGACCGCCATGACCCAGTGCTGGGTCGAGCGGTTGGTGCGCACCGGCTGCGCGCTCAGCTCGAAAGCACCATCGGCCAGACCGGCCGCGTAGTTGACCGTGAGCGACAGGGGCTCACCCAGCAGCGCCGGATGCTGCATGACCCCGTTAAGCACCGTGGCGGCGGTGATGCCGCCGTAGGGCCCGATCATGTTGGCATAGGCCGGGGAAGTCGCCCCGGTGTACAGACCATCCCCCATGACGGTCAGCGCCATGGCCTGGTCGAAGACGTGTGTGCTCATGGAGCCAGTGTGCCGACTACCAGCGCCACGCGCAGTCCTGCGCGTGACGCTGCGCCGTCAGACGCGCTCAAAAATGCCGGCAGCGCCCTGTCCCATGCCCACGCACATGGTCACCATGCCGTACTTCCTTTTGTGGCGCTTGAGGGCGTGCACCACGGTGGCCGAGCGGATGGCGCCGGTGGCGCCCAGCGGGTGGCCCAGCGCGATGGCGCCGCCCATGGGGTTGACCCTGGCCGGGTCCAGGCCCAGCGTGTTCATCACGGCCAGCGACTGCGCCGCGAAGGCCTCGTTCAGCTCGAACCAGTCGATGTCGTCCTGCTTCAGGCCGGCGTACTTCAACGCGGCCGGAATCGCCTCGACCGGGCCGATGCCCATGATGTGCGGCGGCACACCGCGGCTGGCGTAGCTGACGAAGCGGGCCAGCGGCGTGAGGTTGTAGCGCTTGAGCGCGGCTTCACTCACCAGAATCAGCGCGCCCGCGCCGTCGCTGGTCTGCGAGCTGTTGCCCGCCGTGACCGAGCCGCGCGCGGCGAACACGGTGCGCAGCTTGGCCAGGCCTTCGAGTGTGGTGTCGGGGCGAGCCCCTTCGTCCAGGCTGACGGTGCGGCTGCGGGTACTGACCTCGGCCGACGCCAGGTCGACGCTGCGCTCGGTGACCTCGACGGGGGTGATCTCGTCGGTGAATTCACCAGCCTTCATGGCCGCCACCGCGCGGGCGTGCGACTGCACGGCAAACGCGTCCTGGGCGTCGCGGCTGACCTTCCACTGCTGCGCCACCTTCTCGGCCGTCAGGCCCATGCCATAGGCAATGCCGTAGCTCTCGATGTCGTCGGTGTTGCGGAAGATGGCGGGCGAAAGGCTGGGGCTGTTGCCCATCATGGGCACCATGCTCATGCTCTCGGTGCCGGCGGCGATCATGACGTCGGCCTCACCGACGCGGATGCGGTCGGCCGCCATGGCCACAGCCGACAGGCCCGAAGCGCAGAACCGGTTGACGGTGATTCCGCCGACGGTGTTGGGCAGACCGGCCAGGATGGCGCCGATGCGCGCCACGTTCAGGCCCTGCTGGGCCTCGGGAATGGCGCAGCCGGCGATCACGTCCTCCACGGCCTTGGGGTCCAGGCCGGGCACCTGGGCCATGGCCGAGCGCAGCGCATGGGCCAGCAGGTCGTCCGGACGCAGGTGCTTGAAAGAACCCTTGTGCGAACGGCCGATGGGTGTGCGGGTGGCGGCGACGATGTAGGCGTCTTGGACTTGTTTCATGTTGACTCCTGATGTTTAGGTTCCAGAACACCGCGGAACCGGCTGTGCCGGGCCGCTGGTGTTGCCCCCTTGAGGGGGTCGCGCGAAGCGCGGCAGGGGTGGGTCAATTCCGCACAGGCTTGCCGGTGTTGAGCATGCCCAGGATGCGCTCGTGCGTCTTGGGGTGTTCGATCAGGGCGCAGAAGGCCTGACGCTCCAGCGTCATCAGGTACTCCTCGCTGACCAGCGTGCCGGACTCGACGTCACCGCCGCAGACCACGTTGGCGATCAGGCTGGCGATGTGGAAGTCGTGCTGGCTGATGAAACCGCCGTCGCGCATGTTGACCAGGCTGCCCAGGATGGTGGCCTTGCCGTCACGACCGGCCACCGGGAACAGGCGTTTGTGCGGTGCGCGGTAGCCGCCCTTGAACAGGGACTTGGCCTCGTTGATGGCCACATGCAGCACCTCGTCCTTGTGCGGGACGATCAGGTCGGAATCGAGCAGGTAGCCGATGGCGCGCGACTCGATGGCACTGGTGCCGACCTTGGCCATGGCCGCGGCGGTGAAGCCTTCGGTCAGGAAGGGCAGCAGGTCCTTGCCGGTTGAGGTCCTGGCGTTCTCGGCCGCGCGGCGGGCGATGTAGGTCAGGCCGCCCGCGCCGGGGATCAGGCCCACGCCCACTTCCACCAGGCCGACATAGGTTTCCATGTGGGCCACGCGGCGGGCGCTGTGCACCGCCAGTTCGCAGCCGCCACCCAGCGCCAGGCCACGCATGGCGCTGATGACCGGTACGTTGGCGTAGCGCAGGCGCAGCATCATCTGCTGCATGAATCCCTCGGCGTCTTCCACCGCGGCCACGCCCACCGCCATGAAGGCGGGCAGCAGGGCCTGCAAGTCGGCACCGGCGCTGAAGGGCTCGTCGCCCGACCAGATGACCAGGCCCTGGTACTCGGCCTCGGCCAGGTCGATGGCGGCCATCAGGCCCTCGCAAACCTCGGGACTGAGGGTGTGCATCTTGGTCTTGATGCTGGCGATCAGCACCCCTTCGCATCCAGGCTGGTCCAGCGTCCAGGTGCGCAGGTTGCGGTCTTCGCTGACGGTGGTGCCGGCGGTTTCGAACTTCGGACCGGCTTCGCCCAGCAGCAGCTCGGGGAAGTGCTGGCGCTCGTAAACGGGGAGACTGCGACGGGCCTCGAACACGCCCTTGGACGGGTTCCACGAGCCCTGAGCGGTGTGCACGCCACCGGCCTCGGCCACCGGGCCCTTGAACACCCAGTCGGGCAGCGGGGCCTTGCACAGTGCCTTGCCAGCGTCGATGTCCTCCTGGATCATCTTCGCCACCTCCAGCCAGCCGGCTTCCTGCCAGAGCTCGAACGGACCCTGCTTCATGCCAAAGCCCCAGCGCATGGCCTGGTCGACATCGCGGGCGGTTTCGGCAATGGATGCCAGGTGCACCGCAGCGTAGTGGAAGCCGTTGCGCAGAATGGCCCACAGGAACTGGCCCTGTGGCCCTTCACTGTTGCGCAGCAGCTTCAGCCGCTCGGCGGCAGGCTTCCTGAGCATGCGGCCGTACACCTCGTCGGCCTTCTGGCCGCCGGGCACGTATTCGCCGCTCTCGAGGTCGAAGCGCAGCACGTCGCGACCGACCTTCTTGTAGAAGCCGGCCTTGGTCTTCTGACCCAGGTGGCCCTTCTCGATCAGGGTCTTGAGCACCTCGGGTGTACCGAAGTTGCCATAGAACGGGTCGGTGTCTTCGTTCAGGTTGTCCTGCAAGGTCTTGACCACGTGCGCCATGGTGTCCAGGCCCACCACATCGGCGGTGCGGAAGGTGCCGCTGGAGGCGCGACCCAGGCGCTTGCCGGTCAGGTCGTCGACGACGTCGTAGGTCAGGCCGAAGTTCTCCACCTCTTTCATCGTGGCCAGCATGCCGGCGATGCCGATGCGGTTGGCGATGAAGTTGGGGGTGTCCTTGGCGCGCACCACGCC
Organism: uncultured Burkholderiales bacterium; assembly: GCA_937873395.1. GTDB lineage: Bacteria > Pseudomonadota > Gammaproteobacteria > Burkholderiales > Burkholderiaceae_C > Hydrogenophaga. Next base: position 11,870 of record CALMYH010000153.1, read on the forward strand.
CTTGCCCACACCGCTGGTCACGAAGCTCTCCAGATCGTCCAGGATCTGCGGCTGCGTGGTCGGGGTGGCAATCAGTTCCACCAGCGTCATGTAACGCGGCGGGTTGAAGAAGTGGATGCCGCAGAAACGCGGCTTGATCGACTCGGGCAGCGCCTCGGACAGCTTGGTGATCGACAGGCCCGAGGTGTTGGACGCCACGATGGCGTGCTCCGCGATGAAGGGCCCGATCTTCTGGTACAGGTCGAGCTTCCAGTCCATGCGCTCGGCGATGGCCTCGATGATGAGGTCGCACTCGCGCAGCTGTTCCATGTGCTCTTCGTAATTGGCCTGACCGATCAGGTCGGCATCGGCCGCCACGCCCAGCGGCGAAGGCTTGAGCTTGCGCAGGTTGTCGATGGCACGGGTGACGATGCCGTTCTTCGGGCCTTCCTTCGAAGGAAGGTCAAAGAGAACAACGGGCACCTTGACGTTGACCAGGTGCGCAGCGATCTGCGCGCCCATCACGCCTGCGCCCAGGACGGCGACTTTCTTGACTTGGAATCGGGACACGGGATTTCCTTTGATGGGCTCCGGCGCCGCAGAACAGCGCCGGAGCGTCGGGTGATGCGTCGCTTACTGGACGCGAACCCAGGTCTGGGTGCGGCCAAACGGGCCGATGGAGCCACGCACGTCAAGCTTGCGACCGCCATCGGCCGGCGTCATGCGCAGGGTGTAGTTCTTGCCGTTTTCGGGGTCCAGGATCTTGCCCCCTTCCCACACATCCCTGCCGTCGGCCTTGCGGGCACCGCGGATGATCTCCAGGCCCAGCATGGGCTTGCCCTTGCGGTCGTCGGTGCATTCGTCGCAGACCGCATCCTGCTTGGCTTCCTTGCGCAGCAGCTTGCTGATGCGCCCGGTGAGAACGCCATCCTTCTCTTCGATCACGATTTCCGACTTGACCTCCTTGGTCTTGTCGTCGATGGTGTGCCAGACCCCGACAGGACTGGTCTGGGCATGGGCGCCCAATGCCAGCGCGGAGAGAACAAGAGCAACAAGGGTGCGGTTCATGACGGTCTCCTTCAAGGGTTGTGAAGAATTCATTGTCAGGCCAGCGCTTCGTCGGTGTCCATCAGGACCTTGGCGCCGGCGCGCGCGGTGCGCATCAGCGTGGCGGTCTCGGGGAACAGCTTGGCGAAGTAGAACCTCGCGGTCTGCAGCTTGGCGGTGTAGAACGGATCGGTACTGCCCTCGGCGATCTTCTGCAGCGCCACCTGGGCCATGCGGGCCCAGAAGTAGCCGAACACCAGGTGACCGGCCACGCGCAGGTAATCGACGGCAGCAGCGCCGACCTCGTCCGGGTTGCGCATGCCCTTGAAGCCCACTTCCATGGTGAACTTGGTGATCTGGTCGCCCAGCATGGCCAGCGGGTTGATGAATTCGGCCATCTTCTCGTTGACGCCCTCTTCTTCCACCAGCGCCGCCACCAGCTTGCCGAACTTCTTGAGCGTGGCGCCCTGGTTGCCCAGCACCTTGCGGCCCAGCAGGTCCAGCGACTGGATGGTATTGGTGCCTTCGTAGATCATGTTGATGCGGGCATCGCGCACGAACTGCTCCATGCCCCATTCCTTGATGTAGCCGTGGCCACCAAAGACCTGCTGGCATAGGGTGGCGGCCTGGTAGCCGTTGTCGGTCAGGAAGGCCTTGACGATGGGGGTCAGCAGCGACAGCATCTCGTCGCTGTCCTTGCGCACCTTTTCGTCGGGGTGGAAGTGCACCTTCTCCAGCAGCACCGAGCTGAACATGGCCAGCGCGCGGCCACCTTCGGCATAGGCCTTGGCGGTCAGCAGCATCTTGCGCACGTCGGGGTGCACGATGATCGGGTCGGCCGGTTTGTCCTTGGCCTTGGTGCCGCTCAGGCTGCGCATCTGGATGCGGTCCTTGGCATAGGCCAGCGCGTTCTGGTAGGCCACCTCGGTCAGACCCAGCGACTGGTTGCCCACGCCCAGGCGGGCGGCGTTCATCATCACGAACATGGCCTGCATGCCCTTGTGCGGCTGGCCCACCAGGGTGCCGATGGCGCCGTCGATGACGATCTGCGCGGTGGCGTTGCCGTGGATGCCCATCTTGTGTTCCAGGCCACCACAGTAGATGCCGTTGCGCGCACCCAGCGAACCGTCGGCATTGGCCAGGAACTTGGGCACCACGAACAGGCTGATGCCCTTGATACCGGGCGGCGCGTCGGGCAGGCGGGCCAGCACCAGGTGCACGATGTTGGCGGCCATGTCGTGTTCACCGGCGCTGATGAAAATCTTGTTCCCGGTGAGCTTGTAGGTGCCGTCGGCCTGGGGTTCGGCCTTGGTGCGCATCAGGCCCAGGTCTGTGCCGCAATGCGGTTCGGTCAGGCACATGGTGCCGGTCCACTCGCCACTGACCAGCTTGGGCAGGTACACGGCCTTCTGCTCGGGCGTGCCGTGCGCGTGCAGCGCGGCATAGGCGCCATGAGACAGGCCGGGGTACATGGTCCAGGCCTGGTTGGCCGAGTTCATCATCTCGTACAGGCACTGATTGATCACCAGCGGCAGGCCCTGGCCACCGAATTCCGGGTCGCAGGACAGCGCCGACCAGCCGCCGTCGGTGTAGGTCTTGTAGGCCTCCTTGAAGCCGGTCGGGGTCTTGACCTCGTGCGTGGTCTTGTCCAGCGTGCAGCCTTCGGTGTCGCCGCTGATGTTGAGCGGGAAGATCACCTGCGAGGCGAACTTGCCGGCCTCCTCCAGCACCGCGTTGATGGTGTCGGCATCAACGTCAGCGTGCTGCGGCATGGCCTGGAAGTCGGCGCTGACGTTCAGCACCTCGTGCATCACAAACTGCATGTCGCGCAGGGGCGGGTTGTAGACGGGCATGGTTGACTCCTGTGGTGGGTATGTGAGGAAAGGGACAGATCAGGCCTTGCGCGTTCGCTGTGCAGGCCTGGGTGAATCGGAAACCGCACCGGCACCGGGTGCGGGCGCGTGGTAACGCTGGACGATCCCTTCAAACGCCACCACCGCACGCTTGAGCGAGTCGGGGCTGCGCAGGAAGCGGGCTTCGTAGTGCAGGGCGAGAATCAGCGAGTGGATTTCGAAGCGCATCTGGTGGGCATCGGTGTCGGCCCGCAGATGAGCTTCTTCAATGGCAATTTCGATCGCGCGCCCCATGGCCGCCAACCAGGTGCTGACCGAGCTGGCCAGCGCATCGCGGACCGGCCCCGGACGGTCGTCGAACTCGACCGCGCCGCTGATGTAGATGCACCCCGAATCGATCTCGACCGAGGTGCGCTTCATCCAGTTGTCGAACAGCGCGCGCAGACGCGGCAGGCCGCGCGGCGCCGCCATGGCCGGGTAGAACACTTCTTCCTCGAAACGGTGGTGGTATTCGCGCACGACCGATATCTGCAGTTCCTCGCGTGAACCGAAGTGGGCAAACACGCCAGACTTGCTCATCTGCATGACCTCGGCCAGGGCGCCGATGGACAGGCCCTCGAGGCCGATCTGGGTGGCCAACCCGAGCGCGGCATCGACAATGGCCGCCTTGGTCTGCTGGCCCTTTTGCATGGGGCGGACCTCGGAAGGGCTTTCCGGACGGCGTAGGGAAGGGCGCGTGACAGGCATGGGTCGGCGGGGCAGGAAAAAACAGACAGTCGGCCGTCAAATCGAACGACCGTGCTATTTTTACCCCAAAAACCCGCACGCGGTGTGAAAGCGGCGGCAAAACCGTCAACAGATCTAGGGGTCGCTCCCTAATGCAGGTGCAGATGCTGGCGCCTGGCAGGTCGACACCGGCGCCACGTTCGGCCCCCGATCGACGGGCTTTCGACGCCTCAGAGCCGGTCGCCAGGCAGCAACAGCGCGAGGCTGTGCTCCAGACTTTCGCAGGGTGAGCGACGGAAGCCGCTGCGCGCAAACCGCTGCAGGCGTCCGACACAGAAGGCGGTGATCACGGAAGCATCGGCCTGGGCATCGACCGTCGGTGTCTGTGTACCGCCCAGCACGGCCACCTCGCGCAAGTGCTGGCGCAAGGTCGACTCGATCTTGTCGAAAAACAGGTTCATGCGCTGCTGCAGACGCTCGTTTTCGTGCACCAGGGCATCCCCCACCATGACCCTGGCCATGCCGGGGTTTTTTTCCCCGAACTGCAGCAGCACCGCCACCAGCTTGCGACAGCGGATGCGCGGATCGGGTTCACGTTCGTCAAGCTGGTGAACAAGCCCCATGACGGACTGTTCGATGAAATCGATGAGCCCCTCGAACATCTGGGCCTTGCTGGCAAAGTGCCGGTACAGGGCGGCCTCGCTGACCTCCAGCCGGGCCGCCAGCGCGGCCGTCGTGATCCGCTCGGCACCGGGCTGTTCTAGCATGGCCGCCAGCGCCTGCAGGATCTGGATCCGACGCTCCCCAGGGCGGGGACGTTTGCGTGTCCCCTTGTCCGGTCCGTCCTGGCTTTCGGCAATGACGTGGACCCCGTCTGGGGTCTCCGGCAGGGCATCGGGCTGTTCGGCGTTCATGGGTGGTCGATCCATCGGTGGTCGGCGTGTGGGCCTTCGACAGGCCTCTGGGCTCTCTCCCTGGACGGCATTCTCGCACAGGGCCGGTGGCCGCCGAGGCGGGCTGCCAAGCCGTTCAGGCGGGGTGCTCGGGGCCGGGGACGGGATGGAACTCGATCCGCACAAGGAGTCCGCGACCGCCGGCGCCGGCTGACAGCTGCAGGTCGGTGTGGTGGGCGCGGGCGATCTCGCTGGCGATGGCCAGGCCCAGGCCATTGCCTTCCCCCTGGGTGCCCGGCACCCGGTAGAAGCGCTGCAGCACGCGCGGAAGCTCCTGCGCCGCAATGCCCGGGCCATCGTCCTCGACCTCGACCCAGGCGCTTGTGGGCCGCGCCTGGGTTTCCTGCCCGCAACGCAAAGTGACACGACCGCCAGCTGGCGTATAACGCACGGCGTTGTCGACGAGGTTGATCACCAGCTCGCGCAACAGCCAGGCATGACCCAGCGTCTGGGCCGCCGAGGCTTCGAGTCCGAGGTCGATCTGCTTGGACGCGGTCGCGTCGAGAAAAAGGGGCAGGACCGCCTCACAAAGGGCCAGAAGGTCCACCTGCTGCATGGGCTGGCTGTCCGAGCTGAGGCTGTCGGCACGCGAAAGCGCCAGCAACTGGTTGGCCAGCTGGGAGGTTCGGCGGGTGGCATCGCGCAGGCGCAGCAACTGTCCGGCCGGCAGCTTGACCTGGTCGTCGGGTTCAGCGCTGCGCGCCGACTGCGCCCAGGCTTCAACCTGCGCCTGGAGGCCGGCCAGCGGGGTTCGCAACTGGTGCGCGGCATCGGCCACAAAACGGCGCTGGGCCTCTGCCTGGACATTGACCAGGTCGAACAGCCGGTTCAGGGAAAGCACCAGCGGGCGCACCTCGGCCGGTGCGCTGTCGGCATCCAGGGGGCTGAGGTCGCGCGGCGAGCGTCGCTCGACCGCCAGCTTCAGGTCAAGCAGCGGACGCATCGCCCGTCCGACGGCCCAGGTCACGGCCGAGGCCGCCACCAGCAGCAGGAGCAGATTGGGCAACAGCACCCGGACCATCACGGTGCGAAACCAGTTCTGCTCGGCGTCGGACCCGTCAGCCAGCATGAGAATGAGGTCGCCGACCCCGGACTCGGCCCGCTGGGCCACCACCCGGTACATGACGCCGCCATCGATCACGCTGAGCAACTCGGGCTCCTGGGTGACGGGCAGCACCGTCGGCAACCAGGCGTCGCCCAGCAGGTACCGGCCCTGGGCGTCAAAAATGCCGTAGGCCGCCCGACCGTCCCGCTCCTTGAGAAATTCGTCGATGGGCGGGGCCAGCAGCAGGGCCAGGCCCGGGTCAGGACCGAGCCTCAGGTCCGCGCTGGCCTCGGGTGCCCCGGGTTCGGCGCGGCTGCGTCGCACGACCGAATCGGCCAGCAGAGGAACCAGCCGCAACAGCTGCTGATCCTGCTGCAGGGCCGCGGTGCCGGCGCTCTGGTAGTGCAGCCAGACGCTCACCATCGCCACCAGGCCTAGGGGGAGCATCAGCAGCACCAGCAGCCGGCGCTGCAGACCCCAGATCATTCCGGGCTGCGCCGGCTCGGTTTCAGGGCTCCCGGCCATGTTCGGTCCGATCCATCAGCTCCAGGCGATAGCCGAACCCCCGGATTGCACGCAGGGCAACGCCCGCCGGTTCCAGCTTGCCGCGAAGACGGGAGACATAGACTTCGATGGCATTGAGCGTGATCTCCTTGTCCCAGCCCGTCAGGGCCTGGAGCAGCTAGTCCTTGGCGGCGGGCTTGGGTGCCTGGATGAGCAGGTATTCCAGCACCGACCACTCCCGGGGCCCCAGTTCCATGGGCTGTCCGGAGAGGGTGACGCGACGCTGCGCCGTGTCCATCTCCAGCGGCCCGAACCCCAGCACCGCCGTGGTCGCGGCCTGAGACCGACGCAACAGCGCACGCAGCCGAGCCAGCAGCTCGGGCAACTCAAAGGGCTTGACCATGTAGTCGTCGGCACCCAGATCCAGCCCCTGCACCCGGTCTTGCAGCGCATCGCGAGCCGTGAGCATCAGCACCGGCATGGACAGCCCCCGGGATCGCAGGCGTCGCGTCAGCTCCAGCCCGTCCATGCCCGGCAGACCGATGTCGACGATGGCCAGATCGAAACTGTCCTTTTCGAGCGCCTGTTCGGCCCGCTCCCCGCTTCCGACCCAATCCACCGCATAACCGGCGTCGCCCAGGCCCAGCTTCATGCCACTGGCCACCATCACATCATCTTCGACGAGCAGAAGCCTCATGGCAGCCAACCACCGTTTCGGTCGACGTGGCACGAGCAGCGCGCCACATGTTTCAGCACGCGCCGCGGAACGGGCTTCGCCCGGCCGCAGGCGCGGTCCCCCTGGGGGGAAGACCCGAAGCGGCGCAGGGGGAACATATTCAGTGGCTCTTGATCATGGTGCCGAAAGGCTGGTCACCCAGCACTTCGAGCAGGAGTGCGTGGGGCACCCGGCCATCGAGGATGTGCACCGCGTTGACGCCACTCTTGGCCGCATCGAGTGCACCGGCGATCTTGGGAATCATGCCGCCGCTGATGGTGCCGTCCTCACACAGCTCGTCGATGCGCCGCGGGGTCAGCTCGGTCATGAGCTGACCTTGCTTGTCGAGCACGCCGCGGATGTTGGTGAGCATCAGCAGCTTCTCGGCTTGCAGCACGGTGGCCAGCTTGGCCGCCACCACATCGGCGTTGATGTTGTAGCTCTCGTTCTGTTCACCGAACCCGATGGGGCTGACGACAGGAATGAACTGGTCGTCCTGCAGCGCCTTGACCGCGCTGGGGTCGATACTGACGATGTCGCCCACCTGGCCGACGTCGTGCTCCTGCGCCGGGTTCTGCTGGTCCGCCAGGCGCAGCTTGCGCGCGCGAATCATGGCGCCGTCGCGTCCGGTCAGGCCCACGGCTTTGCCACCGGCGGCGTTGATCATGCCCACGATGTCCTGTTGCACCTCGCCGGCCAGGACCCACTCGACCACCTCCATGGTCTCGGCATCGGTCACCCGCATGCCCTGGATGAACTGTCCCTTTTTGCCCAGCCGCTGCAGCAGGGTCTCGATCTGCGGGCCACCGCCATGCACCACCACCGGGTTGATGCCCACCAGCTTGAGCAGCACCACATCTTCGGCAAAGGCCTGTTGCAGCGTGGGGTCGGTCATGGCGTTGCCACCGTACTTGATGACCATGGTCTTGCCGTGGTACCTGCGGATGTACGGCAGCGCCTGGGCCAGGATCTCCGCCTTTTCTTTCGGCTGGACGTGGGACAGGTCGACGGGGGGGTGGTTGGGGTGGGTCATGGCGGCGCTTGTTTTGGAGATCAGCGAGGGGTTGATGGGATTTTAGGCTTCGGCTTCGGGGTGGGGTCCGCTGGCCGGGTCTCGCCCCGGCGGGCGAGGTACTTTTCTTTGCTTCGCCAAAGAAAAGTACCCAAAAGAAAGGCGAGCCGGATGCGCTGTCCCTTCGCTGCGCTACGGGCACACTGCGTTGCTCGGCCTGGACGGGGTGGCGCGCAAACTCGCCTTCGGCTCAGACAAGCGCGCCCCCTGATCCGCCCAGCCCTGCGCTACTCGCCAGCGCATACGGCGGCTGAACCTCGGCATTCCACTGCCTGACCACCAGCGAGGTCCAATTGCCGTCAGGCCGGGCTGAGCAGCGCAGGGGCGCCCGGAAGAGGGCGCGTGCTTGTTTGAGCGAAGCGAGTTTGCACGCGACCCCGGGCGCACCGAGCAGCGCAAGGAACCGCGCAGCGGACCGGACTTCGGCTCGCCTTTTCTTTGCCCACTTTCTTTTGGCGAAGCAAAAGAAAGTGGGTCGCCCGCCGGGGCGAGACCCGGCCA
>CALMYH010000154.1 GCA_937873395.1 uncultured Burkholderiales bacterium
TGGTGCCGGCGATCAGGTGCCCGACGAAGAACAGGGCTCCGCTGAAGGAGAGGGCCGCAAAACCGCCCAGCAACGCAATCAGCATGAACACCAGCTCGCCCGCGAACAGGTTGCCAAACAATCGCATGCCGTGCGAAACGGTCTTCGCCACGAATTCGATCATTTGCATCAGGAAATTGATCACCCCCAGCAACAGGGCCCAGATCGGGTTCCTGCTGGTACCGAACGGGGCCGTCACCAGTTCGTGGGTCCAGCCGCCCAGGCCCTTGATCTTGATGTTGTAGAACAGGCACATCACCAGAACCGAGATGGACAGACCCAGCGTGGTCGACAGGTCGGCGGTGGGCACCACGCGCATGTAGTCCTTCATGCCGAACACGGCGTGCAGGCCGGTGTCGGTGTGATCGTGGACGAAAGGAATACCGTGCGCCCAGATGAAGGGAATCAGGTCCACCGGAATCAGATCCATGAAGTTCATCATGAACACCCAGCAGAAGACGACCAGCGCCATGGGAGCCACCAGCTTTCGGCTCGTGGCGTTGTGGATCACACCCTTGGCCTGGGTGTCGACCATCTCGACCAGGATTTCCACAAAGGCCTGGAACCGACCCGGAACGCCCGAGGTCGCCTTGCGCGCTGCCGACCACAGGAACCAGCAGACCAGAGCACCCAGGATGATGTTCACCACCACCGAGTCGATGTTGACGATGGAGAAGTCGACAATGTCCTTCTGCTTGTCGGTCGCCAGATGACCAAGGTGGTGTCGGATGTATTCACCGGGGGTGGGACCCATTCCTTCAGCAGCCATTTGTGTATGCCAATCCAGCGTTTCAGTTGCGGCGACGCGCCTGGAACCAGAAGCCCAGGCCGTATACCTTCAGAACCAACACAAGCCCGACCAGAAGACCGAGCCAGCTCAAGTCGGGAATCAGATACTGCGCCGACCACAGCATGGCCACGGTCAGCAGTATCTTGACCCCTTCCCACATCAGGAAGCCGGCGAACGCTGCCTGCGCAAAACCCGCCGTGAGACGGGACAAAGCACCGGAAGTCGTGCCCCAGACCATCACGGCCGCAGGCAACGCCCCCGAGGCAGCGCCATACAGAACAGACCACGCGACCGAGGCCGATTGCACCAGCAACCCACCCAGCACCGCAGCGATCAACCCCACCAGCACCTGCACTCCGACCAGACGCCACGGCGACAGCTGTGACTGACTGGCCCGCCACTGCTGCGCCTCTTCGCGCGTCAGCGGCTTGAATTCGGGCTCTTGCTCCCCATTTTCCCATTCATCTCGGTCCCGCTCTGCCGGCTGGCTCCGCGGGTCTGTGCGGATTGTCGGCATGTCAGATTACGGAGAGGTTACAAGGTCAGACGGGTCACAAAGCCGCCCATTATACGTAGAAACCCCATGGCTCCGTCAAGCCGGGCTTGCGGGCGCGCGACTGGGTCGGGACATGCCGACGACCCGTTCGCCCGATAATGACCGCATGAATGCCACCCCACCGGTCGAACCGGCCCTCCCCGACTGGCCATGCCTGCTCAACGGCACGCTTGCCCCGCTTAACCAGACCCGGGTCAGCGTCCTGGACCGCGGCTTCATCTTTGGCGACGGTGTCTACGAGGTGTTGCCGGTTTATGCCGGCCGCATTTTCGGTTTCGGGCTGCACATGGCCCGACTGGAACGCTCGCTGCGCGAGATGCGCATGCCCCAAGCCCACAACCAGGCCCAGTGGCTGGCGCTTTCGCGGCAGCTGATAACTCAGATGCGCAGTCGCGGGTTCGACGACCTGCTGGTTTACATCCAGGTCACCCGCGGCGTGGCCCTGCGCGACCATGTGATGCCACCCGACCTGCCCCCCACGGTGTTCATGATGGCCACCCCCATGAAGCCGCCGTCGGGCCAAGAGCGTGCGCAGGGAGTGGCCTGCCTGACAGCCGACGACTTCCGCTGGCAGAAGGCCCACATCAAGGTCACCAGCCTGCTGGGGTCGGTGTTAGCGCGCCAGATCAGCGCCGATGCCGGGCAGACCGAGACCATCATGTTCCGCGACGGCTGGCTCAGCGAAGCCGCGTCAAGCAACGTGTGGGTGGTCAAGGGCAGTCGTGTGGTGGGGCCTCCGAAGGATCACCTGGTCCTTGAAGGCATCCGTTTCGGCATCATCGAACGCCTGTGCGGTGAACTGGGCATTCCCTTCGAACTGCGCCGCATCTCGCGTGACGAGGTGCGCCAGGCCGATGAGTTGCTGCTTTCTTCGGCCACCAAGGAGGTGCTGCCGGTGACGCGGCTCGACGGACAGCCCGTGGGCCATGGCGATCTGCGCGGACACCCGGGCCCGGTGTATCACCGTCTTTACAGCGCCTACCAGCAACTCAAGGCGGCCGAGTCCCTCTGAACAACGAGTCAGCCCATGCAAGTCCCCCCAGAGATCCCGCCCGAGCAATCGCTCATCGAGTACCCCTGCCGATTTCCGATCAAGGTGATGGGTGCCAACACCACCGAGTTCGTCTCGTCCATGGTCGTCATTGCCCGGTCTTTCGAGCCCGGGTTCGACGAGGCCTCGCTGGAGCATCGGCCCAGCCGGGCCGGCAACTACCTGGGGCTGACGCTTTCCATCCATGTCACCAGCCGTGAGCAGCTGGACGAGGTCTACCGCACCCTGACCACCCACCCCTTGGTGAAGTACGTGTTGTGATGCTCACCCGTCGGCTCGGCCAGGTCGAATACCTGCCCACCTACGAGGCCATGCAGGCGTTCACCGCTGCGCGCGCCGCGAATACACCCGATGAGCTGTGGCTGTGCGAACACCCGCCGGTGTTCACACAGGGACTGGCGGGCCGGGAGAGTCATTTGCGGTCCCCCGGGGACATCCCGGTCGTCCAGACCAACCGGGGCGGTCAGGTCACCTATCACGGCCCCGGTCAGGTGGTGGCTTATCCGCTGATCGACCTGCAGCGTGCCGGATACTACGTCAAGGAATACGTCTTTCGTATCGAGGAAGCGGTGATCCGCACACTGGCCCACACCGGGGTCACCGGGCACCGGGTGGCCGGTGCGCCCGGCATCTATGTGCGACTCGACGATCCGGCCAGCCACGCCCTGCTGCCCCAGCGACCGCTGAAGCGCGAAGCCGGCAGCGACGCTCCCGTGCCTGATTTCACCGGCCTGGGCAAGATCGCGGCCCTGGGCATCAAGGTCAGCCGTCATTGCACCTACCACGGCGTGGCCTTGAACGTGGCCATGGACCTGCAGCCCTTTGCTCGCATCAATCCGTGTGGTTATCAGGGACTGGCCACCGTTGATCTTTTTACAATAGGGGTTGTTATTTCACCAGATGAAGTCGCACAAGTGCTTTCCCGGCATTTGTCTGCCACACTGGCACCCTGACCGATTCGCCACCTGCCGCCTTGCGGCACGAACCGCCATGAACCGCACCGAGACCCCCATCGCCAACGAGCCGGCCACGGTCCGCGAGGCCCAGCCCGCCGCCAGCTACGACCCGACGGTCAAGCAGAAGAGCCAGGCCAAGACGGCACGCATTCCGATCAAGATCGCGCCGGCTGAGGTGCTCAAGAAGCCAGAGTGGATCCGCGTCAAGGCCGGTTCACCCACCACGCGCTTCTACGAGATCAAGGACATCCTGCGCAGCAACCAACTGGTGACGGTGTGTGAAGAGGCCAGTTGCCCGAACATCGGTGAATGTTTCGGCAAGGGCACGGCCACCTTCATGATCATGGGCGACAAGTGCACCCGTCGCTGCCCGTTCTGCGACGTGGGCCACGGCCGCCCCGACCCGCTGGACACGAACGAGCCGGAGAACCTGGCGCGGACCATCGCCCAGCTCAAGCTCAAGTACGTGGTCATCACCAGTGTCGATCGGGACGACCTGCGCGACGGTGGCGCCGGCCATTTCGTCGCCTGCATCCGGAAAACGCGCGAGCTCTCGCCCGGTACGCAGATCGAGGTGCTGGTGCCCGACTTCCGCGGTCGCGACGACCGCGCACTGGAAATCCTCAAGGCGGCGCCACCCGATGTGATGAACCACAACCTGGAAACCGTGCCCCGCCTGTACAAGGAAGCGCGCCCGGGCTCCGATTACCGGTTCAGCCTCAACCTGCTCAAGAAGTTCAAGGCCCTGTTCCCGCAGATTCCGACCAAGAGCGGTCTGATGGTCGGTCTGGGCGAGACGGACGAGGAAATCCTGGACGTGATGCGGGACATGCGCGAGCACCAGATCGACATGCTCACCATCGGCCAGTACCTGGCGCCCAGCGGCCACCATCTGCCGGTGCGCCGTTACGTGCACCCCGACACCTTCAAGATGTTCGAGGAAAAGGCCTACAAGATGGGCTTCACCCACGCCGCGGTGGGTGCCATGGTGCGCTCCAGCTACCACGCGGACCAGCAGGCGCACGGGGTGCTCAACACCCCCAGGGGCTGAACGGCGGACGAAAAACGCCCGGCTTCAGCCCTGATCAGGTGCCGCCATCTTCTCCCAGGCCGCGATGGCCTCGGCCGCATACATCAGCGCAGGGCCGCCGCCCATGTACACACAGACTGCGAGCATTTCCTCCAGTTCGGCCCGTGTACATTGCAGCCGGTGCAGCGCCTTGACGTGAAACCCGATGCAGCCGGAGCAGCGCTGGGTGATGCCGATGGCCAGTGCGATCAGTTCCTTCTGTTTGGCGCTGAGCGCGCCGTCCGCGATGGCCGCCTTGGCCAGGGCGCCGAAGCCGGCCATGGCCTCGGGCTGCGCCTTGCGAAACGGCGCCAGACTGGTGTTGATGTCCTGGATCAGGCCGGCGTGATCGAACGTACTCATGACATGTCCTTTCCATTGAATATACCCATACGAGTATCCATGCATCCATGTGCGCTCGTCCTTGCGCTTCGTCAAACCCCCGGCTGGGAGCCTCGCGGATGAACGCCAATCTGCTCGCCCTCGGCGCCGTGGTGCTGTGGGCCTCGCTGGCGGCGCTGGGGGTCTCGCTCAACCATGTGCCGCCGTTCCTGCTGACCGGCCTGGCGCTGCTGGTGGGCAGCCTGATCGCCCTGCCACTGTCGCGCTTCGACCTGCGCCAGTGGCGCGTGCCGCTGTCCACCCTGGCCATCGGCATCTACGGTCTGTTCGGTTTTCACTTCCTGCTGTTCATTGCCCTGCGGCATGCACCGCCGGTGCAGGCGAATCTGGTGAACTACCTCTGGCCGCTGGGCATTGTGGTCATGGCGCCGCTGTTCCTACCGGGCGTGTCCCTGACCCGGCGCCATGTGGCCGCCGCCCTGATCGGGTTTGCGGGCGCGGCACTGGCCATCCTGGGTCGTGGCGGAGAGGGTGCCGAAGCGGTCTGGGCATGGGGTTACCTGCCTGCACTCGGCTCGGCTTTCATCTGGGCCAGCTACTCGCTGCTGACCAAGCGCGTGCGGCCCTTTCCGACCTCGGCCATCGGCGGTTTTGCGCTGGCCTCCGGCCTGCTGTCGCTCGCCTGCCACGCCCTGCTGGAGCCATCGGTGGCGCTGTCGGCGCAAGACTGGGGGCTGATCGTGCTGCTGGGCCTGGGGCCTTTGGGAGGCGCCTTCTTTCTCTGGGACGCGGCCCTCAAGCGCGGCGATGCCCGCCAGATCGGGGTATTGAGCTTCCTGACCCCGCTGCTCTCGACGCTGACCCTGCTGGCACTGCGTGGAGAGTCACCCAGCCTGTCGGTGGGCGTGGCAGCGGCGATGATCATCGGCGCCGCCGTGCTGGCCACGCGGGCGCGCTGAACGCGGGGTTTCAGTCGTTCACCAGCGCAGCCGGATCGTCGGCATGCAGCACAGTCTGGGCCCAGGCCGCCAGCTTGCCGGTGTCGCAGCGCAGGATCTGTTGCTTGACCGCCAGAATCTGCGAAGGGTGCATGGAAAAACTGCGCAGGCCCAGTCCCAGCAACAGGCGCGTCATGGCCACGTCACCCGCCATCTCGCCGCAGACACTCACGCTCTTGCCGGCAGTCTGGCACTGGTCGATGGCACTGGCCACCAGCTGCAACACCGCCGGGTGCACCGGATCGTACAAATGGGCCACCGATTCGTCGGCCCGGTCGATCGCCAGGGTGTACTGGATCAGGTCGTTGGTGCCGATCGACAGGAAGTCGAAGTGGCGCAGGAACAGCGGAATGGTCAGCGCCGCGGCAGGCACCTCGATCATGGCCCCCAGGCGCACCGGACCGTGGACCTGGCCGCGCTGATCGAGCTGTTCGCGCGCACGCGCCACCAGGGCCAGCGTCTGGCGGATCTCGCCCGCATGCGCCAGCATCGGGATCAGCAGGTGCACCGGACCGTGTGCCGCCGCGCGCAGGATGGCCCGCAGCTGAGCCAGGAACATGGCCGGTTCAGCGAGGCTCCAGCGGATGGCCCGCAGACCCAGCGCCGGGTTGAGGTGGTCGTCGCGCTGGTGGCGGTCCAGCGGCTTGTCGGCGCCGATGTCGACGGTGCGTATGGTCACCGGCAGGCCCTGCATGCCTTCCACCGCATTCCGGTAGGCCTGGTACTGCTCCTCTTCGTCGGGCAGACGCCCCTCCCGACCCATGAACAGGAACTCGGAGCGGAACAGCCCGATACCCACGGCACCCGCGCGCAGAACCGCAGGGATGTCGTCCGGCTGTTCGATATTGGCCAGCAATTCGATCTTCTGACCGTCCAGGGTGACCGCCGGCGTGTTCTTCAGGCGCGCCAGGCGCTCGCGCTCGACCTCTCCCTGGCGCTGCTTGGCGCCGTATTCGGCCAGCAGCGCAGGCGAAGGGTTCACCAGGACGACACCGGCGTCGCCATCGATGACGACCCAGTCGTCCTGCCGCACCAGGTGGCTGGCGGACCGGGCACCGACCACGGCCGGGATGTCCAGACTGCGCGCCACGATGGCCGTGTGGCTGGTCTTGCCGCCGACGTCCGTGACGAAACCGGCAAACACACTCTGCTTGAACTGGAGCATGTCGGCCGGCGACAGGTCGTGGGCCACAAGCACCAGTGGTGACGCCTGGTCGGATACCTCGTCGGCTCCGGCCGTCGGCCCATCCTCCGGCGCAGCGATCGGAGACGCCACGCCCCGTATCATGCGCAGCATCCGCTCGACCACCTGCTCCAGGTCGGCCTTTCGTTCGCGCAGATAGGGATCCTCCATCTCGTCGAACTGGCGCGCAATGACCTCGAGCTGGGCGGTCAGTGCCCATTCGGCGTTGTAGTGGCGCTCGACGATCCAGTGCTTGACCCCATTGGTCAGCTGCTCGTCCTGCAACAACATCAGGTGCACGTCCAGCAGGGCGGTCAGCTCCGGGTGGGCGTCCTGCGGCCCCTGCTCGTGCAGGCCATGCTGGACACGGACGATTTCGTCGACCACCGCGTTGCGGGCCGTGCGCAGGCGTTCGATCTCGGCCTCGACCTGTTCGGCCCGGATGAAATAGTGGGCGACATCGATGCGGCTGGAGGCCACGATGACCGCACGCCCGATGGCAATGCCCCGGGACACGGCAAGCCCATGAACAACAAAGCTCATGACCACTCCCTTTCGCAACCAGCGACCCGCGCAGCGGCGCAGCGTGTAGGCACCAGGACCTGCCGACGGGCCGCCCCAAGGCAGGGCCAGCCCCCCTGGGGGGCAGCGACCCGCGCAGCGGCGCAGCGTGGGGGCACCAGGACCTGCCGACGGGCCGCCCCAAGGCAGGGCCAGCCCCCCTGGGGGGCAGCGACCCGCGCAGCGGCGGAGCGTGGGGGCACCATCTCTATTCGCCCTCGCCGAACTTGTCGTTGATGAGGGCCACCAGGGCATCCATCGCCTGCTGCTCGTCAGGCCCCTCGGTCTCGATCTCGACCTGGGACCCGATGCCGGCGGCCAGCATCATGACGCCCATGATGCTCTTGGCATTGATGCGACGATCGCCGCGCGACATCCACACCTCGCAGGCATGGCTGCCGGCCAGCTTGGTCAGCTTGGCCGAGGCGCGAGCGTGCAGGCCAAGCTTATTGCTGATGGTCACGGTGGTCTTGATCATGGGGGGCTCTGCGGGCCTGGTACTGGGGTGCGGTGACCGCCACCTGGATGACTCCCTGGGTGGCGCCGATCATGGCCCGCGAGATGAGGGCGTCCATGGACTCGTGGCGGTAGGACACGGTGCGCAGCAGCATGGGCAGGTTGACACCGGCAATCAGGCGCGAGCGCACGCCATCCACCAGCTTTTGCGCCACATTGCAGGGCGTGGCCCCGAAGACGTCGGCCACCACCAGGGTCTGCGGCGTGCCCAACTGGCGCATCAGGGCGCGCGCCTGGGCCAGCGTTTCTTCCGGAGGCACTTGGGCTTGCACGTCCAGAGCAGCAATCGCGTCGGCACTGTCCGGAAAGACATGCAGCACACAAGTGCGCAGCGCCGATGCCAGCGGCGCGTGCGCCATGATCAGAATGCCGTTCATCTCGCCAGTTTAGCGGGCCTTGGCGCCCGCCGCCCGATGACCGGCACGCCAGAAGGCAAGATACGCGAGGACGCAGGACAGCCCGAACAGCGCGACGGCACCACGGTAACGGGCCGGCTCGCTCCAGCCCAGCACCGTCAGCGCATCAATCGCCAGACCGATGCCCCATTGAACCAGGAAGACCCCGGAAAAAATGACCAAATTGAAGGCCGAGAGGGCCCGGCCGGCGGCCTGAGGCGGCATGGCCAGGGCCACGGCCGGCTGCGACAGCGAGACAAAGGTGCTGCTGACACAGAACAGGGCCCACCATCCCCAACCGGCGTGTTCACCCAGGAACACGATCAGGGTCAGCGGGAGAAAGCTCAGGGGCAGCCCGAAGGTGATCAGGCGCTCGGGCGTCAGTCCTCGGCGCGCCAGCCCGGGGTTGATCACACCCCAGAGCCAGAAGGTGCACAGCATGGACAGGTTGATGGCGAACAGGCCTGCCGCGGCCTCGTTCGCGCTGTAGCCAGCGACCTTGACCATCCAGGGGCCCGCCCACAGCGTCTGCACCGCCACCATGCCGCCGTAGCTGAAGAAACCCACCGGCACCATCTGCCGGAAATAGGGGTGTCGCCAGATCGCCGCATAGCCCACGGCCTCGCCCGGCGCGGGCTGCGCATCCTGTGACCAGCGCGGCACCAGCAGCCCGATCAGCAACATGGAGCCCGCGATGCCCAGTGCCAGCAGCCAGAAAAGGCCCCGCCAGCCGGTCAGCGGCAGCAGCCACTGCACCGGCAGCGTTGCCGCCACCATGCCCAGCGAGCCGGTCATCAGCATCCAGGAGTTGGCCCGCAGTTGTGTCGGTGGCGACAGCCAGCGCCGGTAACCCGTCAATGGGGCCATCAGACAGGCGCTGACGCCCATACCGGTCAACACCCTGGCGGCCAGCAGACCCGAGAAGCTCGTGGCCAGCGCAAACAGGCCGCAACCGACGACCGCCACCGCGAGGAAAGCCAGGATGACCCGTTTGGGGCCGAACCGGTCGAGCCAGCGCCCCAGCGGCAACTGCGTCAGGGCAAAACCCAGAAAGTAGCCACCCGCCAGCAGACCCAGGTCACTGGCGCTGAGGTCGAGCTCGACGCTGAGCGTGGGCGACAGCGTAGCCGTCACCGCCCGCACCAGGGCGGAAAGGAAATAGGCCAGGGCAAAGGCGAGGAATACCAGCACCGCGGCGCGCGCGGTGAGCCGACCCTCGTCTGGAATGGCGGCCGGGGTCATGGGAAACGCAGGGCTTCGAAGAAGTTGGCAGCCACCTCCGTCGGGATGCGCTGACCGTACATGGCCGCCTGATAGGCCCGGCCTCCGTGCACAAAAAAGGCGGCACGAACCTGCACCGCCACACCGTCTTGCCGCTGACCGGATGCATCCAGCCCCCGAACCGGATCGGCACCGGGGACCCGGGCCGGCCAGTCGAATGACGGATCGGTGGCCCGGTCGGCATCGATGCCCAAGTTGGCCAGGGTGGCCTGTCGCCAGACGGCCAAGACTTCGGCGGCCCCGGTCTCGGCAGGCAGGTCGACCCAGCCGATGGCGAAGGTCTGCCCGCCTGCCTCACAGCTGTGCATGCGCAGGGTACGCGCCTGTCCGCCCAGCGGGACCACGCGCTCACCCCGGTCCGGCTTGCACGGGATGATGGCCTTGAGAGGGATGGCGTCGTCGCGGAGTTCGCGCCAGTTGTAGGTGGGGCTGCATGCCGCCAGCGTCAGTGCAAGGGCGGCCCAGATCAGGGGGCGAAAGAACAGGGACATGGGCAAAAAAAGCGGCGCGCGGGCACCACGGTGGCGACAGCCGGATCGGTCCGGCTCGCGCACAATGGCGGCATGAACGCTCTGGATGGTATCCGCATACTCGATCTTTCGCGCGTGCTCGCCGGCCCCTGGTGCACGCAGACCCTGGCCGATCTCGGGGCCGACGTGGTGAAGGTGGAGCGTCCACCCGGCCCCCGCCACCCGGGCGGCGACGACACGCGCGGCTGGGGCCCCCCGTTCCTGCAGGGGCGCGATGGCCAGGACACGGCCGAGGCCGCCTACTATCTGGGCGCCAACCGCAACAAGCGGTCCGTCACCTGCGACATCGCACAGCCCGAGGGTCAGGCCCTGATTCGCGAGCTGGTCGCCCACGCGGATGTCTTTGTGGAGAACTACAAGGTCGGCGACATGGCGCGGTACGGGCTCGATTTCGACAGCCTGCGCGCCATCAACCCCCGACTGGTGTACTGCTCGGTGACCGGCTTCGGGCAGACCGGACCCTACAAGGACCGAGCGGGCTACGACTTTGCCATCCAGGCCATGGGCGGCCTGATGAGCGTGACCGGCGAGCGGGATGACCTTCCTGGTGGCGGGCCACAGAAGGTGGGGGTGGCGGTGTCCGACCTCTTCACCGGTCTCTACGCCACCGTGGCCATCCTGGCGGCGCTGCGCCACGCCGAGCGCACCGGAGAAGGCCAGCACATCGACATGGCCCTGCTGGACACCCAGGTGGCCATGCTGGCCAACCTCGGGGCCAACTATCTGGTCCGGGGGCGGCAGGAGGGCAAGGTGCCGGGACGCGCCGGCAACGCCCACATCAACATCGTCCCTTACCAGGTGTTCGAGGTGGCTCCCGACGGGCAGGGGCACAGCCAGCACATCATCCTGGCGGTGGGCAACGACAGCCAGTTCGCCAAGTTCTGCGAGGTCGCGGGACGCCCCGACCTGGCGCAGGACGCCCGTTTTGCCCTCAACCAGAACCGGGTCAGGCACCGCGATGTGCTGGTGCCGATACTGGAACAGTTGCTGCGGCAACGCGGCAAAGCCGACTGGCTGGCGGCACTGGAGGCCGCCAAGGTGCCTTGCGGGCCAATCAACAATCTCGCCGAGGTGTTCGACGACCCGCAGGTGCAGCACCGCGGCATGGTGCACCGTTGGCAGCACCCGCTGGCCGACGAAGTGGATCTGGTGGCCAGCCCGATGAAGCTCAGCGCGACGCCGGTGCGCTCCGATCTGCCCCCGCCGACCCTGGGTCAGCACACTGGCGAGGTGCTGGCCGAGTGGTTGAGGCTGTCCGACGGAGACGCACGGACCCGCTTGTCGGTCCTGCGGGCCCGCGATATCGTGTAGTTCTGTCTCCCATCTGTCCATGAGCACTGCGACTCCACTGCGCCACCGCGCCCTGCCCGGCACCTCATCCCTGCGCGCGTCGGCCCGTGCCGCGGCGCTGCGGGGTGAACCGCTGGTGGTGATGACGACGCTCGACGGCTGTCCCTACTGCGATCTGGTGCGCCAATACCTCGTTCCCATGAGCGATGCGGGCACCGTGCACGCACTGCAGATCGATATCCGCGACCGGCAGAGCCGGTTGGAGGATTTTCAGGGTCGTGCCAGCACGCCGGCCGAGCAGGCCAGCCTCTACAAGGCCCGCTTCGCGCCCACGGTGCTGTTTCTCGGCCCGGCGGGCCAGGAGCTGGCCGAACGGCTGGTGGGCATGGCGGTGCCCGACTTGTACGGGGCTTATCTGGAGGCTCGGCTGGACGAGTCGCGGGCCCGGCTCAGGCGCGGCTGAATCCCCGGCGAACTTTCCGCGGACAATGTGGTCCATGGGAACACCGGTCTCTTGGCGAGTGCTCCCAGGCCACCCGATACGCCCATGAACGACAACGACCTGCCCCCCGTCTCCCGACGCCACCTGCTGCTCGCCACCTCCGGCGTGGCGGCCGCCTCGGTCCTGGGCCTGAGCGCTTGCGCCTCTGGTCAGGCCGCGCCCGACTCGACCTTCGTGCTGCTGGACGGTTCCACGCTGACCACGTCGGACCTGCGCGGCAAGGTGACCCTGGTGAATTTCTGGGCCACCACCTGTGTCTCCTGCGTCAAGGAGATGCCGATGCTCGCCGCCACCTACAACAAGTACCGAGAGCAGGGTTACGAGACCATCGCGGTCGCCATGAGCTACGACCCGCCGGCGTGGGTGCTGAACTTCGCACAGACCCGCCAGCTGCCGTTCAAGGTGGCGTTGGACAACACCGGCAACATCGCACAGGCCTGGGGCGACGTGAAGCTCACGCCCACCACCTACCTGGTTGACAAACAGGGACGCATCGTCAAGCGCTACGTCGGCGAACCCGAAATCAAGGCCCTGCACCAGCTGATCGAGAAACTGCTGGCGCGGGCCTGAGCGGGCCCGGCGCAGTCGGCGCCTCAGTTCCGGCGGTAAGCGTCGTGGCAAGCCTTGCAGCTTTGTGCCGCGCCTCCGAAGGCCGCTTTCACCGCATCCAGGCTGCCGGTCCTGGCGGCCGCGTGGAGTTTGGCGACTTCGCCCTGCATGGTGTTCGCCGCCTGGTCGAACCTGGCTTTTTCCGTCCAGATTTCCGGCTTGGCACGCGTATCTCCCTGGCTGGTGCCCTCTCCAAAGCCTTCCCAGGGGAGTTTGCTCAAGGCCTCCACGATGGCCGCGCTGTTGGCCGCCACGGTGGCGTCAAACGGGACCCTGCCATTGGCCATGGCCCCGATGCGAGAAAAATGATTGCCCATGACCGTGAAGGCCGCCTTGCGGTACTTGATGGCGTCTTCGGCCTTCTGGAATTGCGCCATGGCCGGCATGGCCAGCAGGCAGGACACGGCAAGAACGGCGGCGGTGACTCGGGTTTTCATGGCAGCTCCTGGTCTTGGGTCAAGGGGTCGGGCAAGGTCGGGCATGAAGCCCGACTGTGGCACAGTCTAGGGGGCCGTGGAGTTTTCTTTGGTGACCGCGGTCACTGTGGCCGTGCAGGGTTTCGGGCACGGTGGCGATCTGGAGGTGTGTCATGACCCAAAAGCGGCGTATCTGGGACTTGCCGACGCGTCTGTTCCACTGGGCGCTGGTGGCCTGTGTGCTGGGCCTGGTGGTGACCGGCAATGTGGGCGGCAGCTGGATGAACTGGCATCTCAGGCTCGGCTATGCGGTGTTTGCCCTGCTGCTGTTCCGGCTGGTGTGGGGGTTTGCCGGCGGCCACTGGTCCCGCTTCTCCCGATTTTTGCCTGGGCCTGCCGCCCTTCTGCGGCAGCTGCGCGGCAAAGCGCGCCCCCACGAACGTGCCGGTCACACGCCTCTCGGCGCGCTTTCGGTGTTCGCCATGTTGCTGACGCTGGCAGCGCAGGTGGGCAGCGGGCTGATGAGCGACGACGAGATCGCCTTTTTTGGACCCTGGGTCGGACTGGTGAGCAGCGAAACTGTGCGCAGCGCCACCTGGTACCACACCGAGGTGGGCAAACTGCTGATTCTCGGGCTGGTGCTGCTGCATCTGCTGGCCATTGCCGCCCATCGCATCTTTCGCAAGGAAAGACTGGTCGGCCCGATGCTGCATGGCGACAAAGCACTGCCCGAGTCCCTCCCTTCGTCCAGAGACGATTTGAGAAGCCGCTTGGGCGCCCTGGTGGTGTTGCTGGTTTGTGTCGCGGTGGTCTACGGGGCCGTCGGCCTCGGATCGTCAGCCTTTTGATCGACCGGTTTCTGGTGGGCAGCGCCTGATTTAGACTGTCGCCTGCCGATCTCCACAAAAAACCGATGACCGATGCCACCGGCCCCCTGTTGAGCGTGCAGCGCGCCGACTGCCCGGGGGACTTTTCAACCGCGCGAGCGCTGTTCCTGGAATACCAGAGTGACCTGGGCATCGACCTGTGCTTCCAGGGGTTCGCCGATGAGCTTGAGGGTTTGCCGGGAGAGTACGCCGAACCCTCGGGCGCCTTGCTGCTGGCCTTTGTCGACGGGGCTGCCGCTGGCTGCTGCGCATTGCGTCCGCTGGTCAACAGCGATCACGTCAACGCCTGCGAAATGAAGCGGCTGTTCGTGCGGCCAGCGTTTCGGGGCTTCGGACTCGGACGCCTGCTGGTGGACGAAATCCTGGCTGTGGGCCGGCTGGCGGGTTACAGCAACATGCTGCTGGACACCCTCAGTGACATGGAGGCCGCTCGGGCGCTTTACCAGGAGGCCGGGTTCGTGGAGGTCCCGCCCTACTATCACAACCCGCTGCCCGGCGCCCATTACCTGAAGGTGGCGCTCTGAGCGTCAGTCGGTCAACGCCCCGGCACGATCACCGGGGCGCCTCGGCCTTCAGGCTGCCTTGGCCTGCGCCAGCAAGGTGGCGGCGTCGCTGACCTCGAACTTGCCCGGCCCCTCGACGTTCAGGCTCTTGACCACGCCGTCCCTGACCAGCATGGAATAGCGGTTGCTGCGCAAGCCCATGCCTCTTGAGGTCAGGTCCAGCGTCAGACCCGTGGCCTTGGCAAAATCGGCACTGCCGTCGGCCAGCATGCGCACCTTGCCACCGGTCTGCTGTTCACGGGCCCAGGCCCCCATCACGAAGGCGTCGTTGACGCTCAGGCACCAGACTTCGTCGACCCCCGCCGCCTTGAGTTCATCGAACTGTTCGACAAAACCGGGCACATGCTTGGCCGAGCAGGTGGGCGTGAATGCACCCGGCAGGGCAAACAGGGCGATGGTCTTGCCGGCACTGGCCTCGGCCGTGTTGACGGGGTTGGGGCCGATGCTGCAACCGTTGCCCTCGACTTCGCTGTACTCCATCAGCGTCACCGCGGGAATCTTGTCTCCGACCTGGATCATGGGTGGCTCCTCGTCTGTGTGAATGCCCCGGAGGGCGATGGGGTGCAGGGCACCCGGAAATTAAAAAAGCGACCGACATTGTCGGTCGCTTTCCGGTGTCTCGCAGTGAGCGGGACAAACAGGCTTACACGATGGCAGCCTTTTGCACCAGGCGGGTCACGACCCAGCTCTTGGTCTTGGAGATCGGACGGCTCTCGGCGATCTCGATCAGGTCGCCCATCTTGTACTCGCCGCTCTCGTCGTGGGCGTGGTACTTGCTGGACTTGATCACGATCTTGTCGTAGATCGG
>CALMYH010000155.1 GCA_937873395.1 uncultured Burkholderiales bacterium
GTCAGCCCCCTCGGGGGGCAGCGACCCGCGCAGCGGCGGAGCGTGGGGGCAACAGTTCAGGCCGCCGCGTGCGCCGACTGCCAGCCGCTGATCAGCCCATGCAGCGCTTCGGGCTCGGTGGCCGTCTTCATGCGTTCGCGCAGGCCAGCGTCACTCAGCAGCTCGGCGATCTCGGAGAGAATTTCCAGGTGCTTCTGCGTGGCCGCTTCAGGCACCAGCAGAAAGATCATGAGTTGCACCGGCTGCTCGTCGGGAGCATCGAAGCCGATCGGATGCGCCAGCTGGAAAACGGCTGCCAGCGGCTGCTTCAGTCCCTTGATGCGTCCGTGAGGAATCGCCACGCCGTGCCCGAGGCCGGTCGAGCCCAGACGTTCGCGCGCGAACAGGCTGTCGGTGATCAGCGCGCGATTCAGACCGTGCAGGGTTTCAAACAGCAGACCCGCTTCCTCGAACGCGCGTTTCTTGCTTGTGGCATCCACGCTGACGAGCACTTGAGCGGCGGGCAAAATGGCAGAAAGTCGGTTCATGGGGCCCTCGTGAACCACAAATTATGCCCAGATGCGCTGTCTTGGCTAGACATGGGGCACAAAAAAGCCGCTTGACAAATCAAGCGGCTTGCTGCAGCGCAACATGATCGGCGCCCGTCAAGGGGCCGGTCCGTGACAAGTGTCACATCATGCGCTTGGCAGGCTCATGGTGGTGGTCCTGGGTCTTGTCCTTGTAACGCAACACCTGCCGGTCCAGCTTGTCCGCCAACTCGTCCACCGCCGCATAAAGGTCGGCGTGGGCACTTTCCGCAAACAAGTCTTTGCCCTTGACGTGGATGTTGCACTCGGCGCGCTGGCGCAAGTCCTTCTCCTTGAGGTTGTCCACCGTCAGCAGCACCTTGATGTCGACCACCTGGTCGAAATGACGGGAAATGCGTTCGAGTTTACTGGTGACGTAACCGCGCAGGGCGGGGGTGACCTCGAGGTGGTGACCGCTGATCGTCAGGTTCATGAATGAGCCTCCTTATGCTCCGGGTTGACACTGGCCGCCGGCCGGCTGAGGCTGCCCGACGGCCACGGGAATGCCTTGGAACCACTATGCCCATGATCGCGACGGCGCGCAAGCCCGCAGCGCAGCAAAAGCAAAAAATGGTGGGGTAGCACCGCCTTCCACCACGAATCCGGCCGGCGGGGCCTGTGTCATGATGAGGGCGTCACCGCATCGGCCGCGTTGACGTCAACGTGGGAGCATGCGCCCGTGTCCCTCGACACCCTGATATCTCACACCCTGATCCGTGACCGCTTGCCGGGCACCGACCGCAGCGGCTGTGCGCTGGTCCTGATGGGCGGCGGCGCACGCACCGCCTATCAGGCCGGGGTCCTGAAGGCCGTGGCGGCCATGCTGGCCAGGCAGACCGGCTTCCGGCCGGACACCTTCCCTTTTCGCTGGCTGTTCGGCACCTCCGCGGGCGCCCTCAATGCGGCTTTTCTGGCCGGACGCAGCGGTGAAGGATTGCACGCCCTGTCGGCGCTGGCCGCTTTCTGGAGCGAGATGCGCTCGGGGCAGGTCTACCGGCTGGATGCGCCACCCTGGGTTCGGGCCAACCGTTTGCTGGCCGGCTGGACACTGGCCCGGCAGGTGCGCCGCCACCGCGCGCTGCTCGACACGCTGCCGCTGGTGGACACGCTGCACCGCATGATCGACCTGCACGGACTGGAGCGGGCGCTGCAGTCGCGCAAGATCGACGCACTGGGCGTGACCGCATCGAGTTACACCACCGGCGAACACTGGACCTTCTGCCAGACCCGTGAAGACCATCCGGTGCAGCCCTGGCACCGGCCTGGCCGCCGCGCCAGCTTTCAGCCAGTGACCATCGAGCACCTGATGGCCTCCAGCGCCATCCCTTTCCTGTTCCCGGCGGTGCCGCTGTGGGTGGAAGGGCGCAAGGCCTATTTCGGCGACGGCTCGATGCGTCAGCTCACACCGCTGTCGCCGGCCATCCACTTCGGAGCCCGGCGCATCCTGGTGATCGGCGTCGGACAACCGCAGCGTTCCGGCCTGGTGGGCAGCGATGCCGGCGACGAACCGACCGCCGGCACCATCGCCGGTCATGCCATGGCCAGTGTGTTTCACGACACGCTGCTGTCGGACGTCGAACAGACCCAGCGGGTCAGCCAGACCCTGTCCAGCCTGCCGCCGGAGCTGGCGGCGGCGCTGCCCTACCGGCCGGTGGACGTGCTGGCCATCCAGCCCAGCCTGTCGCTGGACGAGCTGGCGCGCAAGCACATCCGCGCCCTGCCACGCGCCACCCGCCACACACTGGCCGGTCTGGGCGCCCTGGACACCCAGCACAGCGCTGCCGGCAGTGCCGCGGCCCTGGCCAGCTACCTGCTGTTCGAACCCGATTTCGTGCAGGCCCTGGTGGCTTTGGGCGAAGGTGATGCGTGGCGACGACAAGAGGAGCTCTCTGCCTTCATCCAAACCCTGGAGCCAGCGACCGCACCGGTCGCACCGGTGCCATAATTGTCGTTTTCAATCAGGATCCGACCGATGGACAGCACACCTCCGAGTTGTGTGCTTTCAGCTGTCTCCGCGTTCACCTGATCGGGTCGCCCCTCTTGCGGCCGTGAACACCGGCGGGATGGGCTGAAAGCACCCTTGCCCGATTGACGCCCCAGGCGCCAGACCCCGTTCACCGCACCGCCCGCAGGAGCCACCATGCTCAACGTCTTCACCCTGGCCAATGGCCGCCTGTTCCAGGAAGAAATCGAATCCCTGGAAGAACTGGCCCGCTTCAAGCCGATCTGGGTCGACCTGGAGTCGCCCACGCCGCAGGAGCGACGCTGGGTCAAGCAGCATTTCGGTCTCTCGATTCCCGACGACGCGATGGACGATGACATCGAGGAGTCGGCCCGCTTCTTCGAGGAAGACAACGGCGAGCTGCATGTGCGCTCGGACTTCCTGATCGACGACCCGGAAGACCCGCGCGCAGTCCGGGTGGCCTTCATTCTCAACGAACACAACGACACCCTCAAGAGCCGGGGCGTGCTGTTTTCTATCCACGAAGAGGACGTGCCGGTGTTCCGCCTGCTGCGCATGCGCGCGCGCCGCATGCCCGGCCTGATCGAAGATGCCAAGGACGTGTTGCTGATGCTGTTCGACGCCGACGCCGAGTACTGCGCCGATACGCTGGAAGACATCTACGACGACCTGGAGCAGGTCAGCAGCAAGGTGCTCACCAGCGACGCCTCCGACAGCACCCTGGGCGAAGCCCTGAGCGCCATCGCCCGGCACGAGGACATGTCCGGCCGCATCCGCCGCAACGTGATGGACACCCGCCGCGCGGTCAGCTTCATGATGCGCAGCCGCCTGCTCAGCGCCGAGCAGTTCGAGGACGCGCGCCAGATCATGCGCGATCTGGACTCGCTGGACGGCCACACCGCCTTCCTGTTCGACAAGATCAACTTTCTGATGGATGCCACCGTTGGCTTCATCAACATCAACCAGAACAAGATCATCAAGATCTTCTCGGTGGCCAGTGTCTCATTGCTGCCGCCGACGCTGGTGGCCAGCAGCTATGGCATGAACTTCCAGTTCATGCCCGAACTGGAGTGGAAACTGGGCTACCCGTTTGCGATTGCCCTGATGATCATCTCGGCCGTCGTGCCGATGTGGTACTTCAGGCGGCGCGGGTGGTTGCGGTAAAAGCACCCGCCACGCCTCGGCCCGCTCAGCGATGGAACAGGGCCTCGATGATGGCGCCGCTGTAGCGGCTGGCCACCTCGCGCAGGAAGCGCGGAAAGTCGACGTGGGCCAGGTCGTCGGCCCGGTCGGAAATGGTGCGCACCACCGCCAGCGGCACACCGAAGTCGTGGCAGACCTGGGCAAAGGCCGCCCCTTCCATCTCGACCGCCAGGGCCTCGGGCAGTTCGCGCTGCAGGGCCTGGCTTTCCACCGAGGTGGCCACGAAACGGTCGCCGCTGAGCAGCAACCCCTGATGCAGACGCGGTGCCTGCAGACCGAAGACCTCGACCGTGGCCTGGGGCAATTGCCCGGGCAGCGTCAGCAACATGCGCTCGCAGGCCAGCTCCAGCGCGTCGGCCAGGGCTTCGTCGGCCGCGAAGCGGGAGCACCCATAGCCAGGCACCTCGTGGCGCGGGAAGATGGGCGAGGCATCCATGTCGTGTTGCAGGAAACTGCGCGCCAGCACCACATCGCCCACCTTGACCTGAGGACCGAGCCCACCGGCCACCCCGGTGAACACCACCCGCGCCACGCCAAACCGCTGGATGAGCAGGGTGGCGGTGGTGGCCGCCGCCACCTTTCCGATGCCGCTGAGCACTGCCACCACGTCCTGACCGTGCAGGTGGCCAACCCAGAACTCGCGGCCGCCGACCACCTGCCGGTGCTCGTCGGGCATCAGCGCCAGCACGCTGGCCAACTCGTCGTGCAGGGCCGAGACGATGGCGGTGCGCGTCACGCTTTGTCGCGAAGTTCGCGGCGCAGGATCTTGCCGACCGGGGTCTTGGGCAGTTCGGTGCGGAATTCGACCACCTTGGGCTGCTTGTAGCCGGTGAGGTTCTCCTTGCAGTAGCCGCGCACCTGCGCCTCGGTCAGGCCAGGGTCTTTTTTGACGATGACCAGCTTCACCGCTTCGCCCGATTTCTCGTCGGGGACACCGACCACGGCACACTCCATGACCCCAGGCATCTGGGCCACCACGTCCTCGACCTCGTTGGGGTAGACGTTGAAGCCGCTGACCAGCACCATGTCCTTCTTGCGATCGACGATCCTGAAGTAACCGCGCTCGTCCATCACGCCCACATCGCCGGTCCTGAAGTAGCCATCGGCGGTCATGACCTTGGCGGTTTCTTCGGGCCGCTGCCAGTAGCCGGCCATGACCTGCGGGCCCTTGATGGCGATCTCGCCGGGCTGACCTTGCGGCACTTCACGGCCATCGTCATCCACGCACTTCATCCAGGTGTTGGGCAGCGGCACGCCGATGGTGCCACTGAACTCGGTGGCCGTGACCGGGTTGCAACTGGCCGAGGGACTGGTTTCGGACAGACCGTAGCCCTCGCAGATCGGGCAGCCGGTCTTCTCCAGCCACAGCCTGGCCACCGCGCTCTGCACCGCCATGCCCCCACCCACCGAGACCTTGAGGTTCTTCCAGTTGACGGTGTTGAAATCCGGGTGGTTGGCCAGGCCGTTGAACAAGGTGTTGACCGCCGGGAAACTGTGGAAGCTGTGCTTGCCGAGCTCCTTGAGCACAGCCGGCAGGTCGCGCGGATTGGGAATGAGGATGGTCCTGGCGCCGGTCCGCATGCCCAGGATCATGTTCACCGTGAAGGCGAAGATGTGATAAAGCGGCAGGGCACACACACTGGTGGGCTGCTGACCGGCCGGAATCTGCTTCATGACCGGCTCGTTCCAGGCCTCGGACTGCAGCGCATTGGCCATGACATTGCGGTGCAACAGCACGGCTCCCTTGGAGACGCCTGTGGTGCCGCCGGTGTATTGCAGCACCGCCACATCGTCGGGCTTGAACCTGGGGCGCTGCAGCGTGCCCCGGGTGCCACGGGCGATGGCCTCGTTGAAGCGCACCGCCTGCGGCAGGCTGAAGGGGGGCACCATCTTCCTGACGTTGCGCACCACGTAATTGACGACGCTGCCCTTGAGCAGGCCCAGCAGGTCGCCCATGGCCGCCAGCACCACGTGTCTGACCGGTATCTGGGCCAGGCATTGCTGCAGGGTGTGGGCAAAGTTTTCGATGATGACGATGGCCTTGGCGCCCGAGTCCTTGAGCTGGTGCTCCAGCTCGCGTGCGGTGTAAAGCGGGTTGACGTTGACCACCACAAAACCGGCTCGCAGGATGCCGGCCACCGCCACCGGGTACTGCGGCACATTGGGCATCATGATGGCGACGCGGTCGCCTTTGGCCAGCCCCAGGCCCTGAAGATAGACGGCAAAGGCCTGTGACAGGCTGTCGGTCTGGGCGTAGCTCAGTTCCTTGCCCATGAAGCTGTAGGCCGGCAAGCGGGCGTGCTTCTGGAAGCTCTCTTCCATCAGGTGGACCAGCGAGGGGTACTGGTCGACGTCGATCTCGGCAGGCACGCCGGGCGGATAGGCTCCCAGCCAGGGGCGGTCGGCGGCGGCAGCGCTCATTCGGATCTCCATGGGTGTTGTACAGGCTGCCATTCAGGCAGAAGACAGCGGCAGATTCTGGCCCGGATCTCTGGGCCGGGCGATCGTGTTTTACCCTGACTTGAAACTGACTAAGGCAAGAAATCTGAGTGAATTGGCCGATTCTCAGCTACGAAAACTGCAGCCTCTGGTCAGCGGCGGTTGATCGACGCGTCGATCTGTTGCGTCAACCCCATGCCTCGCTCCTGCTTGAACAACATCGCGAACAACGCCCGCTCACCACTATTGGCCGCCCAAACCTTGCCCACCTGCCCTTTTTCGATCTCGGTGGTCTGGTTGCGCAAGTGCTCACCTTTGTATTCGGCGACAAACAGCCGCCCATCGACCAGCTCGCACACAAAGTCCGGGTAGAAGCGCCCGCGGGAGGTGGGCAGCCAGAACCCTGCCACCGGGTCCGAATCCAGATTGCGTACCCAACGCCTGACCATCGGGTGTTCGTCGATGGCCAGAGCGCAACGCCATTCTTCCCCCCCGTCTTCCAGGTCCGAAAGTACCGGATAGAAATGCTTGGAAAAGCGAAACTTCCCTCGGTAACGCTTGTTGGCAGGCACCGGGTAGCAGGCCGGGTCAAAACGATAAGCATGCGCCGCACTGGCCTCAAGCGTCCACCCGCCATCCAGTACCCGCTGCCTGAACGCCAACTTGGTGGCTTTGTCGCGCAGTTCTGCAATGCGCAGCGCCAGGCGCTGCACCAACGGATACTGGTGGCGCGCCAGCTGCCCCAAAGGTATGTGCCTGTCATTCATGAGGTGCAAAACAGTTGCCAGCACAAAGGATCGCAGGTGCGCTGGCGTCAGATCGCGGGCGACGTTGCGCGCGGGGTGTTGCAGCTCCTCGCTCAGCCAGCGCGCCAAGTCTTCGGCTCTGATGGTGGGCTCCACGCCGTCGAGCGGCAGCTGCGCCACGTCGCCCCGCCCCACCCGAAGGCGTTCACCGTCCAGGTAAACCTCCCACAAGGTGCCTTGCTCCACCATGGCAAAACCTTCCAGACTGACCGGCTCCACCAGAAGATTCAGGTCCATCTCTTCGGTGACCGCCTCTCGCTCCAGCAACTGCAGTTCACCCTGGGAACCCGAAGGTCGATAGCACAACCTAGGCACGGGAGCAAAACGCTCACCTCGGTTGCAGGGCGCCTGAGCACCTGCCACCAGCGCGTTGTGCCGCTCAATCTGCTGCGTCACCTGCTCGCGCTGCTTGCCGCGTTGCGCAGCCACCAGCTCAATGGCCACCGCCTCGCCCACCTCGCCCCGCAACTGCACGCGCTGGCGCTCGCCGTCCGTGCTGACGGTCGCCAGCCCCTGAGCCACCGCATCGGCCACCGCCTGAGGCAGCGCCTTGCCCGCTGGCAAGTCCACCGACAGCGAAGGCAACACCGGCTCGGCCCGGGTCTGCGCAAACAGCGGTCCGGCGTCCATGCCATCCAGTGGCAACTGCGGCGCGATCATCGACGCCATGTCCAGCGGATCGAATCCCATGCCATCGATCAGCCGGTCGGCCAGCGCATTGGCGGCCAGGCCAGTTTCAGCTTCGGTCACGTGGGCATAGGCCTTGTTCAGCGCGGGCCGGCTGCGCTGCCTTGCATACGGCATGCGCAACACCCGGCCCAGCAGTTGCTCCACCGCCGTGGCCGAGCGGATGCTCTGCACTGAACACAGAATGTAAGCAAACGGGCAATCCCAGCCTTCGCGCAGCGCCTGCACCGTGATGATGTAGCGCACCGGGCAGTCGCGGGCCGACAGGTCCAGCCCGTCCAGTTCGCGCTGGGTGCCGGTCGCCACCTTCACCTGATCGGCCGGAATCTCCAGCTCGTCCACCAGGTGCGTGCGCAGCACATCCACATTCACCGGGTCGGTGCTGTTCTGCGCCTGCAGCAGCACGATGGGGCGGATGTAGGCGCCCGTGGTTGCCTCTTCCTGCTGCGCCTCGGCCTCCAGCAGGCGCTGGTTCTGCACCGCATCGAACACCGCCGCCTGCCAGCCGCGCGTGTGCTCGATCAGCGCGATGGGCATCTTGATCATGTGCTCGGCCTGCAACTGCTGGGCCGACACGTGGAACAACACATTCGTGCGCTTGGGCACCGGCGTGGCCGTCAGCTCCAGAATCAGCGCCGGGTTCAGGCGCTTGAGCGCCTCGAAGCTGCGCTCGGTCTTGGTGTTGTGCGCCTCGTCCACGATCACATACGGCCGCCGCAGCGCCAGCCAGTTGGCGAGGCTCCAGCGCGGCTGGCCGACAAAGCGCGCCAGCATCTCGCGCCCCGCCTTGGCCGAGGCGGCCTCCTCCACCGTCACCAGCGCGTTGGGCAGCTCGTGCAAGCCGCGCAGCGCGTGCGCGGGCAGGCCGCGAAAGTGCGGCTCGAACGCTTCGCTGAACGCGTACACGTTGCGCTGCTCGGTGTCTTCGATGCGAAAGCTCTGGATGGTGGCCACCACCACCACGGCGCGACTGTCAAAGTCCTGCGGCGAGAGTGTGGCCATTTCGTCCAGGTCGCACACGCGCACGCTCTCACCGCAGCCCTGCGCCAGGGCCTCGCGAAACGGGTGGCCCGGCGTGGCCAGCGCGGCCAGCGTCTGGCTGCGGATGGTGTCGCTGGGCACCAGCCACAGCACCAGCGGGTGTGCGGTGTCGCCCGGCCACTCGCGCGCCATGCGGCCCACGGCGTGTGCGGCCATCAGCGTCTTGCCGCCACCGGTGGGAATGCGAAGGCACACACACGGCGTTTCGCCAAACGGCTCGGTGTTGTAGCCGTAGCCGGTCTGCGCTTCGAAGGCGCTGCGCGGGCCGCTCAGGCGCGCCGCACGCAGGAACTTGTCCAGATCATCCAGCGCCGTTTCCTGGTAGCGCTTGAGCTTCAACGTGGCCATGGGTCGGTCCCTGAATCTTGTGGTGTGGGGTGGCTCACTGCGGCACCGAATGCAGATGGCGGCGCCGCGTCAACGCGGCACCGCGTGCGGCAACTGCTTGAAGCTGATGCCTTCGGCCGCCAGCCGCGCATCGCCCAGCCGGCAGGCTTCGCCGTAGACCACCTTGGGGCCATCATGACCGCACAGCTCGTGCAGCGCCTGCAGCACCGCTGTTGTCAGCACGTTGCCACCGGCAGGGCGGCGGTCGCCCAGGATGCCGTTGAATAGCAGGTAGTAGGCCGTGCCTTCATGAACACCGAGCCGTGGCAATCGCGTGGCAGACGGCGCAGCGTCCAGCGGCAAAGCGGTGCCGGTTTCGCGCATCCAGATGAAGGCGGCCAGGTCGGCAAACCGCACCTCGGGGTGGATGTCGCCCTGCTCGTCGAACAGCGGCGCGCCCAGCTGCAGCAGCTGGAAGCCGCCGCCGCCCTGCCAAGCCACGGCTTCGCTGATGCCGCCCTGTTCACCGTCCACCACTTTTTGCAAACGCGGCAGGCAGTGGGTCACCGCGTGTTCGCCCATCTCGATGCCGATCCAGCGCCGACCCATCTTGTGCGCGACGGCGGCGGTGGTGCCACTGCCGAGGAAGCTGTCGAGCACGAGGTCGCCGGGATTGGTAGCAAGTTCCAATACTCGCTGCAAGAGTTTTTCTGGCTTTGGGGTCTGAAAGATATCTGGCGTTCCGGCAAGAACCTCTTTTAGACCAATACTGGCTTCCTTGTTGCTACCAAACGCCGCGTGATCCCACCAAGTGTTGGCCGTGAGACCTTGGGTCATCTCCGCCAAGTACTTCTTCAGCATCGGTCGGCCAGTGCCTTTTTGCCCAAAAGTGATGCGCCCGTCTGCAAGCCACGCTGTGTACTGAGCTTCATTGCACCGCCAATAACGATTGGGAGGTGGTAGGAAGGTTTCGTTCGTTGGACCAACAATCGGGAACTGACCGGCCGAATAAAACTTTCCAGCAGACAAGTTTTCCGCCTTCCATGGTCCGCGCGGGTCACCATCCGGATTCTTAAAGCTGGCAATCTGTTCTTCCGTGCGTTGTAGCTTTCCTACCTGGAGCAGCGGTTCGTTTCTGGCATAAACAAGAACGTGATCGTGTGTGTCAGATAGATGCTTGGCTGTTTGGTTTGAGGTGTACGACTTCTGCCACACCACATTCGCCACAAAATTCCGCCGTCCAAAAACTTCATCCATCAACACCTTGAGGTAATGCCCCTCGTTGTCGTCGATGGTCACCCAGATGGAACCGTCTTCGCTCAACAGCTCTCTTAGCAACTGCAGCCGAGGCAGCATCATGCTCAGCCACTGGCTGTGCTCCAGGTTGTCGTCGTAGTGCTCGAACGCGCTTTGGGTGTTGTACGGCGGGTCGATGAAGATGCACTTCACCCGGCCCCGGTAGAAGGGCAGCAGTGCCTTGAGTGCTTCGAGGTTGTCGCCGTGGATCAGCAGGTTGCCGGCGTGGGCCGGGTCGCCAAACACATGGCCAGCGGCGTGGGGCCGCAGCACGCGGGTGGGCACCCGGGCGGCGGTCTGAAAGGCGGCTTCGCGGTGAAGCCAGTCGAGGGTGGGCATGCGTTATTGGGATAAAACGTGTGACGGGATCAGCCCCCGGTCACGAGGGTTGGGCTGGCCCCCGCCGGGCCTGCACTCACCATCGCATCCAGCGTCTCGCGGTGAAACAGATCCAGATAGGGCTGGTAGCGCCAGAGACGGTTGCGCTCGTAACCCGTCACCTCGCGCAACCAGCCGCGTGACTCGAAGTCCGCCACCAGTTTGGCGGCGGTGGGAAAGGTGCAACCCATGAGCTTGGCCACGCTGTTGACCGACACTGTCGGGTAGCGGAACAGGTGGTCCAGCAGGGTGAGCGCCTTGGCATTCTTCGCGACGTCACGGCGGTGGGCGTCGCGCAGTGCCACGATGTCTTTGGCGGTCTGGGTGGCGGCCAGGGCGGTGGTGCTGACACCGCGCAGGAAGAACATCAGCCACTGTTCCCAATGACCCTGTAGGCGGATGGCGGTGAGGCGGTCGTAGTACTCGGCCCGGTGGGCCTTCAGGTACAGCGACAGGTAGAGCAGGGGCCGGGACAGCGCCTTTTCTTCGCACAGCATGAGGGTGATGAGCAAGCGCCCGACGCGGCCGTTGCCATCCAGAAAGGGGTGGATGGTTTCAAACTGGGCGTGGGCCAAACCACAGCGGATGAGCAGCGGCACTCGCTCGCGTTCTGCGTGCAGGAAGGTTTCGAGTTGCCCCAGGACATTCATGACCTCGTGAGGCGGCGGTGGGATGAAGCTGGCGTCGCGCAGCGTGCTGCCGCGTCCGCCGATCCAGTTCTGGGAAGTGCGGAACTCGCCGGGTGACTTTTCACCACCGCGCACGCCCTTCATCAACTCGGCGTGGATTTCACGCAGCAGGCGCAGCGAGAGTGGCAGCTCGGACAGCCTCTCCAGCCCATGGTTCATGGCCCGAACGTAGTTGACGACTTCTTCAACGTCTTTGGGGGTGTCGTCCCGCAGTGCGTCGGCTTCAAAAGCCAACACGTCCTCCAGTGTGCTTTGCGTGCCTTCAATCTGGGACGAAAGCACAGCTTCGTGGCGCACGTACATGGCCACGAACAGGTCGGGGTTGGGCAGCATGGCGGCCAGCGCATCAAGCCTGCCAATGTTGCGGTCGGCCTCGGACAGCAGGGTCTGCAGCTCTCCGCTGTAGAGCAACGGAGGATCCGGTGGCAGCGGGGCCGGGATGAAGGCTTTGTAGCCTGTGGTTTGCTGAACGAACCGTCCCGCCCGGTAGAGGTGATCCATGTCGTTTGCTTTAACAAAGGGGGTTCATTCTAGCTCTTGATAAAGTTTTTCATGATTTTTTTAATCAAGAGTGCCTGTTCGACCGCTTATTAAAGAGATCAGTGAAAGCCGCAGAAAAAAAGGGGCCATGGCCCCTTCTTCCTGTGGTTGACCAGGACCTCAGCCCCGCAGCGCCACCAGAATCTCGTCCAGCATCTTCTTGGCGTCGCCGAACAGCATGCGGTTGTTGTCCTTGTAGAACAGCGGGTTGTCGACGCCGGCGTAGCCGCTGGCCATGGAGCGCTTCATGACGATGCTGGTGCGGGCCTTCCAGACCTCCAGCACCGGCATGCCGGCGATCGGGCTGGTGGGATCGTCCTGGGCGGCCGGGTTGACGATGTCGTTGGCGCCGATGACCATGGCCACGTCGGTGTCGGGGAAGTCCTCGTTGAGTTCGTCCATCTCGAACACGATGTCGTAGGGCACCTTGGCCTCGGCCAGCAGCACGTTCATGTGGCCCGGCATGCGGCCGGCCACCGGGTGGATGCCGAAGCGCACGTTCACGCCCTTCTCGCGCAGGGTGCGGGTGATCTCGAACACCGTGTGCTGGGCCTGGGCCACCGCCATGCCGTAGCCGGGGACGATGATCACGTGCTTGGCGTCACGCAGCATCTCGGCGGTCTCGGTGGCGCTGACCGCCACCACCTCACCCTGCGGCTCGGCAGCAGCACCACCGGCCTTGGGTGCAGGCGAGCCGCCACCGCTGCCGAAGCCCCCCGCGATCACGCTGATGAAGTTGCGGTTCATCGCGTTGCACATGATGTAGGACAGGATGGCACCCGAGGAGCCGACCAGCGCACCGGTGACGATCAGCAGGTCGTTGCCCAGCATGAAGCCGGTGGCCGCAGCGGCCCAACCCGAGTAGCTGTTGAGCATGGACACCACCACCGGCATGTCGGCGCCGCCGATGGCCATGACCATGTGGATGCCGAACAGCAGCGCCAGCACTGTCATGACGGTCAGGGGCAGCATGCCGTCGGCCACCGTCTCGGCGCGCATGAATTCACCGCCAAACCAGATGACGACCAGCAAGGCAACCAGGTTGAGCCAGTGGCGCGCCGGCAGCAGCAGTGGCTTGCCACCGATCTTGCCGTTGAGCTTGCCGAAGGCGATGAGCGAGCCCGAGAAGGTGACCGCACCGATCAGAATGCCGATGTAGATCTCGATCTGATGAATGACTTTTTCGGCACCCGCGTACTGGATGGACGTGTCGACGTAGCTGGCAAAACCGACCAGGCAGGCGGCCAGGCCCACCAGGCTGTGCATGAGCGCCACCAGCTCGGGCATCTGGGTCATCTTCACGACTTTGGCGGCATACAGGCCCACGCTGCCACCGAGGACCAGCGCGGCAATCACCCACGCGTAACCGGCGCCGGACACCTTGGGTCCGAAGATGGTGGCCAGCACGGCCAAGGCCATGCCGATCATGCCGTAGACGTTCCCCCGACGGGACGTCTCAGGGTTGGACAAGCCCCCCAGGCTCAGGATAAACAGAATGGCGGCCCCCAGATAGGCCATGGAGGTCAGGCTTTCGGACATGCTCGTCTCTTTCTTGTGTTTATTTGCGGAACATGGCGAGCATGCGACGCGTGACCGCGAAGCCGCCGAACATATTGACAGCCGTGACCAGCACCCCCACGAAGGCCAGCCAACGAATCAGCATGTCGGGGCGGCCACCGGCAGAGGGGTCGGGAGGCCAGATCTGTACCAGTGCCCCGATGACGATGATGCTGGAGATGGCGTTGGTCACGCTCATCAGCGGCGTGTGCAGCGCGGGCGTCACGTTCCACACCACCATGTAGCCGATGAAGCAGGCCAGCACGAACACGGTGAAGTGACCCAGGAAGGCCGCCGGCGCATAGGCGCCGATGAACCAGAAGGCCACCGCGCCCAGGCCGAAGATGACGGCCAATGACTTGGCCGGCAAGGGGCCGGAACTGCCGTGGCCGTGCCCGCCTTTCTTCTCGACGGCCGCAGCCGCCGGCTTGGCAGCCGGCTTGGGGGCGGCCGGCGCCAGCGGCGGCGCCGGCCAGGTGATCTCGCCGTGCTTGACGACGGTCAGGCCGCGGATGGCGTCGTCTTCCATGTTGACGTGGATGACGCCGTCCTTGGTCTTGCACAGCTCCTCGGTCAGGCGCAGCAGGTTGGTGCCGTACAGCGTGGACGACTGGCGTGCCATGCGCGAGGCCAGGTCCGTGTAGCCGACGATGGTCACGCCGTGCTTCACGACGGCCTTGCCGGGTTCGGTGAGTTCGCAGTTGCCACCCTGCTCGGCGGCCATGTCGACAATCACGCTGCCGGGCTTCATGCTGCGCACCATCTCGGCGGTGATCAGGCGCGGCGCCGGCTTGCCCGGGATCAGGGCGGTGGTGATGATGATGTCCACCTCGCGTGCCTGCTGCGCGTACATCTCGCGCTGCGCGGCCTGGAAGCCCTCGCTCATGACCTTGGCGTAACCGCCACCGCCCGAGCCCTCTTCCTCGTAGTCCACCTTGACGAACTCGCCGCCGAGCGAGACCACCTGGTCGGCCACCTCGGCGCGGGTGTCGTTGGCGCGCACGATGGCGCCCAGGCTGGCGGCCGCGCCGATGGCGGCCAGACCCGCCACGCCGGCGCCGGCGATGAACACCTTGGCCGGCGGCACCTTGCCCGCGGCCGTGATCTGGCCGTTGAAGAAACGGCCGAAGGCGTTCGCCGCCTCGACCACGGCGCGGTAGCCGCTGACACCGGCCATGGAGGTCAGCGCGTCCATCTTCTGCGCGCGGCTGAGTGTGCGCGGCAGGCAGTCGATGGCCAGCACCGTCACCTTTTTCGCGGCCAGCTGCTGCATCAGTTCGGGGTTCTGGGCCGGCCAGACGAAGCCGATCAGGGTCTGACCTTCGTGCATCAGCGCCACCTCGTCGTCGGTGGGCGGGCGCACCTTGAACACGATGTCGGCGCTGTTCCACAGCTCGGCGGTCGAGCCGGCAATGCTGGCCCCCGCTTCGCGGTAAGCGTCATCGGACAGGTCGGCCCGTTCGCCCGCACCCGCCTCCACCACCACACCGAATCCGAGCTTGACCAGCTTGGTCACCACGTCGGGCACAGTGGCGACGCGTTTCTCGCCGGGAAAGACTTCTCGGGGAACGCCGATGCGCTGGGGGGTGGGGACGGCCGCGCCCGAAGCGGCGTCGGCCTGAACGCCTGTCTGCATGAAGGTCTCCTCACTCATCGAGATGGATATACAACCTGCCAGCTTAACCCATGTGCCCGGGGGGACCTTGAGCGCGCAAACCCTGAAACGCACAGGAAAAAAGGGCGCCCGAAGAATAGCAGCCTGCACAGTTGGGGCGACATGAAATCCTCGGATTTCAGATAATGCAAAACATGAACACACGATGGAAACCCAGCGTCACCGTGGCGGCCATCATCGA
>CALMYH010000156.1 GCA_937873395.1 uncultured Burkholderiales bacterium
TCAAGCGGATTCTCAGCTTGTCACTGTAATGCGTTGATGCTATGGTCATTTCTCGTTCTTTAACGTCGAGGTGTCTGTGCCCAGCCCCATCCGCTCCATCTCCTCCCGGCAGCCCGCCCGGATCCCGACCACCAAAGGTGCTGCGGGTCTGGTCCGACTGCATGCTGTCGCAGCGGCTGCCCTCCTGTGCACCAGCCTCGCCATGCCACCCGACGCCCACGCGCTTGCGCTGGGTCGCATCGCGGTGCAATCGGCGCTCGGTGAACCGCTGCGGGCACAGATCGACATCCCCGACATCAACGCGGCCGAAGCCGAAAGCTTGCGCGTCACCCTCGCTTCGCAGCAGACCTATCGCGCGGCGGGCGTCGACCTCAACCCGGCTCTGCTCAACCTGCAGTTCGCGCTGCGCCGCAGGCCCGACGGCACCGCCTTTCTGCAGCTGACCAGCTCGCGCCCGGTCACCGAGCCCTTTGTCGACCTCATCATCGAGGTGAACTGGGCATCGGGCCGCCTGGTTCGCGATTACACGCTGCTGTTCGATCCTCCGAGGACACCGGCGCCGGCCCCGCTGCCTCTGCCTCCGCTGGCCAGCCCGGCCCCTGCCCCGAGCGCACCAGCACCCGCACCTGCGCCGGCACCTGCTGCCACACCGGCTCCTGTGATCCCGCCTGTGGCCAGACCGGTAGCACCCGCACCCGCACCCGCTGCGGCCGCACCTGCACCGGCGCCCGCCCCGGTCGCCGCAGCGGCGAGAGACCAGGTCCGCGTGCAGCGTGGCGACACCGCTGGCCGGATCGCCCAAGCCAACCTGCCGGCCAACGTCTCGCTCGACCAGATGCTGGTGGCCATGCTGCGGGCCAACCCTCAGGCCTTCATCGACAACAACATCAACCGAGTGCGCGCCGGTGCCGTGATCGACCTGCCCAGTGCCGAGCAGGCCGGCGCCATCGGCGCGACCGAGGCGCGGCAGGTGATCGCCGCCCAGGCCCGCGACTTCAACGAATTCCGCCGCCGGCTGGCCTCCCGCGTGCCGGACGCCGGTGTTTCCGCTGCCGACCGGCAGGCCGCCGGTCAGATCCAGACCGAGGTGCAGGAAGCGCGTCCACAGGACCCGACCGCCGACCGCCTGACGCTGGCCCGTCCGGAACAGACCGCCCAGGAAGCCCGCATTGCCCAGGAGCGGCAGGCCCAGGAAGCCGCCACCCGGGTGGCCGAGCTTTCGCGCAACATCGAGGAACTCAACCGTCTGGGCACGGCTGCCGCTCCGGCGGCACCGGGTGCACCGGCGGGCGAGGCGGCCACACCCGGCGTGACGGCGCCGCCGGCCGTGGCCGCGGTCGAGGCGCCGGCGCCGGCCAGCCCCGATGCGCCCGCCCTGCCTGCTGAGCCGGTCGACGAGAGGCCGGCGCCTGCTGCCGAGGCATCGCCGCCCCCGGCACCCGCAGCACCCCCGCCTCCGGCACCGGCCCCGCTGCCCGAACCCGGCATGGTCGAGCGCCTGATGGAAAACCCGCTGGCGCTCCCGCTGGCCGGTGGCCTCCTCGCCCTGCTGGCCGGGCTCGGCCTGTACCGCATTCGCCAGCGCAAGAAGTCGTCGGGCGTCGACAGCTCGTTCCTGGAAAGCCGCCTGCAACCCGATTCGTTCTTCGGCTCCAGCGGCGGACAGCGCATCGACACGGCCGAGTCGGCGGCTTCCGGCTCTTCCATGGTCTATTCGCCCAGCCAGCTCGATGCCGCCGGCGATGTCGATCCGGTGGCCGAAGCCGACGTCTACCTGGCCTACGGTCGCGACCTGCAAGCGGAAGAAATCCTCAAGGAGGCCATGCGCTCCACCCCGACCCGGGTGGCCATCCACAACAAGCTGCTCGAGATCTACGCCAAGCGCCGCGACGCCAAGGCCTTCGAGGTGGTGGCGACCGAGGCTTTCGGTCTC
Source organism: uncultured Burkholderiales bacterium (assembly GCA_937873395.1). Lineage (GTDB taxonomy): Bacteria > Pseudomonadota > Gammaproteobacteria > Burkholderiales > Burkholderiaceae_C > Hydrogenophaga. The sequence continues at coordinate 1,934 of CALMYH010000156.1, forward strand.
ACCCAGGGCCAGGGCCCCGAATGGGAACATGCCTGCGCCCTCGGTCGCGAACTCGATCCGGACAATCCGCTGTACCAACCCGGTGGCCGTCCTGCGGCACAAGGAGGCGTGGAACCGGTCGGCCCGGCCGGTGTGCCGGCCAACACCATGCCGTTTGCGGCCAGCACCCTGGGCCAGGGAGTCGCTGCCGGCGCCGTCGCCAGCGGTTCTCTCGATCTCGACCTCGACTTCTCGCTGGACGACGCCGCAGCACCGGCCAGCGACGACGTCATCTCCGGCATGGACGACCTGGGCAGCACCGAAGCCCTCACGGCCGCGCCTTCGGCCATGAACGAGCCACCAGCGGCGCTGGAGCCCGAAGGACCGCCGTCGGGCTCGATGGACTTCGATCTCGACCTGGACCTGCCGGCAACGGCCGAAGCGCCGGTGGTCGAGTCCACCGAAGCCGAGGCCTTAGTGGCGCAGGCTCCGGCCGACGTCCCCACTTTCGACCCGAGCGAAGAGTTGCCCGACTTCGAGTTCGACGAGGAGGAGCCGCAACCGATCGAGCTGGACATGCCCGACACCGATGCACCGGCGGCGGCCGAAGCCCCGGTCGGTGACCTGCTCAACTTCGACCTGGGCGACCTGAACCTGGACCTGAACGCGCCGGTCGAAGCCTTGCCCGATGCCATTGCGGACTCCGTCCCCGGTGAGCTGGCCGAGGAAAACCCGCTGGAGACCAAGCTGTCGCTGGCCGAGGAATTCCGGGCCATCGGTGACCTGGAAGGCGCCCGTTCGCTGGCCGAAGAGGTGTTGGCCGAATCGTCCGGCACGCTCAAGACCAAGGCCCGGACCTTCCTGTCCGACCTGGCCTGAGCGACGCCAGGCCCGGTTTGGGAAACGCCACGTCCTTGCGCATCGCGCTCGGCATCAGCTACCACGGTGGCGCCTACGACGGCTGGCAGAGCCAGCCGGGCGGTCGTACCGTGCAGGACCACCTGGAAGGGGCTCTGGCGCGGTTTCTCGCCGTGCCCGCTGTCAGCACCCTGTGCGCCGGCCGCACCGACGCCGGCGTCCACGGCCTCAATCAGGTGGTGCACTTCGATACCCCGCTGAGTCGCCCGCAGAATGCCTGGGTGCGGGGCACGAACAGCTTCCTGCCCCCGGACATCGCCGTGCAGTGGGCACGCGAGGTGTCCGAGAGTTTTCATGCCCGCGCCAGCGCCCGCTCCCGCCGCTACGCCTACCTGCTGCTGGAGTCGCCTGTGCGGCCCAGCGTGGACAGCGGGCAGGTCGGCTGGGTGTTCCGTCCGCTTTCCATGGAACCCATGCGTGAGGCGGCGCAGGCCCTCATCGGCGAACACGATTTCAGCTCGTTCCGGGCCGCGCAGTGCCAGGCACACACCCCGGTCAAGCACATGCTGCGCATCGAGATCGCCCGCCGGGGGGCCTACTGGCGCTTCGAGTTCGAGGCGACCGCCTTTCTGCACCACATGATCCGAAACATCATGGGCTGCCTGATCGCCATCGGCACCGGCAACCGGTCGCCCGGCTGGATGGCCGAGGTGCTGGCGGCGCGCAGCCGCGACGCTGCCGCCCCCACCTTCTCCCCCGATGGCCTGTACTTTCTCGGACCGGTCTACGATCCGGTTTTCAACCTGCCCGAGCGCACCCCCGCATTCGACTGGCTGCCATGAGCCCCACCCGCACCCGCATCAAGATCTGCGGCCTCACCCGGGAAACCGATGTGGACGCAGCCGTCCAGGCCGGAGCCGATGCCATCGGCTTTGTCCTTTATCCCAAAAGCCCGCGCTTCGTGAGCCCGGAACGGGCGGGCGAACTGGCGCGCCGCCTGCCGCCGTTTGTGACGCCGGTGCTCCTGTTCGTCAACGCCAGCCCCGAGTTCATTGCCCAGGGCGTGGCGGCCGTGCCCGACGCCCTGCTGCAGTTCCACGGCGACGAATCGCCCGCCGACTGCCTGGCCGCCGGGCGCCCTTTCCTGCGCGCGGCGCGCATTCCTGCAGGCGCTGCCGCGACCGGCTTCGATCTCCTAAAATACGCCGATGAATTCATCGCATCCCGGGCCATCCTGCTCGACGCCTTGGTCGACGGATACGGCGGCGGTGGACATGCTTTCGACTGGACGGTCTTCCCTTGGTCACACCCGCGACTAAACGCCAGCTCTCGCCTCGTTTTGTCTGGTGGACTCACGCCTGCAAACGTGA
>CALMYH010000157.1 GCA_937873395.1 uncultured Burkholderiales bacterium
AGCACTGCCTTCACACGGCAGGGGTCGCAGGTTCGAACCCTGCACCGCCCACCAAAATATCTAAAGAAATCAAGGACTTACGTTAGCGCGTAGGTCCTTTTTTCTTGCCAGTCTCTTAAAAGTCTCTTAAACCGGGTTTTTTAAACCAGCAGAGCACCGCCAGTCGGACATGAAAAAACCCGCGCGCGGCGGGTTCTTTTTCTGGCGTCCGAAAATGCCGATCAGTAAGCCGCTCTTGTTTACAGAGCGTAGGCGCGCTGGAAGTGCGCCAGCAAATCGGCGCGTAGGTGTGGCGGTGTTTGGATCACGTCCTGCCGCATCCGGTCGCGCGCCTCGGGTCCGTCCTGCCAGTGATCGCACACCAGCATTGCAGCGTCCAGCAGTTCGGATAGAGCGAGGTCGTCGTTAGCCGCCGAAGCAATCGCCCCTGTTTTTTGTAAAGGCCCTTGGGGTGGCGCTACAAAACCTACGAAACCCGCCTTTTCATCCTCTTGCAGGTGTTTTGTAGGTTTCGTAGCGTGGGTGCCGGGGTCTTTTCCACTTTTCAGTCGTGCCAGCCACCGACCCATCATGTCCCCCTTTTCAGTAGCGTGGGGTGGATCAGGTAGCGGTCGCTGGGTCTGCCGCCCGAGGCACCGGCGGGCACCGCCTCACGCGCCAGCCAGCCGTAATCAGCCAGCAAGTCCGCCGCCTTACGTACAGCGTCCGGGGTGTTTAACCCGGTCCAATGCTTTACCGCCGCCAGCCGGGGGGTGAAGGCTTCCAACAGCACGCCGTCACCATCGCAGAGCTTGCCCGCCTTGATCTTGTCCAACAGTCGCTTGGCTCCGGTGGTTTCCGGGATCACAGCCGCCGCGTACATTCGCTCCGCGTGGGTCCGCAGGTAGTCCGCCCAGTCCAGTGCCCGCAACAGTTCGCGCTCATGGATCACGTTTCCGCTGTCGGGGGTGTCCACGAGGGCAAAGATCAGCGCCAGCGCCGGGATCAGTTTGCGGTACTTGCTCAGGTGGGAGACTAGCGCCGGGTGCAATTCTTCGCCGCGTATCTCGGTCTCGAATGGCTCCAGCCACTCCACAAAAAGGGCTTGCGCCTCTGGTGAAAACCTCCATTCCTGGGGATCGGTGTCGCTGGCCGGTTGAAGTTGATTCAACCGCTCAAAAACAGCCGCAGCCGCGTGTTTTGCGGGGGTGTCTGGCCAGCGGTCAACATATACAAACTCTGGCGTCACATCAGGCCACACGGCCAGCCCGAACCGCTGCAACAGGCCGTCGTCACCCGCACCGCCTGCCACCGCTTCCCTTACGTAGCTTTGCACCTTGCCCGGCTGGATGCCGCCCAGCATGGCCAGGCACACACGCGGCACATACGATTCACCGCGCCCGATACGGTCCACCGCGTGGCCTTGATTTCCGTCATACCCGGTAAGGTAGAAACCGCGCGCGCCTTCCTGCCCGTGCCGATCCATGCTGCACAGCAGCCCGTGCAGTTCATCCCGGTACACCAGCAGGCCCCAAGGATTCACGGTCAGTAGATCGCCCAGCTTTTCCACCGTAGCATCGTTGACCACATAGCGCCGTGCCGTAGGCTCTGGTGGAACGTCCATCGGTTGCAGCAGCGCACGCGCCTGGGCTGGCTCTTTCGCGGCCACATTCCCGGCCTTTTTCTCGTTTTGCTTTGCGGCCAGTTCCGCCACCCTGCAATCGAGCACCCATTCATCGTGCGCCGCCTTCCACTTTTCCCGCTCGGTCGCTTCCATCCGGTGCAGGGGGTTCAGCACCTGGGCCAGCGCCGGGGATTTCATTACCCCCGGCCTACCGACGATCAAGCCCCACAAGTTCGGCACCACGGCCCAGTCGTCCCGCGCCTTGGGCTTGACCACAGCCCGCGCCCCAATCAAGCTAGAAATTGCCACCACAGCGCCCACAGCCGGAAAATCCGGGGGGCATTGCATCCGGTGGGCAATGTCTGCCACCCAGCCGCGTAATGCCTCGGGCAACAGTTCCGGGTCAAAAGGTGCCACCGTGGGCAATCCATCAGGCAAGAGTGCAGGTTCAGGCCATTCAGTTCCAGCATCGGCGCACCGATCCAGCGTGGCGGCCATTGCTTCGTATGCTTCAAGGCTTTTCATGCGAAGCCCTCCGCAATCGTGCCGATGCGCTGCGCGGCCTGAATCAGCCGCTGCCGGTCTTGATCGGTAAGCACCCGTCCCTGAGCCAGATTGCCCGCTGCCGTGACCACCAGCACCGCCTCGAAGTTCAGCACCTCCAGGGCTGCGCGCGGTGGTAGCGGTGTAGGTTTCTGTCGGGGTGGTGGTCGTCCGTCATCACTCCACGCGCCTAATGCCTTGGCGGCGTCTATGAACTCCAGACCATGCGCCTGCATGTGATAGCTGAGCACGTCGCCGCCCTTGGCACCGCAGGACATACACACCCAGCCGCCGGTCTTGACGTTGACCCGCATGGAGTCGGACCCGCCGTGGAACACGCATTCGGACGTCCGCCATGGGCCACGGCCCACGATCTTCAGAGCGGTGCTGTAGTAGTCGAGCGGGTCGGGGAGTCGTTCGCGGTCGAAGCTCATACCCGGCCTCCGATCCGTGACAGGAACATGCCCACATCGTGCAGGGTGGGCAGGTGTCGCACCAGGCCCCATCGCTCGGCCCAATAGGTCACCGGCCCGTCTGCCGGATCGGTACGCCGCAGGGTGTGCCCGCGCATCGCGTAGGCGGCTCGCAGTGCTTCGTACTCGGTGCTAAACTCACGATCGTTGATCGTGTCGCCCGCCGTGGAATTGGCTTCCTCGGTGGGCATCTTTTTTTTGGGGGTGGTGTTGATCGTCATTTGCCACCCCTTAATCTGCCGACTGGCGCTCAGCTTGCCATTGGTCAATTGACGATTCAGTCCATGCAACAGCCCTAGTTCCAATTTTTACTGGACGGGGAAATTTGCCCTCTCGGATCAATTGGTAGATTAGCGACTTAGATGCGCCCGTGCGCCCTTTGACCTGGGGGAGCCTGAGGAAAAACTCTTTTGTTTCCATGGTGGTGAAGATAGATAAAGTTAATTGACATATGCTCCTCGATTTGTTGCGGGTCAGACTTTAGCTCAGATTTACGCTCGCCCGGACGGTTTGGGCCGTCGAAGTACTTTTATGAACCGTAAGAAATAAAAAAAGCCTTCGAAATCAAAGGCTTATGAGTGGATTGATAAGACCGACAAAAATACTCAGGTTATTCCTATCGAGCGGCCTATGCTGTCAATTGCTGCGCTGGCCCGGTCTTGTTGCAAGTGTGCGTAATGCTTGGCAATCATGGCCAGCGAAGTGCCCGCCAGTTTGGCCACCGTAGCCATGTCAACGCCAGCGCTCACCATGTCGGTGATGGTGGCATGTCTGAGCGAATACATAACCGTGCCAGCGGGAAGATTCGCGGCTTTTGCGGCGTCATTGATCGGATATTTCCACGCGTCCTTATCCCATGCCTTGCCGCCAGCTCTGACGAACAATGGAGCGCCGGGGAGTTTGTCCTTTGATGCCTGGGTGAACAGTGCCGCGATGCCCTCGGGCAAACGGATGCGGCGCGCTCCGGTCTTGTCCTTTTGGATGTTCAATTCGCGTGTGCGTGGGTTCCAGTCGCCTGCCTTGAGTGCTGCCATTGCACCAGGGCGCAGGGGGATGGCTGATAACACCGTCAGGAAGGGCTTCAGATCGTCCGGTGCCGCGTCGATCAGTTTGCGCCGGTGCTCAGGGGTTAGATATACATTGCGGCGGTTGTCGGCGTTCTTAGCGGGGCGCAGCGCCACCTTCCATGCTTCGTCACTTGTGACGAGGCGGGCAATCAGTGCCGCGTTCAATGCCGCGCGCAGACTGTTCATATCCCGATTGATGCTTGATGCGCTGCGGGCCTTGTCGCTGGCTTGTCGGTCCTGCCGAATGACTGGCGCGGCCTCCAGACGCTTGCGCCACTTCATCACGTCGGCATGGCGCAGCTTCATGAGCGCCAGCTTGCCTATGGGGTCCGAGTACACCCAGCGCTTGAACCGTGCTTCAGCGTCCTTGCCGGTGGTGGGTTTCGCGTTCTTGACGTACTCGCGGCAAGCATCTGCCACCGTCTCGCCTCCGGTGCTGCCGCCTTTGCCCATGTGCGCCAGCCACTGCTCGGCGGCTTTCTTGGCCAGGTCGAAGCGCTCACCGGGCGGCGCAGTGTCAAAACTGCCCAGCGAGTGCTCGGTGGTCTTGCCGTCGTCGTCGCGGTACTTGACCTGCCACGCTCCAGGCGCAGAGCGTGAGATTTTCCGAAACCCTAGGTGACAACCTTTGCTCAGCTTGTGCCAGTAGGGAGACTTGCGCGGCGTAAGTGCGTCACGTGCTTTTGCGGTGTTGATGGCGTGTTTGATGGCGGGCATATGGGGGAGTCTCTTAAAAGTCTCTTAAACCTAGGTGGACTACATAGGACGTCTAAGTCCTTGTTTCATAGGGGAGTGTAGTCCAAGAAGGTGCCAGAAAATCCCGATTCCCATCCTTCACACGGCAGGGGTCGCAGGTTCGAACCCTGCACCGCCCACCAAGGTTTGA
>CALMYH010000158.1 GCA_937873395.1 uncultured Burkholderiales bacterium
CTGAAACACAGGGTTTGCCCGGATCGGGTATGGTTCGGGCATGGTGTCTGTTCCCGTCTCTTTCTGGTCCCTGGGCTGGCGCACTCTCTGGCGCGACTGGCGTGCGGGCGAGTTGCGCCTGCTGCTGATTGCGGTCACGCTGGCGGTCGCGGCCCTGACCGCGGTGGGCTTCTTCGCCGACCGCCTGCAAAACGGCCTGCAGCGCGACGCCCGGGCACTGATCGGTGGCGACGCGGTGGTCAGCAGCGACCAGCCGGCGCCACCGGCCTTCGAGGCGCAGGCCCGCGAACTGGGCCTGCAGGTGGCCCAGACCCTGAGTTTTCCGACCATGGGCCGCGCGCCCGACGAGCTCGGCGGCGCCGCGCGCCTGGTGGCCCTGAAGGCGGTGAGCGATGCTTACCCGCTGCGGGGCGCTTTGCGCCTGGCCGACCGGCCCGGTGGCACCGACCAGGCGGTGGCCGAGGTGCCGCCCCGGGGTCGCGCCTGGGTGGATCCGGCGCTGCTGGGTGTGCTGGAGCTGGAGATCGGGCAGACCCTGTGGCTGGGCGATAGCGCGTTCGTGCTGGACAAGGTCATCGTGGTCGAACCCGATCGCGGGGCCGGCTTCATGAGCTTTGCGCCCCGGGTGATGATCCATGCCGACGACCTGCCGGCCACTGGTCTGGTGCAGCCGGCCAGCCGCCTGAGTTACCGCCTGGCGGTGGCCGGTGACGATGCCGCGGTGGCCCGTTTCGTGCGCTGGGCCGAAGCCGAGATCGACCGGCCCGAAGTGCGCGGCATCCGCCTGGAATCGCTGGAAGGCGGACGCCCCGAGATGCAGCAGACCCTGGAACGGGCCGAGAAATTCCTCAACCTGGTGGCCCTGCTGGCGGCGCTGCTGTGTGCGGTGGCCGTCGCCATCGCTTCGCGCGGCTTCGCCCAGCGCCACCTGGACGACTGCGCCATGCTGCGGGTACTGGGCCTGTCGCAGGGCACGATGGCGCGGGCCTACACGCTGGAGTTCATCCTCGTGGGCTTGATGGCCAGCGCGCTCGGTCTGGTGCTGGGTTTTGCGGTCCACCATGTGTTTGTGGTGCTGCTGGCCGGCCTGGTGGATGCCGGTCTGCCGGCGCCGGGGCTGGGGCCGGTCTGGCTCGGCCTGGGCATGGGCCTGACTCTCATGATTGCCTTCGGACTGCCACCGGTGCTGCAGCTCTCGCGGGTGCCGCCGCTGCGGGTGATCCGCCGCGACGTGGGTCAGCTCAAGCCCGCCAGTCTGGCGGTGTTGCTGCTGGGCATGGTCGGCTTTGCCGGCCTGCTCATGATGGCCAGCCGCGACCTGCGCCTGGGCGGTATCGCGGTGGGCGGCTTCGCCGTGGCCGTGGTGCTGTTTGCCGTGGTCAGCTACCTGGCGGTGCGCCTGCTGCGCGCCAGCGTCAATGAAAACACCGCGCCCCGAGCCCTCATCATGGCCACCCGCCAGCTATCGGCCCGCCCGGTGTACGCCGTGGTACAGATCAGCGCGCTGTCGGTCGGCCTGCTGGCGCTGGTGCTGCTGGTCTTGTTGCGCACCGACCTGATCGCCAGCTGGCGCAACGCCACGCCACCCGACGCGCCCGACCGCTTCGTGATCAACATCCAGCCCGATCAGGACCAGGCGTTCCGGGCTGCGCTGAAGGAGGGCGGCGTGAACGAGTTCGACTGGTATCCGATGATCCGCGGGCGTCTGGTCAGCATCAACGGTCAGACCGTCGACCCCGACAGCTTTGCCACCGACCGTGCCCAGCGACTGGTCGAGCGCGAGTTCAACCTGTCGCACAGCGCCACCCTGCCGCCGCACAACCCGGTCTCGGCCGGCCGCTGGACCGACGACGAGGCCGATGCCCTGAGTGTGGAGGAGGGCCTGGCCCAGGAGCTGGGCCTGAAGCTCGGCGACCGGCTGGGCTTCGACATCGCCGGCATCGTCACCGAGGGGCGCATCACCAGCCTGCGCAAGGTGGACTGGGGCTCGATGCGGGTGAACTTCTTCGTCATCTTTCCGCGCGCGCAGATGGAGGAGGTGCCGCTGACCTACATCAGCGCTTTCCGCGCCCCCCCGGCCGGTTCCGCCTTCGACAACGCGCTGGTGCGGCAGTTTCCCAACATCACCAACGTCGACATGAGCCAGACCATCGCCCAGGTGCAGCGTGTGCTGGGGCAGGTGATCCGCGCGGTCGAGTTCCTGTTTGCCTTCACCCTCGCCGCCGGGCTGGTGGTGCTGCTGGCTGCGGTCACGGCCACCCGGGGCGAGAGGGAGCGCGAGTTCGCCGTCCTGCGGGCGGTCGGGGCCAGCTCCGGCTTGCTGCGGCAGGTCCAGCGCATCGAACTGCTGGGCGTCGGCTTGCTGGCGGGTGTGCTGGCCTCTGTGGTGGCGGTCGTGGTGGGTTGGGCGCTGGCCCGGTACGCCTTCGAGTTCGCCTGGACCGCCTCACCGCTGGTGCCTCTGGCCGGCGCGCTGGCCGGTGCCTTGCTGGCGCTGGCCGCCGGCTGGTGGGGGCTGCGCGGCGTGTTGCGCACCCCGGTGGTGGAAACGCTGAGGCGGGCCGCATCGTGAGTGCTGGGAAGGCAGAGCCGGCGGCGCCGGCCACCCCCTTCGAATGGATCGGCGGCGAGGCGTCGGTGCGCGCCCTGGTGGACCGTTTTTACGACCTGATGGACCTGGAGCCAGCCTACCGCGAACTGCGTCAGGCCCATGGCAGCACGCTGGACGACGCGCGCCAGAAACTGCACTGGTTCCTCTGTGGCTGGCTGGGTGGGCCCCAGCACTACACCGAACGGTTTGGCCACCCGCGGCTGCGCATGCGCCACATGCCCTTTGCGATCGGCATTCTGGAGCGCGACCAGTGGCTGGCCTGCATGGACCAGGCCATGGTTGATGTGGCCGTGGACCCCGAGTTGCGCCGCCGGCTCGCGGCCAGTTTCTTCCAGACCGCCGACTGGATGCGCAACACGCCCTGAGTGGCGCCGGCTGGCTGCTTGAACGCGACCCCGGCAGGCTCGAGGATAATCCGCCATCCGCGCCGCATGGCCGGCCCGGCTTCTCCCGCTTTTCCATCATGACCTACCTGCTTCCCGGCATCCTGGCCATGGCGGCCATCGTGCTGGCCTCCAACATCCTGGTGCAATTCCTCTTCGGCCAGTGGCTGACCTGGGGTGCATTCACCTACCCGCTGGCCTTTCTGGTCACGGATCTGGTCAACTTCCTGCACGGGCCGCGGGCCGCCCGCAAGGTGGTGCTGGCCGGCTTCACGGTGGGCATCCTCTGTTCGCTGGTCGGCAGCCAGATCGTGGGCGAGTTCGGCCCGCTGGTGACCCTGCGCATCGCCCTGGCCTCGGGTGTGGCCTTCCTGGTGGCCCAGATGCTGGACGTGTTCCTGTTCGACCGCCTGCGCCAGGGTGCCTGGTGGCGCGCACCCCTGGCCTCGACCGTGGTGGGCTCCACCATCGACACCCTGCTGTTTTTCTCCATCGCGTTCGCGGCGGCCCTGGTCTGGATCGAACCGGGCAACGACGTGGGCTGGGCCAACGAGATCCTGCCCCTGCTGGGCGTGGGGCCCGATGCGCCGCTGTGGGTGTCCATGGCCAGCGCCGACTGGCTGGTCAAGCTGGGCCTGGCCTTGCTGGCCCTGGTGCCGTTCCGATTCGTGGTGCAGCGCCTGCTGGCGCAACGGCGTGTGCTGGCTCAGACCGCCGGCTCGCGCAAAGCGCCCTGAGCCTGCCTGAGCAGCACCAGCAGGGCCCCGGCACCGCCGTCCACAGGGCGTGCCTGGGCGAAAGCGAGCACTTCGCTTTTCTGCACCAGCCAGCGCGGCACCCGGTCCTTGAGCACCGGGGTCCGTCCGGGGGACCCCAGGCCCTTGCCGTGCACCACACGCACGCAGCGCAGCCCTTGCTGGTGGCATTCACGCAGGAAACGCCCCAGGGCTTCGCGCGCTTCGTCGGTGCGCAGGCCGTGCAGGTCGATCTGCCGCTGGATGCTCCAGCGCCCGGCCCGAAGCCGCACCAGCACATCCGGCCCGAGGCCAGGCCGCAGAAAACTCAGGCGATCGTCGGTGTGCAGCAGGGTCTCGACGTCGAACTCGTCCGACAGGGCCTCGCGCATCACCGCCTCTTCGTCGCGTTGCCGCTGCAGCGGCAGGGTTGATGCACCCGGTCGGGGGTGCAGCACGCGGCCTGTCTCGCGCAGGGCGCGCACGGGCCCCACGGCCAGCTCGAACTGGCGTCGTTCCCGCATCTCGCGCTCCCGCCGCTCCCGCTCCGCCTGCTCACGTGCAGCGGCGGCCGCGGCGCGCTCGCGCATCAGCTGTCGCAGCGGCTGGAGATCGGCCAGAGATCGCACCTTCATGGAGGGATTGTCGGCCAGTGGACCGGCCGTGTCCGGACCCAGGGCCCAAGACCCTCAGACCAGCCCCATTTCGGCCATCGACACCGCCTGGCTGCGGGTGACGATGAAATGGTCCAGCACGCGGATGTCCACCAGGGCCAGAGCGGCCTTGAGCGACTGCGTCAGCGATTCGTCGGCACGCGAGGGCTCGGCCACCCCGCTGGGGTGGTTGTGGGTGAGCACCACCGCCGCCGCGTGGTGATGCAGGGCGCGCAGCACCACCTCGCGGGGATAGACGCTGGTCTGTGTCAGAGTGCCGCGAAACAGCTCCTCCATGGCAATCAGGCGGTTCTGGCTGTCCAGGTACAGGACGGCGAACACCTCGTGGGCACGCGCCCCGAGCTGCAGCTGCAGGAAGTCCCGCACCGCTCGCGGGCTGTCGAACAGGGGCCGGCTGCCCAGTTCCTGGGCCAGCGCCCGTCGGGCCAGTTCAAGCACGGCGACCACCTCGGCCCGTTTGGCCGGTCCCAGGCCTTTGATTTCCCGCAGCGCGTCGGCACCGGTGTGCAGCAGGCCGGCCAGACCGCCAAAGCGGTCCAGCAGTTCCTGCGCCAGCTGTAGCACGTGCTTGCCAGGCAGGCCGGTGCGCAGCAGCAGGGCCAACAGTTCTGCATCACCCAGGGCCGCAGGGCCGCGTGTGAGCAACTTTTCCCGGGGTCGCGCGTCGGGCGGCAGGCTGCGCAGCCCGGACATCACCGCTTCTGCCATGAGGTTTCCTCCCTTGTTCTCCCGGGTTTTTACAATAGAGGACCTGGGTTTCTCGCGCGGCCTTCCCCCATCAGGGGTATGCCGCCCGGACAGCCCCCCTCATCACCTTTGCCCCATACCCATGCCACAGGTCCAGGACGGCTCTTTTCTTACGCTGCATTACCGCCTCTCGGGCGCCGACGGTCGTGTGTTGATCGACACCTTCACCGGACAGCCCGCGACCCTGAGCATTGGCAGCGGTCAGCTCTCGCCCGCCATCGAGCAGCGGCTGATCGGTCTGGACGAGGGCACAAGCACCACCATTGAACTGGCCGCCGGCGAGGCTTTTGGCGAGCACCAGACTGACATGGTCCAGTGGGTGGCCCGCAAGCTGCTGAACGAGCTGGGCGATCCTCACGAACGGTACGCGCTCGGCGACGTGGTGCAGTTCCCCACCCCGGACGGCCTGGGCAGCTACGCCGGTGCCGTGCGCGAGGTGCGCGAAGACGGTGCTGTGCTGTTCGATTTCAACCATCCGCTGGCGGGCCAGCCCGTGACCTTCCAGGTCGAACTGATCGGGGTGCTGTGATGGGTAACGATACCGACGGCCGCGCGACCGGGCCTGGGGCTGAAATCCTGCTGGCCGAGCCGAGGGGCTTCTGTGCCGGGGTGGACCGCGCCATCGAGATCGTCGAGCGTGCACTGGCGAAGTTTGGTCGGCCCATTTACGTCCGACACGAGATCGTGCACAACACCTACGTGGTCAACGACCTGAAGGACAAGGGCGCCATCTTCATCGAAGAACTGGACGAAGTGCCGCCTGGCGCCACCCTGGTGTTTTCCGCGCATGGCGTCAGCAAGGCGGTGCAGGAGGAAGCCGAGCGCCGGGGGTTCCGCATTTTCGATGCCACCTGTCCGCTGGTCACCAAGGTGCATGTGGAAGTGGCCAAGCTGCACAGGGAAGGCTACGAGTTCATCATGATCGGCCACAAGGGTCATCCCGAGGTCGAGGGCACCATGGGCCAGCTCGACAGCGGCATCCACCTGGTGGAGGACGAACACGATGTCGCCCGGGTGCAACCGTCACAGACAGACAAGCTGGCGGTCGTGACTCAGACCACCCTGAGCGTGGACGATGCGGCTGGCATCCTGGCCGCGGTCAAGGCGCGTTTTCCCCGGGTACGGGAACCCAAGCAGCAGGACATCTGCTACGCCACCCAGAACCGGCAGGACGCGGTGAAGATGCTTAGCCCCCAGGTGGACGTGGTGATCGTCGTGGGCAGCCCCACCAGTTCAAACAGCAACCGCCTGCGCGAGGTGGCACTCAAGCTGGGCACACCGGCCTACATGGTGGACAACGCCAGCGAACTCCAGCCCGAGTGGTTCGAGGGCAGGGCCCGTGTCGGCCTGACCGCCGGTGCCTCGGCGCCCGACATCCTGGTGCAGCAGGTGATCGATCGCCTGCGTGAGCTGGGCGCCATTGCGGTTCGTCGCATGGACGGGCTGACCGAGACGGTCAAGTTCCCCTTGCCCAAGGGTCTGAAGATCGACGGCGAGGGGTCGCTGGAACACATCCACTGAGCCCTTGCGCTGCCTGGGGCGACGCACGAGGCGGCGCGGCGTGGCCAATCTCTACAATCCCTGCATGCTAGACATTCTTCAACTCCGCAAGGATCTCGATGCCGTGGTTGCCCGGCTGGAGACCCGCAAACAACCCCAGCCCTACCTGGATGTGGACGCCTTCCAGGCCCTGGAACACGAGCGCAAGGCGCTGCAGACCCGCACCGAAAGCCTGCAGGCCCAGCGCAACAGCCTGAGCAAGCAGATCGGCATGCTCAAGGGCAAGGGGCAGCACGCCGAAGCCGAGTCGGTCATGGCCCAGGTGGGCGAGATGAAGGCCGAGCTCGAAGCCTCCGCCGCCCGGCTGGACGTGATCCAGTCCGAACTGCAGACCCTGCTGCTGGCGGTGCCCAACCTGCCGCACGAAAGCGTGCCGGTGGGCACAGGCGAGGAGGGCAACGTGGTGGTGCGCAGCTGGGGCACGCCGCGTGCCTTTGACTTCGAGGTCCGCGACCACGTGGACATCGGCGAGAAGCTGGGCCTCGATTTCGACACCGGCACCAAGCTGGCCGGCTCGCGCTTCACCTTCATGCGCGGGCCGATTGCCCGCTTGCACCGCGCGCTCGCCCAGTTCATGCTCGACACCCAGACGAGCGAGCACGGCTACACCGAGTGCTACACCCCCTACATCGTCAACGCCGATACCCTGCGCGGCACCGGCCAGCTGCCCAAGTTCGAAGGCGACCTGTTCGCCGCCAACAAGGGTGGCCATGACGGGGCAGACGAGAACCAGGCGCTGTACCTGATCCCCACCAGCGAGGTCACACTGACCAACGTGGTCCGTGACGAAATCCTGGCCGAATCGGACCTGCCGATCAAGCTGACGGCCCACACCCCGTGCTTCCGCTCGGAGGCGGGCAGCGCCGGCCGCGACACGCGCGGCATGATCCGCCAGCACCAGTTCGACAAGGTTGAAATGGTGCAGATCGTGCACCCCGAAAAGAGTTACGAGGCGCTGGAGGAAATGACCCGCCATGCCGAGGCCATCCTGCAGAAGCTGGGCCTGCCCTACCGGGTCATGAGCCTGTGCACGGGTGACATGGGCTTTGGCGCCAGCAAGACCTACGACCTGGAGGTCTGGGTGCCGGCGCAGGGCACCTACCGCGAGATCAGCTCGGTCTCCAACTGCGAGGCTTTCCAGGCGCGCCGCCTGCAGGCCCGATTCAAGAACGCCCAGGGCAGGAACGAACTGGTGCACACCCTCAACGGCTCCGGCCTGGCGGTGGGGCGTGCGCTGGTGGCCGTGCTGGAGAACTTTCAGAACGCCGACGGCAGCGTGACCGTGCCCGAGGTGCTGCGGCCCTACCTGGGCGGTCTGGAGCTGCTGTCGGCCTGACGGACGCGGCCAGCCACAAAAAAAGCCCGGCGGTGCCGGGCTTTTGCGTCTGTGGCGGAGAAGGAGGGATTCGAACCCTCGATACAGTATGAACTGTATGCCGGATTTCGAATCCGGTGCATTCGACCACTCTGCCACCTCTCCGCGGTCAAGCCCTGCATTCTAGCAGCATCCGCATGTGCCAGTCGCCACGGTGTCAGGCCTGGCCGGCGGTGCGACAATGGCAACAGATCCATTTGCGATTGCGCACGATGCTTGTCGATACCCAGCCCGCGACCCACCAGCACATTCCCGCGTCGCCCGAGGTGCGGGAGCAGTGGGTCAACGCCCAGTTGATCGGTGTCGTGATGGACGGGGCCATGACCTCGCTGCTGGCCTCGTGCATGGCCTTGCCGGCTCTGGTGTTCGTGCTGCTCGGTGAGGTCGACACCTACCTGTTGCTCGGGTGGATGGCGTTGATGGTGTTCATGCTGCTGCACCGCTACCGCGTCATCACCATCTACCGCATGCGTTATGACAGCGTCGGCGGCAGCACGCGGCAGGACTTCATGCAGCGTTACAGCTGGTCCTGGGTGCTGGCGGCTGCGGCCTGGGGTGTTCCCATCGGGCTGGCGTTCTTGCGGGCCGACATCTACGTGCAGTTTGTCTGCGCGCTGGTGGTGCTGGCACAAGGGCTGATTTCCATCATCACGCTCAGCGCCTGGTTTCCGCTGTTTCGTATGGCCAATGCGGCGGTGTTGCTGACGGTGACCGGCGGTATCGGGTTGCAGATCGCCCTGAGGGGACTGGACCAGCAAACGCTGGAAACCATGGCGATTCTCGTGGCGCTCCTGCTGATCTACTGGTGGCTTTTGCTGGTGGGCGGACGTCGTCTGCACGCCACGCAGCATTCGAATCTGGAGCTGCAGTTCTCCAACCAGGAGCTGATCGATTCGCTGACCCTGCAGACGCGGGCCTCACTGCGCGCCGTGGCCACCAAGAACCGTTTTCTCGCATCGGCTGCCCATGACCTGCGCCAGCCCGTCCATGCCCTGAGCCTGTATGCCGACTGGCTGGCGACCGAACCCGAAATGGCGCGCGACATTGCCCCGCGCATCCTGCAGTCCACGCGCGCCATCAACGAGTTGTTCGACTCGCTGTTCGACCTCACCCGCATCGACGCCGGCAATTACAAGGTCAAGCTGCAGAATGTGTCGGTGCAGGCCTTGCTGGCCGATGTGGTGCTGCAGTTTGCGCCCGTGGCGGCAGCGAAGTCCCTGCGCCTGCGTTCCAGGGCCCCCGATGTGACCATCTGGGCCGATCCGGTGGTGCTGCGCCGCATTCTCGGCAACCTGGTGTCCAACGCGCTCAAGCACACCCAGAAGGGCGGCGTGCTGCTTGGCCTGCGCGTGCGTCGCGACATGGTGGTGTTCGAGGTCTGGGACACGGGCGTGGGCATTCCGCGTGAACACCAGCAGGCGATCTTCCAGGAGTTCTTTCGGGTGTCCCAGCACCAGGGCACCGAAGACAGCCTCGGTCTCGGGCTCACCATCGTTTCCAAGCTGGCGACCCTGATGGGTTATCAGCTGGCTCTGAACTCCCAGGCCGGTCGGGGCAGTGTGTTTCGGGTGATGGTGCCGGCATTCACCCAGCCGGCGGCGTTGCGCGATCTGGGGCGCCCGCGGCCGCTGCCCAAGACTTCCTGAAGCGTTCGCTCTCCCACGCGGAGGCGAGGCGACGGCGCTTCAGAGTTCGAGCAGGCCGGCGGTGCGGGCCAGATGGCTGGCCTGGGAACGGCTCTTGACGTTCAGGCGCCTGAACAGGCGCCACAGGTGGACTTTGACCGTGTGCTCGCTGATCTGCAGCTGTTCGGCGATGTCGCGGTTCGACAGACCCCGGTCCAGCATCACCAGCAACTGCTTCTGCCGCTTGGACAGCTTCTCGGGAATGGTCGGGGCGTTCTCGTCTTCGGGCTCGTCCGCCAGGAACTCGCGCAGGACCCGGGCGATCTGGGCGGCGCCGGCCGATTTTTCGACGTAAGCGTCTGCACCGGCTTCGCGCGAAAGATCCTCGTAGTCGGAGGCTGGCGAGGCAGACAGAACAATGAGGGAGGTGTCGGGCAGCATCTGCCGGATCTCACGCACCCCGGACACCCCGTTGGTGTCGGGCAGTTTCAGGTCCAGGCAGACCAGTTCAGGTTCTCCGTGCTCCGCAATCGCCCGGCTGACCGAGGCCAAGCGCTCGAGCTCGACCACCTGGGTCGATGCCCGCAGGCGGCGCAGCAGCATCACCACCGCTTCCCGCATCAATGGATGGTCGTCTATGACAAAAATGCTCATGGCGAAAGTATAGTATTACAGGATGCGGCGTGTGCCCAAGCATAAGGGCAAAGGGGCGGTTTGGCGATAGCCGGACCGGCTTGCAAAGGGTGCTTGTGCCCTGTGTTCATCGGCACGCCCTGTCCGGTCTGGAATCCGCGAGCGTCAGCGCAAGACCCCTCACGGCCCGGCCTGCCCGGTGAAATGGGACAGGGCGGACGCCACGGCCTGCGCGTCCGCCTGCTCTTCCAGCAGATGCCCGAGGGCCGGCAGGGCGTCCACACCTTCTTTCTGCAGGCGGCCGATGGCCTGGGCTGCCTCGCGCGGTGAGCTGAAACCGGCACTTTGCAGCAGCAGATGGCCTCGCGCATCCAGCAGCTTGAAACGGAACTGCCCATCGGACTCGCGGTACTGCTTGAAACTGGGGGCCGAGGCCTTTCCCACCTTGGCCGTCGGGTTGTCTCCCTGGACGCTGTCCAGTGCCCGCAGGCCGACCGCATGGCGCAGCCGGGCGGTGAACGGGGTCGCAATGGCACGGGCCTTTTCGGCGCCGGCCTTCAATGTGCGCTCGATACGGGCCGGGTCGCGCATGAGTTCGTCGTAGACCACACGCATCGGGGCAATCTCCTGGTCAAGGCGCTCGAACAGGCGCTCCTTGGCCTCGCGCCAGGCGATGCCATCGGCAAAGGCCTTGGCCAGCTCGGCAGTTTCCGTCTCGCTGGCAAAGGCCTGGAACAGCTGGAACAGGGCCGATCCTTCGGTGTCCTTGGGCTCGCCGGGCACCCGGGAATCGGTCAGGATGCCCATGATGAGCTTGCGCAACTGCTCGCGCGGCACGAACAGCGGGATGGTGTTGTCGTAGCTCTTGCTCATCTTGCGGCCGTCCAGCCCCGGCAAGGTGGCCACATGGGCTTCGATTTCGGCTTCGGGCAGTGTGAAGTGCTCGCCGTAGAGGTGGTTGAAGCTCGAGGCCATGTCGCGCGCCATCTCGATGTGCTGCACCTGGTCGCGGCCGACCGGCACCTTGTGCGCGTTGAACATCAGGATGTCGGCGGCCATCAGCACCGGGTACATGAACAGGCCGGCCGTCACGCCGTCGTCGGGCTCGGCGCCGGCCGCGGTGTTCTTGTCCACCGAGGCCTTGTAGGCATGGGCGCGGTTGAGCAGGCCCTTGCCGGTCACGCAGGTCAGCAGCCAGGTCAGCTCGGGAATCTCGGGGATGTCGGACTGCCGATAGAAGGTGACCTTGTCGGGGTCCAGGCCGCAGGCCAGCCAGGTGGCCGCGATTTCCAGCGTCGAGCGCTGCACGCGGGCCGGCTCCCCGACCTTGATCAGGGCGTGGTAGTCGGCGAGGAAATAGAAGCTGTCGACATGGGCCAGCCGGCTGGCCCGTACGGTGGGCCGGATGGCACCGACGTAGTTGCCGAGGTGGGGGGTGCCGGAGGTGGTGATGCCGGTGAGGACGCGCAGGGTTTTCATGGGACGGACAGGAGGCTCAGAGCAGCAGCAGGCGCAGCGGGGTCAGCAGGACTTCGATCGCCTGGGCGGACAGGTTCATGAGCGGGCGCAGCCAGAGGTTGCCGACCAGGCCCGTCAGGACCAGGGCCAGCACGATGAAGAAACCGTAGGGCTCGACCCGGGACACGGTGTAGGCCAGCTGGTTGGGCAGCAGCCCGACCAGAATGCGGCCACCGTCCAGCGGGGGCAGCGGAAACATGTTGAAAGCGAACATGACCAGGTTGACCAGCACGCCGGCACGGCACATCTGCAGGAAGAAGCGCTCTTCCACGCCGCTGGCCACCAGGAGGTAGAGCAGCACGGTCCAGCCGATGGCCTGCAAAAGGTTGGCGCCCGGGCCGGCCAGGGCCACCCAGATCATGTCGCGCTTGGGGTTGCGCAGGCGCCCGAAATTGACCGGCACCGGCTTGGCATAGCCGAACAGGAAGGCGCCAGCGGTGGCGAAGTACAGCAGCAAGGGCATGGCGATGGTGCCGACCGGGTCGATGTGCTTGGCCGGGTTGAGCGTGATGCGTCCGAGCATGTGGGCCGTGTTGTCGCCGAAATGCCGCGCCGCGTAGCCGTGCGCCGCCTCGTGCACGGTGATCGCAAACAGCACCGGAATGGCGTAGATGGCGACTGTCTGGATGATGAGGGCGAAGTCCATGGGGTCCCGGGCAAAACGGCTATTGTCCCAGATGGCGCCGCCCGGACACGGGTCCGGCCCTCAGAGCCCCAGGGGCTGCAGCGGGCCCTGCCCCTGGCGCAACACCTCCGGCTCACCTCCGGTGCCCATGGGGGTGAGGTCGATCACCGTGGTGGGGTCGAGCGCGCAGGCACCGGCATCGATGACTCCCGCAAGTTCATGTTCGAAGCGTTCCCGGATTTCGTGGGCATCGTTGAGCGGATCGGTCTCGCCGGGCGGGATCAGGGTGGTGGCCAGCAGGGGGGCGTTGTGCAGGGCCAGCAGTTCGGACAGGGTGCGGTGCTGCGGCACGCGCAGGCCGATGGTTTTGCGCGAGGGGTGGCTGAGCCGTCGCGGCACCTCCTTGCTGGCTTCGAGGATGAAGGTGTAGGGGCCGGGAGTGGCCAGCTTGAGCAGCCGGTACTGTCGGTTGTCGACACGGGCGTAGCTGGCGACTTCGCTGAGGTCGCGGCAGAGCAGGGTCAGGTGGTGCCGGTCATCGACCTGCCGGATACGGCGCAACCGGTCGGCAGCCGCCTTGTCGTCCAGGTGGCAGACCAGGGCGTAGCTGGAATCGGTCGGGACGGCCAGCACGCCGCCACGTTCGAGCAGCTGCACCGCCTGCTTCAGCAGCCTCGGTTGCGGGTTGTCGGGGTGAACGTCGAAGAACTGTGACATGGCGTCATTGTGCGCCAGCGTTCACGAAGGTCTGGGCAGGCGTGCGGTCAGCCAGCTGGCCGTGGCGCCGCAGAGCACGATGAGTGCGATGCCGGAGAGTTCCAGGGCTCCCGGCACGTGGTCGAACACCACCCAGCCACACAGCATGGCGAAGCCGATCTGTCCGTACAGGTAGGGGGTCAGGGTGGAGGCCGGGGCCCGTGCGAAAGCCAGGATGAGCAGAAAATGCCCGACCGTGCCCATCAGCCCGACCAGGCACAACAGGGCCAGCGTCCGCAGGTCGGGGATGGCTTGCCAGACCAGGGGCACCAGCAGCGTGGCGACCAGGGCGCCGACCCAGCCGGTGTAGAAGTGCATGGTCATCGGGTCCTCGGTGCGCGCCATCCGGCTGGTCAGGATCTGGAACACCGCATAGGCGGTGACCATGGCCAGGGGCAGCAGGGCAGACCAGCCGAACAGCTCGCCGCCCGGGCGCACCACCAGCAGTGCGCCCGCAAAGCCACCGGCCACCAGCAGCCAGCGCAATGGGCTGACGGGCTCCTTCAGAAACAGGGCTGCCAGCAGGGTGACCACCAGCGGGGTGGTCATGACGATGGCCGTGAACTCCCCCACCGGCATGTACTGAACGCTGACAAACGACAGCAGGCTGACGGTGAACAGCAGCAGGCCACGCAGCAGCTGCAGCTTCGGTTGCCTGGTCTGCAGCAGGCTGCGTCCCCGCACCGGGAGCATGAACAGGGTGACCGCCACGGCCTGGAACAGGTAGCGGAACCAGACCGCCACGAGCACCGACATGACCGCGCCCACCACCTTCACACCGGTGTCCAGCACCGCAAAACAGGCGGTGGCACCCACGAGAAACAAGATGCCCTGCAGCGCACGCGGGCTGGTGTTGTCGGACGCCATCAATGGATGCGCGATTCGAGCAGCTCCCACACGGGCCTGACCCCGCCAGGCAGGTCGGGCAGCTGGCCGAGGTCGATGCGGCTCTCCTGCGGGCTGTGGAAATCGCTGCCGCGCGAGGCGGCGAGGCCGAACTCGCGGCAGAAGTCGGCGTACTTGACCGTCTCGGCCTGGCTGTGCGCCGCGGTCACGACCTCGACGGCCTGGCCGCCGAGTTGTCTGAACTCGCTGAACAGCGCGTATTCCTCGTTGGTGGTCAGGCGATAGCGCGCCGGGTGGGCAACCACGGCCACGCCACCGGCACCGGTGATCCATGTCACGGCGTCGCGCAGACTGGCCCAGCGGTGGGGAACATAGCCGGGCTTGCCTTCGGCCAGGAAACGGCGGAACACCTCGTGCGTGTCGGCACAGACGCCGCTGTCCACCAGGTGGCGGGCGAAATGGGTGCGCGAGATCAGTTCCGGGTTGTCCACGTAGCGCAGCGCGCCTTCGTAGGCACCACCGATGCCCGCGCGCTCCAGGTCGGCCGACATCGCACGGGCGCGGGCTTCGCGCCCGCCCCGGGTGGCTCGCAGGCCTTCGACGAGGGCCGGGTGTTCGGTGTCCATGCCCAGCCCCACGATGTGCACCGTGGTGCCGGCGAAGCTGACCGAAATCTCGGTGCCGGTGAGATAGCGCAGCCCCAGGCGGCAGGCCGCCTCCAGGGCTCTCGCCTGGCCAGCCAGCTCGTCGTGATCGGTCAGCGCCCAGAGTTCGACGCCCTGCGCGCTGGCGCGAAGCGCCAGGGCTTCAGGCGTGAGGGTGCCGTCGGAGATCAACGAGTGGCTGTGCAGGTCGGCGTTCAGAAGGTGGCTCACAGGGTGATTGTAGGCAGCGCCGCCGGTCCGGACGACCGGTCCGGCCATTGTCCTTGCCGGCACGTCACCGGGCCCTGCGTGGCCAACGTTCAGCCCGTGTTCCTCAGGCCGGCGGCGATGCCGTTGATCGAGAGGTGGATGCCGCGCCGGATGCGGCCGTCCCTATCGGTGCCATCCTGTCCTTCCCGGTGTCTGCGGATCAGTTCGACCTGCAGGTGGTGCAGCGGGTCGATGTAGGGAAACCGGTGCCGGATGGAGCGTTGCAGCGCGGCATTGCCGGCCAGTCTCTGTTTCTGCCCGGTGATCCTCTCCAGCGCCTGCACGGTGCGCTGCCATTCGTTCCGGATGGACTCGTGCACGCGCGCGCGCAGCCGTCTGTCCGGCACCAGTTCGGCGTAGCGTGAGGCCAGCGCCAGGTCGCTTTTGGCCAGCACCATGTCCATGTTGGAGAGCAGGGTGGCAAAAAAGGGCCACTCCCGGGCCATCTGCCGCAGCAGCCGCTGGCGCTGGGCAAGCCGGGCCGGGCCAGCCTCGTGAAGGAAGCTTTCCACCGCCGAACCAAAGCCGTACCAGCCGGGCAAGGTCAGGCGGCACTGGCCCCAGCTGAATCCCCAGGGGATGGCGCGCAGGTCTTCGATGCGCTGGGTGGCCTTGCGCGAAGCCGGGCGGGAGCCGATGTTGAGCTCGGCAATCTCGCGGATGGGGGTGGCGGCAAAGAAGTACTCGGCAAAACGGGGGGTTTCGTAGACCAGGGAACGGTACGCAGCCATGCTGTGGCGCGACAGGGCATCTGCGGCGTCCATGAAGGCTGCGGGTGCTTCTCGGGTGGGTTGCAGCAGGGTGGCCTCAAGGGTGGCAGCGACCAGGGTTTCGAGGTTGCGCCGGCCGATGTCGGGATTGGCGTACTTGGAGCCGATGACCTCGCCCTGCTCGGTCAGCCGGATCTGGCCCCGCACGGTGCCGGGGGGCTGGGCCAGGATGGCCTGGTAGCTGGGGCCGCCGCCGCGACCCACGGTGCCACCCCTGCCATGGAACATCCTCAGCCTGATGGACTTTTCGCCGCTGCGATTGAGGCTGTCGAATAGCTCGACCAGCGCAATTTCGGCGCGGTAGAGCTCCCAGTTGCTGGTGAAGATGCCGCCGTCCTTGTTGCTGTCGGAGTAGCCCAGCATCACGTCCTGCTCGCTGTACCCCGTGGGTTCGCCTGCCTGCACCATGGACCGGATACCGGGCAGGGCGTAGTAGTCGCGCATGATCGGAGCGGCGTTGCGCAGGTCTTCGATGGTCTCGAACAGGGGAACCACGATCAGGTCGCAGCGGGCCGGAGGCCCTGCCTCGGTCACCCGGCCGTGCAGCAGCCCGCATTCCTTTTGCAGCAGCAGCACTTCCAGCAGGTCGCTGACGGTTTCGGTGTGGCTGATGATGGCGTGGCGGATGGCCTGGGCACCGAAGCGCTGGCGTCCTTCGCGTGCGGCGTTGAAAATGGCCAGTTCGCTGCGCGTGTGGTCGCTGTACTTCGCATCCGGCACCCTCAGCGGTCGCGCGTCGTCCAGCTGCCGCAGCAGAAGGGCCTGCTTGGCCGCTTCGTCCAGGGCGCTGTAATCGGCCTCGATGCGCGCCACCGCCAGCAGTTCGGCCACGACCTCCTCGTGTTTGTCGGAGCTTTGTCGCAAGTCGATCGTGGCCAGGTGGAAGCCGAACACCTCGACGGCACGGATCAGGGGTTGCAGGCGTTCCCGCGCCAGCGCCTGTCCGTGGTGGGCCAGCAGCGAGGCTTCGATGGTGCGCAGGTCGGCCAGAAACTCTTCGGCTTTCCCGTACGGATCCTGGGGCGCCACCGCATGGCGTGCAGCCTCGCCACCGGTGAGTGCTTGCAGCGTGGCAGCCAGACGGGCGTAGATGCCTGTGAGCGCACGGCGGTAGGGCTCGTCCTGGCGGTGCGCGTTGGTGTCGGGGGAGCGCCCGGCCAGGGCCAGCATGTCCGCACTGAAATCGGCCAGCATGGCCGACATGGACAACTCGGCGCCGAGCAGGTGCACCTGGGTCAGGTGGTGACGCAACACCAGTTCGGACTGGCTGCGCAGGGCCAGCTGGAGCGTCTGCGCAGTGACGAATGGGTTACCGTCGCGGTCGCCGCCGATCCACTGGCCCATGCGCAGGAAGCTCGGCACCGTGCCGACGGCAGCGCCTTCGGCCTGCAGGCTGTCTTCCAGGTCGCGGTACAGCCTGGGAATCTGCTCCAGGAAGGTCGCCTGGTAATAGCTCAGCGCGTTCTCGATCTCGTCGGCCACCGTCAGTTTGGTGAAGCGCAGCAGCCGCGTCTGCCACAGTTGCACAATGCGTGCCTTGATTCGCGCTTCGTTCTCGGCCAGTTCGCGGGGCGTCTGACCGCCAGCACCTTCACGCTCGGCCAGCAGCCGGGCGATGGCCCGCTCCGCGTCCAGAATGCTCTTGCGCTGCACCTCGGTCGGGTGGGCGGTCAGCACCGGCGACACATGGAAATCGGCGAGTGCCCGGACCACGTCGCTGGCGCCGAAGCCGGCCTCACGCAGGCGCTGCAAGCTCATGGTCAGGCTGCCCAGCTGCAGGTCGCCTGCCCGGTCGTGCACGGCGCGACGGCGTATGTGGTGGCGGTCTTCGGCCAGATTGGCCAGATGGCTGAAGTAGGTGAAGGCCCGGATCACGCTGACGGTCTGATCGGCGCTGAGCCGTTTCAGCAGCTTCTTCAAGTCCCGGTCGGCCGACGCGTCGTCGTGACGCCGGAAAGCAACCGAGAGTTGCCGCACCTGCTCGATCAGGTCGAAGGCGGCCGGCCCTTCCTGCTCGCGGATCACGTCCCCGAGAATGCGCCCGAGCAACCGGATGTCCTCGATCAGGGGTCGGTCCTTGTCGATGGTGCGTGGCTCGCGTGGGGCGGGAGCGGGTCGTGCGGTCGCTGGGCTCATGAGGCGGTCTTGCTGAAAAAACGGGCAATGCCCATGCTAGCATCCGAAAGCTGACATCCACCCGTCGATCCGTTACGAACCGGGCTTGAAACGCCGGAACGGAACTGAATTCTTCTCAAACCCACGCCGTGTCTTCTTCAACACCCCCCGCGCCCCTGTCCATCACCATCGCGACGCGCGAGAGCCGGCTGGCCCTCTGGCAGGCCGAACATGTCAAGTCCATGCTGGAGCGGCAGGGGCATCGGGTGAGTCTGCTGGGCATGACCACCCGGGGTGACCAGATCCTGGACCGAAGCCTGTCCAAGGTGGGGGGCAAGGGGCTCTTCGTCAAGGAACTGGAGGTGGCGCTCGAAGAGGGCCGTGCCGACATCGCCGTGCACTCGCTCAAGGATGTGCCGATGGAGTTGCCGGACGGTTTCGAGCTGGCCTGCGTGATGGAGCGCGAGGACCCGCGCGACGCCTGGGTGTCGGCGCATGCCGCAGGACTGGCCGAGCTGCCACCCGGTGCGGTGGTGGGAACCTCCAGCCTGCGCCGGCTGGTCCTGCTTCGCGAGTCGCTGGATCGGCTGGGCCGCCAGGACGTGCGCATCGAGCCGCTGCGTGGCAACCTCGACACACGACTGCGCAAGCTCGACGAAGGCCAGTACCACGCGATCGTGCTGGCCGCGGCCGGACTCAAGCGCCTGGGGCTGGCCGAGCGCATCCGCGCCGTGTTCGAACCCGAACAGTCGCTGCCGGCGGCCGGGCAAGGTGCCCTGGGCATCGAGATCCGCGCGGGTCGTCCGGAACTGGTGTCGGCGCTGGCTTCACTGGTCCACATGCCCACCTGGCTGCGCGTGGCGGCCGAGCGAACCGTCTCGCGCGTCATGGGGGGCAGCTGTTCGGTGCCGCTGGCCGCCTACGCCGACTGGCAGACCGGGCAGGCCGACCTGATGGCCATGGAAGCCGCCTGGGGGGATCCCGATGGGCGTTTGCCGGTGCTGCGGGTGCGTCAGGCGGCCCCCGTGCGCACACTTCAGGACGCGCAGGCGCTGGGCACGGCGGTGGCCCAGGCGCTCAAGGCCGCCGGTGCGCGGCCGCCGGCGCAGGAGGCCTGAGCACTTGGCTGACCGGTCGGCTTCTGCGCCAGCCGCGCGCCGCAGGCCGACGGTGGTGGTGACCCGTCCGCAAGAGGATGCGGGTCGCTGGGTGGAGGCCTTGCAGACGCGCGGCTGGTCCACCCTGGCCCTGCCCCTGATCGACATCCGTGCGCCTTCCTCTCCCGGGGTGCTGGCGGTGCTGGACCAGGCCCGCGCGTCCTGGTGGACGTTTGACGCGCTGATGTTTGTCAGTGCGGCTGCCGTGCGCCACTTTTTTACCGGTGTTCATGTCCCACCGCCATCCTGTGGCCGGAACACCCGCTTCTGGGCGCCGGGCCCCGGCACCGCCCGCGAGTTGGCCCAGGCACTGGCAAAGCTCGGCATTCCGGCCGACCGCCTGGATGCACCGCCTGCGGATGCGGGCCAGTTCGATTCCGAACACCTGTGGCCGCAGGTCCAGGCACAGATGGGCATGGGTCGACGCCTGCTGGTGGTGCGCGGTGGCGGAGCTGCCGGGCAGCCCCAGGGAGCGGGGGTTTCCGCGGGGCAGGGGCGCGAGTGGCTGACGGCGCAATGCCGGGCGCGCGGCGCCGAGGTGCAGGCCTGCATGGCCTATGAGCGCTGCCCGCCCCCCGAAGATGACGAGCTTCGTCAAAAGGCCCTCGACAGTCGCGGTCCCTGGTCAGTCTGGCTGTTCAGCAGCTCGGAGGCGGTCACCAACCTGCGTTTGTGGTTGCCCGGGTTCACGGCGGACGGTGCAAGCGCCCTGGCCACCCATCCGCGCATCGCGGAGACTGCCACGATGGCCGGTTTTGCCCGGGTGCTGATCAGTCGTCCGGCGTTGCCGGACGTGCTGGCGGCCCTAGAATCCCAATGGCCATGAGTTCCATCCCGCCCGAAGCCCCTCCAGCCCCCCCTGCGGCGCCAGCGCCCGGCTCTCCGCCGGCTGGCCCGGGTAGCCCGGCGACCCGCCGCCCCATGGCGGGCCTGGCCGTTTCGCTGGCCCTGGGTGCCGCCCTGCTGTCCCTGCTGGTCACCGGCATGCTGTGGCAACGGCTGGGCCAGACCCAGCAGGAGCTGGCGCGCCGCAGCCAGGATGTGACGCTGGAGGTGGCGCAGGCGAAGACCAAGGCCACCGAGGCCGAATCGCTGGTCAATGAGCTCCAGGCACGGCTGAGCGTGGCCGAACTGCGTCTTTCCGAAGTCAGTCTCCAGCGCAGTCAGCTGGAAGAGCTGATGCTCAGCCTTTCGCGCTCCCGTGACGACCACCTGGTGCAGGACCTGGAATCGGCCCTGAGGCTGGCCCAGCAGCAGACCGATCTCACCGGCAGTGCCCAGCCGCTGATTTCCGCCCTGCAGGCGGCAGACGCACGCATCGCACGGGCCGCTCAACCCCGCCTCAATCCGGTGCAAAGGGCCATCGCTCGCGACCTGGACCGGATCCAGGCAACACCGGTGGCCGATGTCCCCACGGCCGTGCAGGTGCTCGACGAGCTGGTCCGGCAGGTCGACGACTGGCCCTTGCTCAACCGGGTGGGTACGCAGGAGGAGGCGCGGAGCCTCACTCCGGCCGGTCCGCCTCAGCGCCCCGAGGGCCAGTCGGACGAAGGCACGGCCGATGCACACGATCAGCCGGCAGCTTGGGCCAGGGTGTCGACCTGGTGGCGCGGATGGTGGCAGCGCGCCTGGTCGGAAATGACCCGCAGCGGCCGGGAGCTGGTTCGCGTGAGCCGGATCGACACCCCCGAAGCAGCCCTGCTGGCCCCGGACCAGGCGTTCTTCCTGCGCGAGAACCTGAAGCTGCAGCTGCTCAACGCACGCCTGAGCCTGCTCGCGCGCCACAACGCGTCGGCACGTGCCGACCTGGCTGCGGTCGAGCAGGCGCTGAAGACGTTCTTTGATGGCGGAGTTCCCATGGTGGCCAGTGCCCGCAGGACACTGGCCGGTCTGAGCGAGGATCTGGTCGGGCACGAACTGCCCCGGGCCGACGACACCCTGGCCGCACTGGCGGTGGCGGCGGGAGGCCGTTGATGCGGAGTCAACAGACAGGCATGGTCCGCGGCGTGTTCGTGCTGCTCGGATTGGCCGTTCTGGCCGTGGCACTCTCCTTGCTCGTGGGAGAGAACGAAAGCACGCTGACCCTGTTCTGGTCCCCCCATCGGGTGGACGTCTCCTTCAACCTCGTGCTGTTCCTGCTGGTGTTCGGCTTCGGTCTGCTGCATCTGGCCTTGCGTGCCCTGTCGGCCATCCGTGACCTGCCGGCCCAGGCCAGGCGCTGGCGCAGCCAGCAACAGGAGCGGGCGGTCGTGGGTGCGGTGCTCGATGCGCTGGCCCATCAGCTGGCCGGGCGTTTTGTTCGTGCGCAGTCCAGTGCCCAGCAGGCACTCGACCAGATCGCGTCCTCGTCGACATCCCTTTGGCCGCGCAAGGAGCAGATGGAGTTCCTGGCCCATCTTCTGCTGGCAGAGAGTGCGCAGTCGCTGCAGAACCGGTCCCTGCGTGACCTGCATCTGGCGCGCGCGCTGGAGCCCCGCTGGTCCCGCCTGATGCCTGAAGCGAGCGAAGGGGCCTTGCTGCGGGCCGTGCGCTGGGCGGTGGAGGACCGCGATCCGGTCCAGGCGCGCGCGCGCCTGGCCTTGCTGCCACAGGGCGCCGGGCGGCGCATCCAGGCGCTGCGCCTGAAGCTGCGGGTGGCCAGAATGGATGGTGCCGGTGCCGAGGCGCTGGAAACGGCGCGCCTGCTGGCCAAGCACAAGGCTTTTTCGGCGGCGGCTTCCGTCAGCCTGATCCGCGGGCTGGCGCTGGATGCCCTGGGCCAGGCCCACGACCTGTCTCAGTTGCAGGAAGTCTGGGCCGGCTTCGACAAGGCCGAACGAGGCATGCCCGAACTGGCGCTGGCAGCCGCCCAGCGCGCACTGACCCTGGTCCAGGCGACGCCTGCGTCGGCGGAGTGGACCGACTCCCTGCCTTCCGATCCGGCCGCGGAAACCCGACAGTGGGTTCGGCAGTGCCTGGAGCCGGTCTGGGACCGGTTTGACGCGCTGGAGGAGCCCCTGCAGGCACAGCTGGTGCGAGTCCTCGAGCCTGCCCTGACGGACATCGACGACGCCTGGCTGGGACGCCTCGAGCAGCGCCAGCGACAGTGGCCGGACAATCCGTTCCTGCAGTACCTGACCGGACAAGTCTGCCTGCGGCGCCAGCTGTGGGGCAAGGCTGCCCAGTTGCTGGGGCAGGCCAGTGGGCGGCTGACCGACCGGACGCTGCTGCGGCGCTGCTGGCGATCCATCGCCCGCCTCGCCCAGGAACGAGGCGATCACGCATCGGCGCTGCAGGCCTGGCAAAAGGCGGCCGAGATCGACTGATCAGGCGGGTCGGTGACGCACTCACCGAAGCCAGAAAAAAGCCCGTCCGATCGGGACGGGCTTGTGTCAGCAGGTGCCAGGAGCTTGCGTGCTCAGACCTGCTCGAACGGCAGCGTCACCTGGCGCAGGTCTCTGCGGGTCTCGACCAGCACCAGTGGTCCTTCGTCGATCACGGGCACCGGCTTCGGTTCGCGTGGAACATGGATGGGACGGGGCTCGGCGGCGATGGCGGCCTGGGCGGCGGCCACTTTGGCGCTGTCCGAATTGACCCATTCCAGACCACTGTCCCTGGCCACTTCCTCCAGCTCGGCAATCGAGAGGACATAGGGCTTGACCTTGGGCAGACCTGGGGTGCTGTTCGCCGCCGCCGGGGCCGCAGGCTCCACCGCCACCGCCACCTGTGCGGGTGAGGCGACCGGTGGCACGCTCACGGCTTCAGCCGGAGCCGGCATGGTGAAGTAACTGGAGCGAACGGGTGCAGCTTCGGCTCTGTCGACGGGTTCCGCCGGAGCTTCGGCGACCGGTTCGATTTCCTGTTCGTCACGGCCGGTGGGCTGGGCGCGTTCGCGGCGGTCACGGCCGTAGCGGTCCCGGCTGCGGCGTTCGCGGGGAGCGCGCTCCTGACCTTCCGCCGTCACTTCACCTTCCGCCGCACCACCGGGTTGAGTGTTGCCCAGATCCGCGCTTGCGCCGCCGGTTCCGGTGGCCGTTTCGGTCGTCTCCGGGCGGCGACGACCTTCACCACGCCCGCGCCGGTCACGCCGTCCGGTCTGCTCACCGGCTTCGGTCGCCGGGCGTTCGGCTGCGTCGGGGGTGACCGTGGCCGACTGGGGGCTGGCCTCCTCGCTGGTCTGACCGTCACGCGGGCGGCGCGGGCCGCTTTGGCGGTTGTCGCTACGCTCACCGCGGCGTGCATCCCCTCCGCGCCCCTCCGGTCGTCCGTCGGTACGCCCCTGACCTTCGGCACGGGTTTCGCCCCGGCCCTGTCGTCCGCCGCCTTCGCGGGTTTCGCCGTTGCCGCGGCGCTGCTCATTGCCGCCGCGTCCACCGCGACCGCCGCGACGTCCGTCCTGACGCTCTTCGCGGGCTTTGGGCTCGGCCGGCTTTGCCGTCGGGCTGGCGACCGGTGCGGGCAGGGGCTCCGGTGTGCCGAGTCCGAACAGGCCCTTGAGCCAGGCGAAGAAGCCCTTTTCGGCCGGCGCGGCAGCCGCCGGCACCACCGCGGCCGGCACCGGAGCGGGCATCACCGCTGCAGGGGCAGGCTGTTCGGGCTTGGGGGCAGCGACCGGGGCCGGGCCGTCGGGCAGCACGCCCTTGATCACCGGTTCCTGCTTGTTGGTGCGCTCCTGGCTGCGGCGGGTGAAGCTGGCCACGTCGTCGACTTCCTCGGCCAGCTTGTAGCTGGAGTCGAGGTTGTCCAGGCGCGGGTCATCGTGCTTGAGGCGCTCGAGCTTGTAGTTGGGTGTGTCCAGCGACTTGTTGGGCACCAGCAGCACATTGATGCGCTGCTTGAGTTCGATCTTGGTGATCTCGGTGCGCTTTTCGTTGAGCAGGAAGCTGGCCACTTCGACCGGCACCTGCACCAGCACGGCGGCCGTGCTGTCCTTCAGCGACTCTTCCTGGATCACGCGCAGGATCTGCAGTGCCGAGCTTTCGGTGTCGCGAATGTGGCCGGAGCCGCCGCAGCGCGGGCAGGGGATGGAGGCGCCTTCGCTGAGCATGGGCTTGAGGCGCTGGCGGCTCATTTCGAGCAGGCCGAACTTGCTGATGGAGCCGAACTGCACGCGGGCGCGGTCCTGGCGCAGCGCGTCGCGCAGGCGGTTCTCGACCTCGCGGCGGTTCTTCGACTCGTCCATGTCGATGAAGTCGATCACGATCAGGCCGCCAAGGTCGCGCAGGCGGGCCTGGCGGGCCACTTCGTCGGCGGCTTCCAGGTTGGTGCGGGTGGCGGTCTCCTCGATGTCACCGCCCTTGATGGCGCGGGCAGAGTTCACGTCCACCGCCACCAGGGCTTCGGTCTGGTCGATCACGATGGCGCCACCGCTGGGCAGTTGCACGATGCGGCTGTAGGCGGTCTCGATCTGGTGTTCGATCTGGAAGCGGCTGAACAGCGGTGCGTCGTCGCGGTAGCGCTTGACCCGGCGTTCGTGCTCCGGCATCACGTGGCTCATGAACTGGTGAGCCTGTTCGTAGATGTCGTCGGTGTCGATCAGGATCTCGCCGATGTCGCTGTTGAAATAGTCGCGGATGGCGCGAATCACCAGGCTCGACTCCTGGTAGATCAGGAAGGCGCCTTTGCCGCCCTTGGCGGCGCCGTCGATGGCGTTCCAGAGCTTGAGCAGGTAGTTCAGGTCCCACTGCAGCTCGGCTGCCTCGCGGCCGATGCCGGCCGTGCGGGCAATGATGCTCATGCCGTTGGGGTATTCGAGCTGGTCGAGGGCGGCCTTGAGTTCGGCGCGGTCCTCACCCTCGATGCGGCGGCTGACGCCACCACCGCGCGGGTTGTTGGGCATCAGAACCACATAGCGGCCGGCCAGGCTCACGAAGGTGGTCAGCGCGGCCCCTTTGTTGCCGCGCTCTTCCTTCTCGACCTGGACCAGCAGTTCCTGCCCTTCCTTGATGACGTCGTTGATGCGCGCCTGCGACGGCGAGACGTTGCCCTGGAAGTACTGCTTGGAAATTTCCTTGAACGGCAGAAAACCGTGCCGTTCCTCGCCGTAGTCGACGAAACAGGCTTCGAGCGAGGGCTCGACCCGGGTCACGACGGCCTTGTAGATGTTGCCCTTGCGCTGTTCGCGCCCTTCGATTTCGATTTCGTAGTCGAGCAGTTTCTGCCCGTCCACGATGGCCAGGCGGCGTTCTTCGGCCTGCGTGGCGTTGATCAGCATGCGTTTCATGTCGCGTTTTCCTTCGTTCAGACACACACAGCCTCACCCGCCCGGGAAGGGGCGAGGAAGCTCCATGCCACGAGCCTTCAGGAAACAGCGAACGGGGGGTGGGAATTGCCGGAGAGCCGTTGTCCGGGCATTCGGGGCCACTGGAGGCCGGGCACCTGGGGTGCCGCTTCGAATTGCCGGGTCAGGGCGTAGGCGCTGGACGTTGTCAGCTCAGGGCAGGCAGGGGGCGGATCGTCATGGACAGTGTCCGGCCGGTGTCTCTCTGGTCTGGCTTCGTCCTCGCCCAGCCGTCTTGTGGGGGCTGGGCGTTGGGGGGTATTCCGTCTGTCGGGTTCGCAGGGTTCCTGGGCAGGCTCTCCCGCCGCTTCGGCCGTTTTCCTGTCAGGAGGCCGGGCGCCAGAACGGGCGCCGGACCACCGCCGAGAACGGGTGCCGCGGGTGGCAGCTCATGGCCGGTCGGGGGGCAGCAACCTGCCCTGGGGGCATGGTTGCCGGTGGGCTGCCTTAAACTCAAGGCAAATCAAACACTTAACACCCACGACTGGCTTGACCCATTATAAGTCGGCTCGTTGCGGCCGTGGTGCTCTTCTTTTTGCTTTCCATGTCCAGCCAGACACCGCCTGCGGCCGTCCGTCACATCACAGTCGATGAAGAGTCGACCGGCCAGCGGCTGGACAACTTTCTGGTGCGTCACCTCAAGGGAGTGCCCAAGAGCCACATCTACCGGATCATCCGTTCGGGCGAGGTGCGACGCAACAAGGGTCGGGCCAGCGCGGAGGACCGGGTGGAGCGGGGGGATGTGCTTCGCATTCCGCCAATCCGGCTGTCCGGGCGGGCCGACGAGAAGGCTGCCCAACCCGCTCCGGCACGCGATTTCCCGGTGCTTTATGAAGACGATGCGTTTCTGGCCATCGACAAACCGGCCGGTGTGGCGGTGCACGGTGGAAGTGGGGTGAGCTTCGGTGTCATCGAACAGCTGCGCCAGGCCCGGCCGCAGGCGCGTCTGCTGGAACTGGTGCACCGCCTCGACCGCGAAACCAGCGGCCTGCTGCTGGTGGCCAAAAAGCGCAGTGCGCTCAAGGCCTTGCAGGACCAGTTCCGCGAGCGCCAGACCGGCAAGACCTACCTGGCGCTGGTCAAGGGCCGCTGGCCGGCGCGGCTGAAGGTGCTGGACCAGCCGCTGCACAAATACCTGCTGCCCGACGGGGAGCGGCGCGTCAAGGTCACCGGCCGAGACGATCCGGACGCCATGCCGTCGTTGAGCCTGGTGCGCGTGGCCGGACACCTGCCTGCGCCACCCGGGCTGACTCAGACCGCACCCGAGGGCTTCACCCTGCTGGCGGTGACGATCAAGACGGGCCGGACCCACCAGATCCGGGTGCACCTGGCCAGCGCTGGCCATGTGATCGCCGGAGACGACAAATACGGAGATTTCGAACTCAATCGCCAATTGGCTCGCGCCGGATTGAAACGCATGTTTCTGCACGCCTGGCGATTGCGGCTGAAGCATCCATTGACAGGTGAAGACATGCAGTTGCAATCCGATTTGCCACCGGATTTGTCGCCTTGGACGCCGGTCGATCGGGAATGTGATTAAAATGGCGATTGCATCGTTGGGGTGCAATTGTCTTTCATAATCCATTAATCGTCAGGAACACCCATGGCAACCTATTCCGAACTCATGGCCCAGGCGCAGGCACTCATGGCCCAGGCCGAGCAGGCACGCAAGAACGAACTGTCCGAAGTCATTGCCGACATCAAGGCCAGAATGAAACAGTACGGTATCACCGTCGCCGATCTGGGTGGCGGATCTGTCCGCAAGGCTGGCAAATCGAAATCGTCCGCACCGGCCAAATACCGCGGGCCCAACGGTGAGTTGTGGGCCGGCGGCCCGGGTCGCAAGCCGCAATGGGTGCGTGACGCCCTGGCGGCCGGCAAGAGCATCGAAGATTTCCGCATCTGAGCCGGTCCGACATCATGAAAAAACCCGCCTGACTGGCGGGTTTTTTCATGATCTGCTCTCGCAGGGGCGGACTTCAGTCCTTTTGCCAGATCACCCGCTTGCCCGAGTTCTCCCAGGCGTCGTAGAAACGGGCATACAGGTCTTCGATCCGGTTGCGCTTGACCTTGAAGGTGGGCGTGATCACATCGTTGTCGACCGTCCAGGCAGTGGTGACCACCACCACGCATTGCAGGCGTTCGTGCGGGTCGAGCGTGTCGTTGATGCTCCTGAGGTGGCTTTCCAGCGATTTTTCAAGCTCGCTGCGTCCTTCAGGCTGCCTGGCGCGGGACACGAACTCGGCATTGAGCATCACGATGCCCAGTGGCTGGCCCAGGTTGGCGCCGGTGACCACACAGGCTTCGACGGACTCGTGCATGACCAGCTTGTCCTCGATCGGGGCCGGCGCCACGTACTTGCCCTTGCCGGTCTTGAACAGGTCCTTGACCCGCCCGGTGATGCGCAGCAGACCCTGTGCGTCGATGCTGCCCTTGTCGCCGGTGCGCAGCCAGCCATCGGCCGTGAAGGCCTCGGCCGACTTGCCCGGCTCCTTGTAGTAGCCCAGCATCAGGGCCTGGCTGCGCATCTGGATCTCGCCGGATTCCGGGTCGATGCGGTGTTCCACCCCTTCGTAGGTGGGGCCCACAGTGCCCTGCTGGTTCTTGCCCGGCTCGGTGATGTGCGAGAGTGCCAGGTTCTCGGTCATGCCGTAGCCCTCGTTGATGTGCAAACCCAGCTTGCTGTACCACTCCAGCAGGGCGATGGGCATCGGAGCGGCACCGCCGGCGGCGAACCGGCACTGGTCCAGACCCAGCGCCTTGAGCACCTTGCGGCGCACGATGCCGCCCAGGATCGGAATGCCCAGCAGCCGGTTGAGCTTGGCCGGCGGCATCTTGTGGTGCACGCCCTGCTGGAACTTGACCCACAGGCGCGGCACCGAGAAGAAGATGGTGGGCCGGGCGCGCTGCAGGTCGGTGGTGAACGTGTCCAGCGACTCGGCGAAGTACAGATGCATGCCGGTGTGCATCCAGCCGTGCTCCACGAGCATGCGTTCCACCACATGGGCCAGCGGCAGGTAGGACAGCATGCGGTCGTCGGACGACATGGGAATACGCTTGAGACCCATTTCAAGCGCCCAGGCAAAGTTGCCGAAGCTGTGCATCACGCCTTTGGGCATGCCAGTGGTGCCCGAGGTGTAGATCAGCGTGGCCAGTTCGGCCTCGTCGCGCACCGGCGTGCCTTTCATGGGCGAGGTGCGGGCACAGATGGCGTCCCAGCCCTCGTAGGAGCGGATCGCGTCATCGGGAGACAGCGGGTAGCTGATGCAGGGCATGCCGGCCGGCACACCGGGTTTCATGCCCTCCCAGCCATCGAGCTTGCCGACGAAGCAGGCCTTGGATTCGCTGTGTTCGAGGATCTGCCGGATGGTATCGGGAGCCAGGGTCGGGTACAGGGGCACCGACACGTAGCCGGCCATCCAGATCGCCAGGTCACTCATCAGCCACCAGGCGCAGTTCTTGGAGAGGATGGCCACCTTGGACCCGGGCTCCCAGCCCTGGGACTGCAGGTGCTGCGCCATCCGGCGCGCCTGGTCGGCCACCTGGGCCCAGGTGAAGTCCTTGACCACGCCACCGCCCATGGGTTGCGTCAGGGTGACGCGGTCGGGTGAGGTTTTCTCCCAGCGGTAAAGGCATTGCAGGGCCAGGCGGTCGGCAGCAACTTTGCTCATCTTTGTCTCCGGTTGTTGGATATGAAATACCAATTTAACAATTCTTTGCTACCGTGTTTAGAGGGTATTGCCTGAATCGGACGAGTTGCAGTCCCTGGACCCATGCGCTGGCCGACCGTGCCGCGGTTATGCTGGCGCCATGAATGACGACTCCCTGGAACTGTTGGAACTCTCGTCCTCCGGCACTTTGCCGGCCACGGCGAGCGTGATCGTGCTGCACGGGCTCGGGGCCGATGGGGAGGATTTCGTGCCGGTGGTCCAGGCCCTGGACCTGGAACGGCTCGGATCCGTGCGCTTCGTCCTGCCCAGCGCTCCCGTGCGGCCGGTCACCATCAACGGGGGGTACCGCATGCGGGCCTGGTACGACATCCACCCTGTGCCGGCCGATCCCGCAAAGCCCAGAACGGAAGACGAGGCGGGCCTGATGGCGTCCCGCGCGCTGGTCCAGCAACTGATCGATCGCGAGGTCGATAGAGGCGTTCCGTCGACCCGTATCGTGCTGATGGGCTTTTCACAAGGCTGTGCCCTGACGCTGCTGGCGGGTTTGCTGGCCCCCGCCCGGCTGGCAGGGCTGGCAGGACTGTCCGGCTATCTGCCGATGGCCGGCCAGGCCAAGGTGGACCAGATCGGCCATCAACGGTCGATGCCGGTATTTCTGGCCCATGGCGAGCACGACGACATCGTGACACCGGACCGTGGTCTGGCGGCGCGCGACGCCCTGCTGTCGCTGGGTGTGTCGGTGGACTGGCACAGTTATCCGATGGGGCACGAGGTTTGCATGCCCGAGATCGAGGACCTGAACCGGTGGCTGTTCAGGGTGCTGGGGTAGGCGGTTGCTGATCATGGGGGCGTGCCTCCAGTCCAAGCTGTTTGGCGAGATCGCCTTGCAGCTGGGCCACCGACTCCAGGATGGCTTGCCGGTGCGCCTCCCGTCGGAACAGTTCCTCGGTCTTGAGGAGCAGGAATTCCGTG
Organism: uncultured Burkholderiales bacterium; assembly: GCA_937873395.1. Classification (GTDB taxonomy): domain Bacteria; phylum Pseudomonadota; class Gammaproteobacteria; order Burkholderiales; family Burkholderiaceae_C; genus Hydrogenophaga. The sequence continues at coordinate 29,946 of CALMYH010000158.1, forward strand.
CCCAGTCCGATGCCCAGGCCGCCCAACACACCACCGACGATGGCGCCCGTCGCGGTGCCGAGACCGGGAATCACCGATCCGACTGCGGCGCCCGTGGCAGCACCCGCGCCCGCACCACCCAGCGCGGCCCCCGAGCGGGCCAATGCCGCCCGGCTGAGGGTGCTCGCGGCCATGCGCAGGGTGCCGCGGGCCGCCATGCGCATCACGACCTGGCGGGCGATCAGTGCACTGACGACGCCGGTGGCTCCCCCCACCGCGAATCGTTGCTCCAGTGTGGTCAGGCTCTCGTGCTGGCTGAGGTGCTGAAGGTCGTTCATGGAGAACCGACCCACCACGTCGAAGGGTGAGTCGGCTGGCAGATCGACGCGTCGCGACTGCAGAAGCTCGGCAGACCGGCGCTGAGTGTCCTCAGCGAGTTGCCGGTCCGTCTGCACGGCCCGATCAATGGCCATCTGGAACGCCTCGAAGGGATCCCCGGCGCCGAGGGTGTCCTGCAAGCGCCTGTGCAGATGGGCTTCCAGCCCGCCGGTGGCTGCGCTGAACAGTCTGACGTACTCGGCGCCCAGGCTGTAGTACCAGTCCGGGTAGCGCTCGACATTCTGACGAAGCCGGTCGAAGCTGTCGTCGTAGGCAACCATGACCTGTTGCATCGCTTCGCGCTGCCGGCGTGCGGCTTCCATCTGCAAATGCCGCAGCTCGGCAGCGGTCCCCGGTTGAACGGGCACGCCGTCAATCAGCTCAATGGCGATTCCCCGCGCCTGGCTTGGCATCTGGCTTGCCGTGTCGTGGCGCTGCAGCCGGGATTCCAGCATGACCACCACCGGCACAAAGACAAAGGCCACCAGCACGGCCAGTAGGCTGGCCACCGCAGCCAGGCGGTGAGGTGGAACGGGCAGAGGTTCGTCGAGCGCTTGCGGTGGCATCAGCACGCGCGTCAGTTCCCGGGCGGGCAGGGCAAACGCGGCCATCGAAAGAGCCACAAACAGGTGATAGGGCAACTGGGTCAGGGTCACCAGAGGTCTCAGCAACCAGCCGAGAGGCGCGCCACTGTGTTGTGCTCGGGCGATCAGGTGCAGCTCCAACCCGCGCACAAGACTGGCCCAGTCGGCGACAGCGGCAGCCAGCGCACTGGTGCCGAGCCAATGCCGGGTGGCGCCGGCCTGATCGATGGCTTCGGCCAGGGTGAGCGGGCCGATCGAAGGCGCTGTCGGGTGGCGAAGCAGCAGATCGGCCGGCACCATCGACAAGGCGGTGAACACGGCAATCCACCAAAGAGGCCAGCCGAAACGGTAAGCCGGCTGCAGTTCGAGTTGCAGTTTCGGCATCAGCCAACGGTGCAGGCCCCAGAAGACCAAGGCCGAGAGCGCCAGCAGCCAGCCGTCGATGGCTTGCCATGTCAGCACCCGGGGCGCGAGAAAAGCGGTGGCGACAAAGGCCGCAGCGACGCCCCCCAGCACACGCAGCCAAGGTCCGGAGAGCCAGGCCAGGGCTTTCGAGCCGGAGGACCATACCGCCATGTTGCGGATACGACGCAGGGTGGCCAGGTAGGTCGAGAACAGGCCGGCTGGCGCGGCCAGCAACAGCAGGCACAGCGCCGGCCAGACAGGACCGGCCTGGTGGCTTGCCAGGCTGCCAAAAGCCACCAGACTCAGGACGAACAAGGCAATGGCGACGACGCGCACCAGGGTCCTCCCAGGTGTTCCGGAAACAAAAAAGCCAACCTTGTGAGGTTGGCTTGATCTGAAAGGTTCATGGTGCCGGAAAGAGGAATCGAACCCCCGACCTTCTCATTACGAATGAGCTGCTCTACCGACTGAGCTATTCCGGCCAAGCTCGCTATTCTAGCAAAGCATCAGGTTGTTGCCCGGTCCGCCTCGTGGTGGTAGGCCGTGACACGCTCGACCTCGTTCCGGGACCCGAGAATGACGCTGACCCGCTCGTGCAGCTTGCCGGGCACGATGTCGAGGATGCGCTGGCGGCCGTTGGTGGCGGCGCCGCCGGCCTGCTCGACCAGCCAGCCCATGGGGTTGGCTTCGTACATCAGGCGCAGCTTGCCCGGCTTGTCCGGCTCCCGCTTGTCCCATGGGTACATGAAGACGCCACCCCGGGTCAGGATCCGGTGCACGTCGGCCACCATGCTGGCAATCCAGCGCATGTTGAAGTCCTTGCCGCGCGGACCTTCCTTGCCCTGCAGGCATTCGTCGATGTAGCGGCGCACCGGAGCGTCCCAGTGACGCATGTTGCTCATGTTGATGGCAAACTCCTTGGTGTCCGCTGGAATCTGCACCTGGTCCTGTGTCAGCACCCAGGAGCCCTGTTCCCGGTCGAGTGTGAACATGGCCACGCCGTCACCCACCGTCAGCACCAGGGTGGTCTGCGGTCCGTACACGCAGTATCCCGCGGCCACCTGCTGGCTGCCGGGCTGCAGGAAGTCGGCCTCACTGACCGGATCGATGATCTTCGGGTCGTCGTGCTGCTTTCGAAGCACCGAGAAGATGGTGCCGATGCTGACGTTCACATCGATGTTGCTGGATCCGTCCAGCGGGTCGAACATGAGCAGGTATTCCCCTTGGGGAAAGCGGTTGGGCACCACGTAGATGCTGTCCATTTCCTCGGAGGCCATGGCCGCCAGGTGGCCGCCCCACTCGTTGGCCTCGATCAGCACCTCGTTGGCGATCACGTCCAGCTTCTTCTGCACCTCGCCCTGCACGTTTTCGGTGTCCGCGCTGCCCAGGATCTCGCCCAGCGCCCCTTTGTTGACATTGATCGAGATGCGTTTGCAGGCCCTGGCGACAACCTCGATGAGCAGGCGCAGTTCGGGGGGAATGCGGCCATGCACGCGCTGCTGCTCGACCAGGTAGCGGGTCAGGGAGATTCGGTCGGTCATGGGAATGTCCTTCTCAGTCGGCGAGCGATCGGGTGACCACTTCGCGCACGTCGTTGCTCAGGTCGGGCCGCGCCGCCACGCGGGCGATGGCTTCGCGCGCCGAACTGCGGTAGGGTTCCGCCAGTTTCTTCCAGCGGTCCATGGCGCGCGCCAGGCGGGCGGCCACTTGCGGGTTGAAGGCATCGATCTCGATCACGCGCTCGCTCCAGAACACGTAGCCGGCGGCATCCAGCCGATGGAAAGCGCCTGGGTTCGCATGGCACAGGCTGAAGATCACACTGCGGGCCCGATTCGGATTGCGCAGGTGGAAGTCCGGATGCTGCATGAGCTGGCGCACCAGGGGCAGCACGTGACCGTTGCGGTCGGGTGCGCCGGCCTGCAGGGCAAACCACTTGTCCAGCACCAGCGCTTCGTGGCGGAACATGGCGTGAAAGCGCCTGAGCGCATCCTGGGCCAGCGGCTGGCCGCTCACCACCAGCGCCGACAGGGCATTGAAGCGGTCAGTCATGTTGCCGGCGTCCTTGAAACGCTGGTAGGCCTTGCCGGGCCAGACCGGGTTGCCGTTTTCGCGCGCCGCCAGGCACAACATGGTCAGGGCCATGCCCGCCAGGGCGCGGCGGCCGGTGCTCACCGGGTCCGGGCGGTAGGCGCCGCTGTCCTTGTGTTGTTCCCAGGCCCAGATCCAGTCTTCGTGCAGGGCGTGGGCCAGCTGCTCGCGCATCGCTTCGCGCACCGTGTGCACCCGCTGCGGGTCGACCGCATCGAGCTGCTCTGCGATGTAGGTTTCGGACGGCAGGGTAAGGACCAGTTCCTTGAAGGCAGCGTCCAGCCCCGGGTGGCGCAGTACGGCCCGCATGGCTTCGGTGAAGGCCGGGTCCAGGGGGTGCTGGCTGACCGGCCCGTCCTGTCGGATGGCCGCCAGCGCGCGACGCAGGGCCAGTCGCTGGCCGGCTTCCCAGCGGTTGAAGGCATCGGTGTCGTGGGCCAGCAGCGTCAGCAGTTGCTCATCGCTTTGCTGCATGTCCAGCACGACCGGGGCCGAGAAGCCGCGCAGCAGCGATGGCACAGGTTCGGATGCCAGCCCGGTGAACACCAGGGTCTGCTCGGCTTCGGTCAGCACGACCGTGTGGCTGCCCTGGCGCGCTTCGGACCAGCCTTCCAGTTGCAGGGGCAGCTCCCGCCCCTGCGCATCAAGCAGGCCCAGGCTCAGGGGAATGACAAACGGCAGCTTGTCGGCCTGGCCCGGGGTGGGTGCGCAGTGCTGGCGCAGCGTCAGCGTGTAGCGGCCGCCGGCCGCGTCCCACCGACCCTGGGCCTGCACATGGGGCGTCCCGGCCTGGCTGTACCAGCGCTTGAACTGCGGCAGCAGGCGCGCCAGTTCGCTGTCCTCGTTGGCGTCTGCGATGGCTTGCGCGAAGTCGTCGCAGGTGACCGCCTTGCCGTCGTGGCGCTGGAAGTACAGGCTCATGCCCTTGCGGAAACCGTTGCGGCCCACCAGGGTCTGCATCATGCGCACGACCTCGGCCCCCTTTTCGTAGACGGTGACGGTGTAGAAGTTGTTGATCTCGACGTAGCTGTCGGGTCGGACCGGGTGGGCCATGGGGCCGGCGTCTTCCGGGAACTGGGCGGTGCGCAGCACCCGCACGTCCTCGATGCGCTTGACCGCGCGCGCCGACGGGTCGGCACACAGGTCCATGCTGAACTCCTGGTCGCGAAAGACGGTCAGGCCCTCCTTGAGCGAGAGCTGGAACCAGTCGCGGCAGGTGACGCGGTTGCCGGTCCAGTTGTGGAAGTACTCGTGGCCGACGACCGATTCGATGTTGGCAAAGTCCGTGTCGGTGGCGGTGGCGCTGTTGGCCAGCACATACTTCGTGTTGAAGATGTTCAGGCCCTTGTTCTCCATCGCGCCCATGTTGAAGTCCGCGGTGGCGACGATCATGAAGCGCTCCAGGTCGAGCGGCAGGCCGAAACGGGCTTCGTCCCAGACCACGCTGGACATCAGCGAATTCATGGCGTGCTCGGTCTTGTCCATGTCGCCGGGGCGCACATAGATCTGCAGCAGGTGCTCCTTGCCGGTGCGCGAGACGATGCGCTGCTCGCGGGCCACCAGCTTGCCCGCGACCAGGGCGAACAGGTAGCAGGGTTTCTTGTGCGGGTCGACCCACTTGGCGAAGTGGCGGTTGTCGGGCAGCTCACCCGACTCCACCAGGTTGCCGTTGGACAGCAGCACCGGATACTTTGCCTTGTCTGCACGGAGGGTGACGGTGTAGCTGGCCATCACGTCCGGGCGGTCCAGGAAGTAGGTGATCCGCCGGAATCCCTCCGCTTCGCACTGCGTGAAGAAGGTGCCTTCGCTCACGTACAGCCCCATCAGCTGCGTGTTTTTCTCGGGGGCGCAGGTGGTGAAGATTTCCAGATCGAAGGGTTCGCTGCCTTCGGGCAGGTTCTCCAGCACCAGGGTCTGGCCGTCCATGCGGAACGAGGTGCCGGCACCGTTGACCAGCACGCGGGCCAGGTTCAGGTCCTCGCCGTCAAGCCGCAGCGCCTGCGCGGGCACATCGGCGTTGCGGCGCAGGCGCATGCGGTTGAGCACCCGGGTCTTGGCGGGGTCCAGGTCGAAGCTCAGGTCGACGGTGTCGATCCAGTAGGCGGGAGCGACATAGTCTTCACGGCGCACGACGATGGCCGGGCCTTCACGCAGAGCACTCATGCTCATACTCCTTGTTTGAGGGATGCTTCGATGAAGGGGTCCAGATCGCCGTCCAGCACCTTCTGGGTGGCGGAAATCTCGACGTTGGTGCGCAGGTCCTTGATGCGGCTGTTGTCCAGCACATAGGAGCGGATCTGGTGGCCCCAGCCGACATCGGTCTTGGTGTCTTCCAGCTTCTGCTGTTCTTCCATGCGCTTGCGCATTTCCAGGTCGTACAGCTTGGAGCGAAGACGCTGCCAGGCCATGTCCTTGTTGCTGTGCTGGCTGCGGCCATCCTGGCACTGCACCACGGTCCCGGTCGGGATGTGCGTCAGGCGCACCGCCGAGTCGGTCTTGTTGATGTGCTGGCCGCCGGCGCCGCTGGCGCGGTAGGTGTCCACCCGCACGTCGGCCGGGTTGATGTCGATCTCGATCGAGTCGTCGATCTCGGGGTAGACAAACACCGAGGCAAACGAGGTGTGGCGACCGCCCGAGCTGTCGAACGGGCTCTTGCGCACCAGGCGGTGCACGCCGGTTTCGGTGCGCAGCAGGCCGAACGCATACTCGCCCTCGATCTTGATGGTGGCGCTCTTGATGCCGGCCGTATCGCCCGGGGTTTCTTCCTCGACCGCGGTCTTGAAGCCCTTGCGCTCGGCATAGCGCAGGTACTGGCGCAGCAGCATGCTGGCCCAGTCGCAGGCTTCGGTGCCGCCGGCGCCGGCCTGGATGTCCAGGAAGCAGTTGAGCGGGTCGGCCGGGTTGTTGAACATGCGCCGGAACTCGAGCTTCTCGACCTCGGCGGCCATGCCGGACGCCTCGCCCTCGATGGTCTGGATGCCGGCCTCGTCACCGTCGGCCTCGGACATCTCGAACAGCTCGGTGTTGTCGGCCAGGTCGCCACTCAGGCGATCGAGCACCAGCACCACGTCCTCCAGGGACTTTTTCTCGCGCCCCAGGTCCTGGGCGCGCTTGGGGTCGTTCCAGACGGTCGGGTCCTCCAGGGCGGACTCGACCTCGCGGAGCTTCAGTGCCTTGGCATCGTAGTCAAAGATACCTCCGAAGCTCGGCGACCCGTTCGGTCAGGTCGGCAAGCTGGTTGCGAAGGGCGTTGGTGCGTTCGGCGTCCATGGTCGTTCTCTCCGGGTGTCGGTCCGAGCTCGTGGCCACCGGCCCGTTCAGGGGGTGGATGAGCAAACTTTGGATTTTCTCATGAACAACCCCCCGGTGCAGCGGCTAGGCGGTCAGGAAGTTCTCCACCAGCCCCGCCAGCGCCTGTGGCTGATCGTGGTGCAGCATGTGGCCGGCGTCCCGCACCTCGGCTTCGCTCAGGCGAGGCACCGTCCGGATGCGCTCGCGGTATTCGGCCAGGGTGTACTTGCCGCGCCACCACAGACCCAGGCTGTCGTCGCTGGCGGTGATGCTCAGGGTGGGCGCGGTGATGCGGCGGAAGATCTCCAGCACCTCATCGACCCGGTACAGCTGGGCACTGACGACCTTGTGGGCGGGGTCTCCGAGGATGCGCCAGCGCCCCTGGGCATCGGGCCGGGCCCAGTGCTGCGCCAGCCATTCGGCCTTGTCGCGATCCAGCCGCGGGTTGGTCTTCATGAGACGGCGGGCCACGGCCTCCACATCGTCGTAGTCCTTGAGCGTGGTCTGACCCTGCCGCAAGGCGCGGATTTCGTCCAGCCACTGACCGTAGCGGCCCGGGGCCTGGGCAGGCCGCGTGGCCGGCATGCCGAAGCCCTCCAGGTTCACCAGGCGTCGCACGCGGGCCGGCCGAATGCCGGCGTACACCATGGCCACGTTGCCGCCCATGCTGTGTCCGACCAGGTCGACGGCGCGGTCCGGCACCAGATGGTCGAGCAGGGCGTCAAGGTCGGCCAGGTAGTCCGGGAACCAGTAGCTGTCGACCGCAGGGCCTTCGCTGCGGCTCAGACCGAAGCCGCGCCAGTCGGGCGCAATGATCCAGCGGCCGGCGGCCATGGCGTCGACCATGAACTGCCAGGAAGCGGCCACGTCCATCCAGCCGTGCACCAGCACCAGTGGCGCGACGTCCGGGTCGGGCGCTCCCCAGACACGCAGGTGGTATTGCTGGTCACGGATCGGGAGGAAATCGCTGCGCGAGGGGCGGATGACTTGGTACATTCCACGCATCATAGAAAACACCAGGAGACAAGGCATGCGCACGAGTCGTCGCAGCGACAGCGGCCGGGCCGCGGTGGATGCCCACGCCGCCCTGCATCGGGACTTCGGCTGGGCGTTGCCCGAATGGTTCAACATGGCCCAGGTGTGTTCGCGCCGCTGGGCCGAGGATGCCGCCCACGCAGCCCGCACCGCCATCATCGCGAGCAGCCCGGGCCGATCCGACCGGCACCACAGCTATGCCGAGCTCCAGGCGCAGGCCAACCGGCTGTCCAACGCCCTGATCGCACTGGGCGTGGGGCGGGGCGACCGGGTGGCCATCGTGCTGCCCCAGCGGTTTGAAACCGCGGTCGCCTACATGGCGGTGCTGCAGATGGGGGCCGTGGGCATGCCGCTGTCCCAGTTGTTCGGGCCGGAGGCACTGGCCTACCGCCTGCACGACAGTGAAGCCGTGGTGGCCATCTGCGATGCCAGCACCCTGGCGGCCGTCGAGACGGTCCGCAGCGAGTGTCCGGCCTTGCGTGCGCTCCTTGCCGTCGAGGGGGCCGATGCAGGCCGCTCGGTGCTGGATTGGGGCTCGGCGCTGGCCGACGCGGCCGACCGGTTCGATCTGGTGCAGACCCGCGCCGAGGAAGCGGCCGTGCTCATCTACACCAGCGGGACCACCGGCAACCCCAAGGGTGCGCTCATTCCGCACCGGGCCCTGATCGGCAACCTCAGCGGCTTCGTCTGCAGCCAGAACTGGTTCGGCTTCGACCCGTTCGATGCCTCGGTGCCATCGCAAGCGGTGTTCTGGTCGCCGGCGGACTGGGCCTGGACCGGTGGCCTGATGGATGCCTTGCTGCCCACGCTGTACTTCGGACGTCCCATCGTCGGCCACAACGGCCGTTTCAGCCCCGAGCTGGCCTTTGAGCTGCTGGAACGCCACCGGGTCACCCACAGTTTCCTGTTTCCCACCGCTCTCAAGGCCATGATGAAGGCCTGCCCCCAACCACGCCAGCGCTACGACATTCGCCTGCAAGGCCTGATGAGCGCCGGTGAGGCAGTGGGCGACGCGGTGTTTGCCTGGTGCGAGCAGCAGCTGGGCATCACGGTCAACGAAATGTTCGGCCAGACCGAGATCAACTACATCGTGGGCAACTGTTCGATGCGGCTACCCGCCGCAGCGTCGGGCCGCCCCAAGCAAGGCGGCGCCCCCTCGGGGGGCAGCGACCCGCGCAGCGGTGGAGCGTGGGGGCAAACGGCTGGGTCTGCCGCCGGGCCGTCCCAAGGCGGGCCAGCCCCCTTGGGGGGCAGCGACCCGCGCAGCGGTGGAGCGTGGGGGCAAACAGGTTGGCCGGCCAGGCCTGGCAGCATGGGCAAGGCCTATCCGGGCCATCGGGTGGCGGTGATCGATGAGGCGGGCAACGAGTGTCCCGTCGGTGTGCCCGGCGATGTGGCGGTGCACCGGCTGGACGTGCATGGCCGGCCCGATCCGATCTTCTTCCTGGGCTACTGGAAGAACGAGGCCGCCACGCGCGCCAAGTTCACGCCGGACCCGGCGGCCACCGAGGCCCAGCGGGCCGAATTCGACGAGGTGCTGGGCGTGCCCCTGCACAGCTGGTGCCGCACCGGTGATCTGGCGGTCAGGGATGCCGACGGCTACCTCTGGTACCAGGGTCGGGCCGACGACGTGTTCAAGGCGGCCGGCTACCGCATCGGGCCCAGCGAGATCGAAAACTGCCTGGTCAAGCACCCGGCCGTGGCCAACGCCGCCGTGGTGCCCAAACCGGACCCCGAACGCGGCGCCGTGGTCAAAGCCTACGTGGTGCTGGCGACGGGGTTTGCGCCGGGCGAGGGGCTGGTGAAAGAACTGCAGGCGCACGTCAAGGGCAAGCTGGCGCCCTACGAATACCCGAAAGAGATCGAGTTCGTCGACGCCTTGCCCATGACGACCACCGGCAAGGTGCAGCGCCGCGTCCTGCGGCTGCAGGAAGAGGCTCGCTATCAGGCCGGCAGGGCTTCACGCTGAGGCGCTACACCTTGCCGGCCGGACCGGTTCAGCGGGCAGCTGCGGTCTGGGCCTCGGCGACGTAGATTTCGACGCGGCGGTTCTGGGCGCGTCCGGCGGCGGTGGCATTGTCGGCCACAGGTTCACGCGACCCGCGACCTTCGGTGGCGAAGCGCGAGGGCGACACGCCCCGGCCCACCAGGTAGTCGCGCGCCGCGTTGGCCCTGTCCAGCGACAAGGGGTTGTTCACCGCGTCGCTGCCGCTGCTGTCCGTGTGCCCGACGATGGTCACGGTGGTGACGTTGTGGGCATTGAGCGTGCCGGCGAACTGGTCGAGCACCCGGGCCAGGTTGGGCCTGACGGTGGAGCGCCCCACATCAAAGCCCGCGTCCGCCGGAACATCGAGCCTGAGGCGGTTGTCGGCCGTCTGGCTGACCGCGATGCCGGTACC
>CALMYH010000159.1 GCA_937873395.1 uncultured Burkholderiales bacterium
ACCATGCAACTGACCGGAAAAATCACCCCCGACAGCCTCATGACCCTGGAGGCCTACAGCAAGTGGCGCAAGGCGCACAAGGGCGAGGTCATCGCCCACCGCAAGCTGCGCAGCGTGCAACTGGGCGAACACATCAACCTGCAGTTCGAGAGCGAGACCACCATCCGCTACCAGATCCAGGAGATGCTGCGCATCGAGAAGATCTTCGAGGAAGAGGGCATCCAGGATGAAATCGATGCCTATGCCCCCTTGGTGCCCGACGGCACCAACTGGAAGGCGACCATGATGATCGAGTACACCGACATCAACGAGCGCAAGCGCGAGCTGGCGCGCCTGATCGGTGTCGAGGACCGGCTGTTCATCGAGGTCGAGGGTTACCAGCGTGTCTATGCCATCGCCGACGAAGACCTGGACCGCGAAAACGAGGTCAAGACGAGCGCGGTGCACTTCGTGCGCTTCGAGTTCACGCCGTCCATGGTGGCCGCCCTCAAGGCCGGCGCGGCGGCCAAGCTCGGCTGTGACCACACCCACTACCCGGCGCATGTGCAGATCGGGCCCGAAACGCTGGCCAGCCTGGCGGGGGATCTGAAGTGAAAGGGGACCCGGACACGGCCATGTCATGGCCGGCTTGTCCATAATGTGGTCTGACCTGTTGACCTTCCAAGACCGGGCGCCGTTCTTCGGCGCCTTCCGTTTTCACTGGCATGCTGTTCCTGCTCTCCCCGGCCAAGTCGCTCGACTACGAGTCCCCCGTCCCGACCGCGGTGCACACCCGGCCGCAGTTCGTGCCGCAGGCGGCCGAGCTGATCGGGGTGCTTCGGCAGAAGTCGCCGCAGCAGATCGCCGAGCTGATGGACCTGTCGGACACGCTCGCCGGGCTGAACGTGGCGCGTTACGAAGCCTGGACGACGCAGTTCACTGCCCGCAATTCGCGCCAGGCGGTGCTGGCTTTCGACGGCGACGTGTACGGCGGTCTTGACGCCCGTTCGCTGTCCGAGGACGACCTGCTCTGGCTGCAGGAGCACCTGTGCATTCTCAGCGGCCTGTACGGCGTGCTCAGGCCGCTGGACCGCATGCAGCCCTACCGGCTGGAGATGGGCACGCGCCTGGCCACCGACCGCGGCAGCAACCTCTACCAGTTCTGGGGCCGGCAGATTGCCGAGCACCTGAACACGCGGGCGCGCGGTCAGAAGACGCCGGTGGTGGTCAACCTGGCCAGCGAGGAGTATTTCAAGGCGGTGGACCGCAAGGCCTTGCTGCCCCGGGTGGTCACCTGTGTGTTCGAGGAGCGCAAAGCCCAGGGGTTCAAGGTGGTCAGCTTCATGGCCAAGCGGGCGCGCGGGCTCATGATGCGGTATGCGGTGCAGCACCGCATCGAAACGCCGGACGGTCTCAAGGCCTTTGATGCCGAAGGATATGTGTATGCGCCGGGAGCGTCCGACACCGACCGTCTGGTGTTCCGCCGAGAGGCCAAGCCCGCCTGATACCCCGGGAGCACCGCCATGAGTCAGTCCATCACCCCCGAATTGCGCCAGTGGATCGTGGAACAGGCCCGCGACGGACACAGCCCCGAGTCGGTGCTGACGGCCATGCAGGCGGCTGGCTGGCAGGCCGATGTGGCCATCCGTGCGTTGGAGGAGACGCTGGAGCGCCACCTGCGCCACCAGGCCCGGGCGCTGGCGCCGAACCCGGTGCCAGATCTGGACCTGACCGGCGGGCCGACCTGTATCGATGCCGGTGATCGCCACGTCGAGGTCATTGCCACGCTGGGGTCGCCGCGGGTGGTGGTTTTGGGAGGGCTGCTCAGCGATGACGAGTGTGATGGCCTGATCCAGGCTGCCCGACCGCGCATGGCGCGGTCCCTGACGGTGCAGACCCAGACGGGCGGCGAGGAGCTCAACCCGGACCGCACCAGCCAAGGCATGTTCTTCCAGCGCGGTGAAAGCGAGCTGATTTCCCGCATCGAGGCACGCATTGCCCGGCTGGTGCAATGGCCGGTGGACCATGGCGAGGGCCTGCAGGTCTTGCACTACCGTCCGGGCGCCGAGTACAAGCCGCACTACGATTACTTCGATCCGGAGGAACCCGGCACGCCGACCATTCTCAAGCGCGGTGGCCAGCGGGTCGGCACGCTGGTGATGTACCTGAACCAGCCCGAGCAGGGGGGTGGCACCACCTTTCCGGACGTCGGCCTGGAGGTGGCGCCGGTGCGGGGCAATGCGGTCTTTTTCAGCTACGACAGGCCCCACCCGGCCACCCGAACCTTGCACGGCGGGGCGCCGGTGGTCCGGGGCGAGAAGTGGGTGGCCACCAAGTGGTTGCGTGAGCGGATCTTCAACTGAGCGCCGATCTGCCGACAAACCCTGCCGTACCGCCCCCTTCTGTCCCAAGGTTTCAAGGCCACCGCTTCCTCATGAGCACCCAACAACCCGACTTGTCGCCGCTGGGCAAGGCCACCCCTTTTGTCGACCGCTACGATCCGACGCTGCTGTATCCGCTGCCGCGCGAACCCAAACGCCGCGAGATCGGCATCGCCGGCAGTGTGCCGTTCCTGGGCGCCGACCTCTGGACGGCGTTTGAGCTGAGCTGGCTCAACCCGCGCGGCAAGCCGGTGGTGGCGCTGGCCCACATCACGGTGCCTTGCGAGAGCACCCACATCGTCGAGAGCAAGTCGTTCAAGCTGTATCTCAACAGCTTCAGCGGTACCCGCTTCGACAGCGCCGATGCGGTGCGAGATCGCATCCGCCAGGACATCAGCCAGGCCATCTGGCATGGTGAGGCCGTTCAATCGTCGGTGGGTATCCGGCTGCTGCTGCCGGATCTGTTCGCGTGTGAACCGGTGCAAGAGCTCGACGGACTGAATCTGGACAGGCTGGACGTCGAATGCACCCACGACAGGCCGGCGCCCGAGCTGCTGACTGCGGCTTTTGACGAAAAGCCGGTGGACGAGGTCCTGGTCAGTCATCTGCTCAAGAGCAATTGCCTGGTGACCGGCCAGCCCGACTGGGGCAGCGTTCAGATCCGCTACAGCGGACCGCAGATCGATCAGGCCGGACTGCTGCAGTACATCGTCAGCTTCCGGCGCCACCACGAGTTCCACGAGCAATGTGTCGAGCGCATCTACATGGACATCATGAGCCGCTGCAAGCCGGCGCGGCTGATGGTGTATGCGCGCTACACGCGGCGCGGCGGGCTGGACATCAACCCCTGGCGCAGCAGCCATCCGCAGCTGCCGCCGCCCAACGTCCGCACCGCCCGGCAGTGAGTGCCGCCTGATCAGGCGGAGCGGCAGAACGCTTCGAGCAGGTTGACCGCGTTGGTGCCCACCTCGGCCACCGCATAGCCACCCTCGAAGGTGAACACCGTCGGCAGGCCAGCCGCTGCGAGCAGGCGGCCGACGGTGTCGTAGTCCTCGCTGCGCAGCCTGAAGCCCGAGATCGGGTCGCCCTCGAAGGTGTCCAGTCCCATGGGCACCACCAGGGCCTGCGCGTCGAACGCGTCCACCGCTTCCAGCGCGTGGTCGAAGGCCTCGCACCAGGTGACGAAGTCGGTGCCCCGCGGCAGGGGCAGGTTCAGGTTGCAGCCGTCTCCCGCGCCCGCGCCACGCTCGTCGGCATGGCCCAGGAAGAACGGGTATTCGGTGCGCGGATCACCGTGGATGGACACGGTCAGCACATCCGCTCGCTCATAGAAGATGGTCTGCGTGCCATTGCCGTGGTGGTAATCGATGTCGAGCACAGCGACCCTCGCAAGCCCTGCATCGCGCAGGACCTGGGCCGCGATGGCGGCGTTGTTGAGAAAGCAGTAGCCGCCGAAAAAGTCGGGTCCGGCATGGTGACCCGGTGGCCGGGTGAGAGCGAAGGCGGCGCGGTCACCGGCCAGCAGGGCCTGCGCAGCCCCGACGGCACAGGCGGCCCCCATGCGCGCGGCGGCCCAGGTGCCGGACATCAGCGGTGTGCCCGAGTCGAAACCGAACATGCCCAGTCGGGCGGCGAAGTTGCCGGGCAGCACATCGGTGCGGAAGGCGTGTTGGCCGGGCAGGGGCCAGACCGACGGCAAGGCGTCGCGCTGGGCATTGGCCGGGTCCATGGCCACCCACTCGTCCCAGGCACCGGCCAGGAACGTGGTGTACCGAGGGGCGTGGACGCGCGCGATGGCCGCGTCGAGCGTGCGGTTGTCCACCGCAGGTTCCAGCAGCTCGCCCATCGGGCGCCGCCGCAGCTCGGCCAGCATGAAGTCCAGGCGTTCCGGCACTTCGTGACAGGGCACCAGGCGGCCCCGGAACATCTCCTGCCGGCCGGCATGGCAGGCATGCAGAGGATTGTGAAAGGTCTTCATGCGGCGCCGTCGGGTGCAGCCTGGCGTGGAACGGCTGCTCTCAGCCCAGCGAGTTGAATGTGGTCAGCGGCGCCAGCGGCGGGAAGTCGCCCGGGCGCTTGCCTTTCATGGCCGCAATCGACTCGCCGACATGCCGGTTGCTCCAGATGGCGCCCTGCAGCCAGCCCATCTGGCGCAGGCTGTCTTCCACGCTGTGGTCGCGCGCGTAGTTGACCGCCTGCTTGGTGCCCCAGATGGCAATCGGTGGCTTGGCGGCAATTTCTTTCGCACACTGCAGCGCGGCGGCCAGCATGGCTTCGGGCGTGTCGAACACCTCGTTGACCAGGCCGTAGCCCAGGGCGCGCTCGGCCGGCAGGCGCCGGCCGGTGTAGGCCAGTTCCTTGACCACCGCCAGCGGCACCAGCTTGGGCAGTCGCTGCAGGGTGCCCACATCCGCCACCATGCCGATGTTGATTTCCTGGATGCAGAAGAAGGCGTCTTGCGTGGCGTAGCGGATGCAGCCGCAGGTGACCATGTCGACGGCGCCGCCGATGCAGCCACCCTGGATGGCGAAGATCACCGGAATGCGCAGGTGCTCGATCTTGGTGAAGGTGGCCTGCATGTCGGTCAGCAGGTCGAAGATGGCCGCCCGCCCTTCGGGGCTCTGGTCGTCCATCTGGATGGCGCCGGCAAAGGTTTCCAGCGCCATGCCGGCCGAGAAGTGTCGGCCGGTGCTGCTGATGACCAGCGCCCGGGCCTTGCCTTCGTGGTGAAGCTGGGTGAGCAGGTTGTCCAGCTCGCGCCAGAAGGTCGGGTGCATGGTGTTCATGACCTCGGGCCGGTTGAGCACCAGATGGGCGACGTGGTCGTCACCCAAGCTCAGGGAAAAGCAGGTCGGTGTGGTCATCGGGACTCCTGTCGCGTGCGGTTCGGGGGGGTGCGGTCGGTGTCTCACTGTAGCGGCCGCCGGGCAGGGCCTCTGTCCCAGGCTTGACCAGCTTGCCCACGCGCACACCGAGCAGCCGGAAGCGCCGGCTCAGGTCCACCCGTTTCAGGCATTGCCCGGCATGGCGCCGGATGGCCGCGGCGTCGTCGGTGGCCTCGTCGACGGTCAGGTCGCGTGTGACCTTCTCGAAGTTGTCGTAGGTGATCTTGATGCCGATGGTGCGGCCCGCATAACCCTTGCGCCGCAGGTCGGCCGAAACCTGCTCGCACAGCCGGGTGAAGATGGCGCCCAGCTCGGCCCGGTCGCGTGCCGCGTGCAGGTCGCGCTCGAAGGTGGTCTCGCGGCTCATGCTGACCGGCTCGCTCTCGGTCTCCACCGGCCGGTCGTCGCGACCCCAGGCGGCCTCGTGCAGCCAGGCGCCGTAGCTCTTGCCGAAGTGGTCGACCAGCCAGCCCGGCTCTCGGGCCGCCAGGTCGCCGATGGTCCGTATGCCATGGCTGGCGAGCTTGGCGTCCGCTTTCGGGCCGATGCCGTTGATCTTGCGGCAGGGCAGGGGCCAGATCAGGGTCTGCAGGTCTTCGGAGTGAACGATGCTGATGCCGTTGGGTTTGTTGAACTCACTGGCCATCTTGGCGATCAGCTTGTTCGGTGCCACGCCGATCGAGCAGGTCAGGCCGGTGGCCTGGAAGATGCTCTTCTGGATCAGGCGCGCCAGCACCCGGCCGCCCTCGCGCTGACCCCCGGGCACCTCGGTGAAATCGATGTAGACCTCGTCCACGCCCCGGTCCTGCATGACCGGCGCGATCTCCTGGATGGTGCTCTTGAACAGCCGCGACAGGCGCTTGACCTCGTCGAAGTCCACCGGCAGCAGGATGGCGTCCGGGCACAGCCGGGCCGCCTTCATCAGGCCCATGGCCGAGCCGACGCCGAACTGCCTGGCCGCGTAGGTGGCGGTGGTGGCCACGCCGCGCCCGACGTAGTCTTTCAGGCGCGGGAAGAAGTCGACCGGCACGCGGTCCAGCGAGTCGGGCCCCCACTCACGATCCGGGTAGGCCTGGCGCAGGCGCTCGAACATCTCGGTCTCGCGCCGTCGACCGCCGCCGATCACCAGCGGCAGGCCCTTGAGCTGCGGGTAGCGCAGCAGCTCGACCGACGCGAAGAAGGCGTCCATGTCGAGGTGGGCGATGCGGCGTGGCTTTGCAGTCCGTGCAGACATGATGCAAGCATAGCGACGATGGATGCCGTGATGACCTAAACTGGAACATTGTTTGCCCTGGAGAAGTCCGTGTCCCACCTGTTTCGCCTGTTCATGGCACTCCTGGTCGGTGCCAGCATTGCCGTCGGCGGCTTTTTTGTCGGTACCGGGTTGGAGCGGTTTCGCATGGCCGATCGGTCGGTGACCATCAAGGGGCTGGCCGAACAGGTGGTGGACAGCGATCATGCGGTCTGGGTGCTGGCGTTTCGACGCGGCGGCCCGGAGTTCGGTCTGGTGCAGCAGGCGCTCGCAGTGGATCGTGAGCGTGTACTCGCTTTTCTGCGCGAGCGCGGTTTCAAAGATGAGGAACTGGAAGTCCGGCCCTTGCAGGTGCAGGACCTGTATGCCCGCGAGTACGCCCAGGGCAACCAGCCACTGCGTTTCAACGGCACCGGTCAGGTTCTGGTCAAAAGCGCGCGCGTGTCCCTGGTGGAGCAGTCGGCCCTGGCGGTCGATCCGCTGATCCAGGCCGGTATCCAGATCGGCGCCGACGACGGCATGGCCGGGCCGCGCTACCAGTTGCGCGGCTTCAACGACCTGAAGGGCCCGTTGCTGGCCGAGGCCACGCGCAACGCGCGCGAGCAGGCCGAAAAATTCGCGGCCGAAGCGGGCGCGCGTCTGGGTCCCTTGCGCAGTGCCAACCAGGGCGTGATCCGCATCAGTGGTGACGACGGCAACGATTTCGACGATGGCCGCTCGCGCAGCAAGCGGCTGCGCGTGGTCAGCACTTTCGAATACGAGCTGCGTTAAACCGCGGCCGGTGGGGACGACAGGCCGTCCGAGTGGCGGTCACTGCGCGAGGGCAGAGGCAGATGCTGGACCACCTTGCGCGGGTCGTGGGCGCTGCGGTCCAGTGCCCGCGCCAGTCGGGCCAGCAGCCGCGTCTCGTCGATCGGACGGTCGTCGGCCATGTCGGTCACGCCATCGGGCGGCATGGCGGTGACCACGCGCAGATTCAGGCTCACCATCGCTCCGATCATCGGCACGGTGTCGAGCCCCTTGGCCACCACGTGCTGCGCCAGCCGCCGAATGTCCTCGGTTTGCTGCGGCCCTTCGACCAGCATGGCAAAACGGGTGTCATCCACGCGGCAAACCGTATCGAAGTCGCGCACCACCTCCGACAGCCGGGCTGCCGCCACGACCATGGCCTTGTCGGCAGCCTCACGCCCGTATTCGGCCTGGATGTCGGCATGGTTGCCCAGCTCGACCAGCAACAGTCCGACCTGGTGCCCGGCGCGACGGGCTCGCACCAGCGCGTCGCGCAGACGCAGGGTCAGCACCGGCAGCAGGGCCAGGCCGGTCAGCGGGTCGGTGCTCTCGAGCGCGCGCAGGCGGGCACGGTGCTCGCTGAAGTCCTTGGCGCGCCGGTGCAGGATGTAGAGCAGCAGCGGAATCTCGATGGCCGAGCCGATCATCAGCGCATACTGGCTGGCCCAGCTGTCGGGCAACACGCCGGCACTGCGCAGGGCCGGGAACGGGTAGGCCAGGTGCAGCGGCAGAAAGCCCAGGAACAGCCAGCCGGCGTAGGCCTGTCCGTTTCGCCAGACCCACAGGCAAAGGGCGATGCTCAGCAGCACCGACAGCAGGCCATAGAGGTTCAGCAGGGAGAAGACCAGGCCGTTGAGCAGGGCGAAGTACAGCAGCGGGAACAGCAGGCCGAACACGCACCAGGCCAGCACCAGTTTGTCCACAAGCACGCTGTAGCGGGACAGGGCGCAGACCTCGCGCACGAACCAGATGCCTGAAGCGGTGAGCCACAGCATGAACAGGGCCGGCGCCATGTCGTTCCAGCGGGGGCTCTGGTCCCAGAAGAACAGGCCGCCGATGCCGGTGAAGGCGGTCTGAAAGCCCAGCATGCTGCCCACGTAGACGCAGTAGGCGATGAACGCGCGGTCCCGGTAGAGTCGCCAGTGCACCGCGCCCAGGAAAAGCACCAGCAGGCCGAAACCGAGGTAGGCGCCGACCGAGAGGAAGGTCCAGTAGCGCTTGGTCTGCAGCTGGCGTTCGTCCAGCAATTGCAGCCGAGGACTGGTGGGCGCTGGTGCGTTGCTCAGGCGCAGCCACACCGCCGAGTCGGCTCCGGGTTCGATACCGAACACCGGTGTCTGGTCCGGGTGGCTCCACTGAGACACCGGCAGGTGGTCGCCGGCGACCTGCCGCCGCCAGCTTCCGTCCGGTTGGCGCTGGTAGAGGGTGGCGGTGTCGACGAAGGCGGAGGCACTGAGGGCCAGGTACCAGCGTTGACCTTCGGGGAGGTCGGGCAACGCTGGCTGAATCCACAGGGCCCGTCCGCTGAGGTCGAATCCTCGGTGACGGTCCAGGGTGCCCAGGCTGGCCACCGGCAGTCGGGCCACGTCATCGATGCCGGCCGTGCCGTCGGGGTCGACCCAGTAGCGGCTGCCCAGGGTGAGGTCGGTGTCGGGCAGGCGGACTGGCCCGGCCTGGGCAGGCTGGCCGAGGGCGATGAGCACAAGCAGCAGCCAGACGGCCCACAGACCGCCGTTGCGGGCGACATGCAGCAGGGGTGTTGCGGTGCCGACATGGCGACCGCGGGACAAGTTGAAGGTCATGGTTGTCCCCGCCCGGCGGGGGAATGGCCGGCCGAAGGCCGGCGACGGTCAGATGGACTTGACCACCCACCAGCCCTTGAAGAGCCACGGCAGGCTCGGGCCCGAACCCGCAGGAACGCCCCCCCTGTTTTCGGCGCTGATGCCGATCTCGGTGATGTCCTGGAGGTCGGCTTCGGCCACCGGCATCTGCAAGGTCTGGTATTTGCTTTCGATCACCCCCAGCGACTGGGGCGGTCTGCCCTCCCGCAGGGCCCACACCTGCATGCTGTCCTCTCGCCCTTCGCGCACGTCGTTCAGGCGTTGCACCAGCAGCTGTCCGTCCTTGGGGTTGTGGGTGATGAGCATGGCCGGCAACTGGTCCTTGTCGAGCAACACCGCCACGTGACGGATCTGCGGCACCTCGATCAGCCGGGCCTGCAGGTGGGTGATCTGGGCCTGCAACTGGGTCACCATGCTGGACGCCGTGGCCCAGGCCAGCAGCAGGACAATGAGCAGGAAGATGGCCAATGCGCGCCACCAGGTGCTGACGCGGCGAAACGTGGACGGCTTTTCAGGGGACTGGGAGGCTTCCATGGCTGGCTTGTTGCAGTTCGGAGGACTGCCAAGTATGCCTTGTCGGCCCAGGCTGTCGCAGCGGGTGCGACATGGTGGGTGGCGTTGGGCACCGGCCCTGGCCCTGGCCTGCGTCACGACGCTGGCAGAAGCCGCGCCCGCGCCCCCGTGGCGCCCATCTCCGGGGCTGGATGGCAGGCTGGTTTGAAGACCCTCGTCAGGCGGTCGGGAAGGTGCCCGGCAGCAGGATGGATTTGTCCACGGTCTCGATCTGGGTGTGGCCGCAGAAGGCCATGGTCAGGTCCAGCTCCTTGTGCAGGATCTGAAGGCACTTGGTGACGCCGGCCTCGCCCATGGCGCCCAGACCGTACAGGAAGGGCCGGCCGATGTAGGTGCCTTGCGCGCCCAGGGCGCGGGCCTTGAGCACATCCTGCCCGGAGCGGATGCCACCGTCCATGTGGATCTCGATCTGGCCGCCCACGGCATCGACGATGGTCGGCAGGCACTCGATGCTGCTCTGGGCCCCATCGAGCTGACGGCCGCCATGGTTGGACACGATCAGTGCATCGGCGCCGGACTGCACCGCCAGTTTCGCGTCCTCCACATCCTGGATGCCCTTGAGGATGAGCTTGCCACCCCAGCGGTTCTTGATCCACTCGACGTCACCCCAGTTGAGCGCCGGGTCGAACTGGTCGGCCGTCCAGGCCGACAGGCTGCTCATGTCGGCGACGCCGGTCACGTGCCCCACGATGTTGCCGAACTGCCGGCGCGGCGTGCCCAGCATGCCCAGCGCCCAGCGTGGCTTGGTGGCGATGTTGATCATGTTGGCGATGGTCAGCTTGGGCGGTGCCGACAGGCCGTTTTTCAGGTCCTTGTGGCGCTGACCCAGGATCTGCAGGTCCAGTGTCAGCACCAGGGCCGCGCAGTTGGCCGCCTTGGCGCGGTCGATCAGCCGTTCGATGAAGCCGCGGTCCTTCATCACGTAGAGCTGGAACCAGAAGCCTTCGCCCGCGTGTTGGGCCACGTCCTCGATGGAGCAGATGCTCATGGTCGAGAGCGTGAACGGGATGCCGAACTTTTTCGCCGCCCGCGCGGCCAGGATCTCGCCGTCGGCATGCTGCATGCCGGTCAGACCGGTGGGGGCGATGGCCACCGGCATGGCCACCTTCTGGCCGATCATGGTGGTGGCGGTGGAGCGGTTCTCCATGTTGACCGCCACCCGCTGGCGCAGCTTGATCTTCTGGAAATCGTCGTTGTTGGCGCGGTAGGTGCTTTCGGTCCAGGAGCCCGAATCGGCGTAGTCGTAGAACATGCGCGGCACGCGCTTCTGGGCCAGGATACGCAGGTCTTCGATGTTGGTGATGACGGTCATGGGCTTGTCTCCGGGGGTCGAACTTGGGATCGGACGATGTTAGCCACAGCGGCCGTCCCTGGCTTGTGAAAGCGGGACTGGGGCGGTTGAAATTTATTGGGGCAGGGTGCAGGCACGCTCCGAATCGGTCAGCGGCTCGGCCCAGCCCAGTTGCTGCTCCAGCACCGCCAGGGTGGCTTCCGACGCGTCCCTGCCCCCGGCTTGCCGGGCACGTATGCGCTCGCGCAACACCTCCACCGGCGCTACGCACGCCAGGATGGCAAAGGGCACGCCCTGCGCCTTGGCGAGGTCGGCAAAGGCCTGGCGCTCGTGCTGGCGCAGAAAGGCGGCATCGACGACCACGCGCCAGCCCTGGTCCAGCAGCTCGGCCGCGCGCGAGCGCAGGCTGGCATAGGTGTCACCGTGGGCCTGCGCCGAATACAGCCCGGTGTTCAGCCCAGAGCCACTGGCCGCCAGCGCCGCCAGGCCGTGCAGGCGCTTGCGCTCCACGTCCGAACGCAGGCGGATCGCGCGGCCGTCGGCCTGGGCTGCCAGCCAGCGTGTCGAGGCCCAGGTCTTGCCACTGCCCGACAGTCCGTGGGTGATCACCAGAGCGGGTGACGGCAGGAAAGGTGGCAGCCCGGCCAGGCGCGAGGCCAGCCAAAGGTAGGTGCGCACCTCCTCCAGTGCCAGCGTCGCCTGGTCGGGGGATGCGCCCAGCTGGGTCCAGCGGATGCCCGCCACCTTGGCCCGCACCAGGGCCCGGTAGACCGCAAAGAAGGGCAGCACGGCCGGCGCGCTCACGTCGCCGCTGGCGTCCAGCCATTCGCTCAGCAGCACCTGGGCCAGCCCGGGCTGGCCGATGTGCCACAGGTCCATCCAGGTGAAGGCGATGTCGCTGGCGACGTCGACCCAGCGCAGCGCGTCGTTGAATTCGATGGCGTCAAACGCCATCACCTCTCCACCCAGCCGCACCAGGTTGGCCAGGTGCAGGTCGCCATGGCCCTCGCGCACGTGGCCCTCGGCGCGGCGTTGCTGCAGCAGCGGGGTCAGCTCGTTCAGACGGGTCTCGGTCCAGTCGGAGAGTGCGGCCACCGTGAGCAGGTCGGTGTCATCGACCAGCGTCGTGCGCAGCGAGGCCAGATTGTCGCGCGCAAACCCGGCCACATCCTCCGGCCGGCCCCAGGGGCCGTCTTCATCGGCCACGGTCGCCGTGGCCTGGAAACCCGCCACATGCCGCGCCAGGGCCTGCAGCATGGCCGGGGTCAGCTCGCCGCGGGCGGCCACATGGTCCAGCCGGTCGGCCTCGGGAAAGCGACGCATCTGCACCGCCCATTCGATGGCCTGCGCCGGTTCACCGCCGATCACCGGCGCCTGCGCTGTGCCGGTGATCGGCAGGGCGGCCAGGTAGAGGCGGGACGTCGGGTCGGACGGAGCAAAACGGCTGTTGACCCGCAGTTCGGCCTCGCAGGCGGTGCGGCGCTTGTCCAGCGTGGAAAAATCCATGAAGGACAGGGCCACCGGCTTCTTGATCTTGTAGGCCCGATCGCCGGCCAGCAGCACCCAGGCGCCGTGGGTCTGCAGCAGTTCGACCCGGTCCACCGGGTGCGGGTAGCGGGTCGGCTCCAGCAAGGCGGCGATCAGGGGCGGGACAGCAACGGACATGACTTGACTGTATCGTGTCGGTCAGAAAAACGGAGACACCCTTGTGAACCTCGCCCATCTGCTGCAGCGCCAGGCGCTCGAGCACCCCGATCGACCCGCCCTCTTCAACGGCCCCCAGCCGGTGGCCACCCATGCCCAGTGGGCCTGCCGAGCCGCGCGCATCGGCGCCCGGCTGCGCGCCAGCGGGCTTCGGCCGGGCGACCGGGTCGTGCTGTTCATGCGCAACCACCCGCGCTATCTGGAGCTGCTGTTCGGCGCCTGGTGGGCCGGGCTGGTGGTGGTGCCGGTCAATGCCAAGCTGCACCTCAAGGAGGTGCAGTGGATCGTGGAGAACGCGGGGGCGCGCCGGGCTTTCGTCACCTCTGACATCGTGACCGACCCGACCGAGCTCACCGGGCTGGACGGTGTGACGGACGTGGACAGCGCCGAGTGCGACGCGTGGATCCACGAAGGCGAGGGCCTGGCCGAGATCGAAGACCGTGCCCCCGACGACACCGCCTGGCTGTTCTACACCAGCGGCACCACCGGCCGGCCCAAGGGGGTGATGATCACGCACCGCAACCTGCTGACCATGGGCCTGGGCTACTTCATCGACGTCGATCACGTCGACCCGCAGGACGCCATCGCCTACGCTGCGCCCATGTCACACGGGGCGGGGCTCTACGCCATCCCGCACCTCATGGCCGGTGCGCGGCACGTGGTGCCCGCCTCGGGCGGCTTTGACGCCACCGAACTGTTCGAGTTGGGCCGCGCCCTCGGTCCGCTTTCGCTGTTCGCGGCGCCGACCATCGTCAAACGCATCGTCGATGAGGCCGGGGCGCAGGGCCTCACGCCCGAACAGTGTGGCCAGAGCTTCAAGACCATCGTCTACGGCGGCGCGCCCATGTACGCCGCCGACATCCGCCGCGCGCTGCGCAGCATGGGCCCGCGCTTCGTGCAGATCTACGGTCAGGGCGAAAGCCCCATGACCGGCACCGCCCTCAGCCGCGCCCACCTGGCCGACACTTCACACCCGCGGAACGAGGAACGCATCGCCTCCGTCGGGGTGGCGCAGACCCCCGTGCGCATCCGCGTCGCGGGGTCCGACGGCCAGCCGCTGCCCGTCGGCGAAGTGGGCGAGGTGCTCATCCGGGGCGACAGCGTCATGTCCGGCTACTGGCGCAACCCGGAGGCCACCGCCGCCGCCATCCGCGACGGCTGGCTGTGGACCGGCGACATGGGCGCGCTCGATGCGGACGGCTTCCTCACCCTGAAGGACCGCAGCAAGGACCTGATCATCAGCGGCGGCAGCAACATCTATCCGCGCGAGGTGGAAGAGGTGCTGCTGCACGCGCCCGGCGTGGCCGAAGTGGCCGTGGTCGGCGCACCCGACCCCGGGTGGGGCGAAATCGTGGTGGCCTTTGTGGTGCCGCAGCCCGGCGCGATGCTCGACGCGAAGGTGCTCGACACCTTCTGCCTGGACCAGATCGCGCGCTTCAAGCGGCCCAAGCGCTACGAAATGGTCGAGGCGCTGCCCAAGAACAACTACGGGAAGGTGTTGAAGACGGTGTTGCGGGAGCGGGTGGGCTGACGGGATCGGGACGGCCAAGGCGCCGTCCGCCTGCTCAGCTGCAGGTGACGCTGCCGCAGCCGCTCATGGAGGCCGGGCGGACCTTTCCAGGGTCGGCCAGGGTCTCGGTGCGGGTGTCGAAGCCCACGTCCTTCAGGTGCAGGGCCAGGCCGGCGTCCATGCTGGCGGCGTGCTGCGGGAACCACTCGGCCAGCGCCTCGGCCAGGCGGCTGATGATCTCGGTGTCGCCCTGTTCGAAGTGGTCCACCACCGCGCGCATGGTTTCCAGGATGGTGGCGTGGTGGCTGGCGTGGCAGTTGTCGGCCGAAAAACCGGTGGCCAGCATCCAGCGTTCTTCCTGCGCGAAATGGTCCACCGTGTGTTCGATGAACTCCCGGTACAGCGGCAACTGGTGTTCGGCCGGTGTGGCCAGCAGCTGGTTGAGCAGGGAGACGAACTCCTGGTGGGTGTCGTCCATGCGGGCGTCACCGGTGCAGAGCGCATCCGCCCACTGGAGCTGGCAGGAGGGAACGGACGTGGGGGTGGCAAGGCTTTCCATGGGCGCGCAGGATAACCGGTGTGTCCGGTCCCGCCTTTGACCTGGGTCAAGCCCCGGGCTGCGCTGCGACAGCTTCAGGCGACGGCCACCTCGGCCTGGGTGGGCTGCGGGGGAGAACTGCTTTGTGCCTGCAGGCTCTGCGCCAGACAGGCCTGCACTTCGACCGACAGCAGCCCCGCCGGCAGGCGGGACAGGGCCGGGTGGTTCAGATAGCCGGCCAGGTGATGGGTGTCGGCCCGGCCGGTGACACCTTGCATCAGCTGCGTGTGGTCTTCCGTCCGTGCGTCCGCCGGGTGCTCACCCAGGTGGGCGCAGAGGTAAGCCAGCCCCAGTGTCGGTACCCGGGTGGTATCGACCTGACCTGCCGGCGTCACCAGCACACGGCCACTGGCGCCGACGTCGGCGATCAGCGCCGCCGGCAGCGACCAGTTCTGCATCAGCAGTTGGCCCAACTCGCTGGCGTTGAGACCCAGCAGTTCCTGTTCGAGTTCGGTCCGGCCGACCCGGTCTGCTTCGAGCCAGTGTTGCAAGCGGTTGGCCGGCAGCAGCGAGGCCGCCGCCAGCTGGCCCACAAAACCGAGCACGACCTGCGTCGCCAGTCCGGCTTGCTGGGGAAGGTTCATGGCCTTGCCCAGGTGCACGGCCAGTTCACTGGCCCGCCCGCACGATGCCCAGAGGGTGTCGAAGGCCTTCTGCGCCGATGCCAGCCCCGGCTTGAAGGCTTCAGCCAGCATGTACTGCAGGCAGATGCTGCGCACGGAGTTCATGCCCAGGAAGGTGACGGCCTGCCCCAGGTGGGCAATGGGCTTTTCGAGACCGTAGCGCGAGGAGTTGACGGCGCCGAGCACCTTGGCCGCGATCAGCGGTTCCGCCATGACCAGGTCGGCCAGCTGGGTCGAATCCGCCTTGGCCACAAAATCGGGCGAAATCAGTTGCTGCAGGGAGCGCGGGGGGCGCGGAATGCCCCGGATGGCCTGAACCAGCTGCTCGCGGCGCGAGACCTCGAGGTCCTCCGGCTGGCGCCAGACCAGGCGGCTCAGAGCGGCCGGTGGTTCGGGCGCCGTGGCCCATCCGACCGACGGAGAGAGTTCGCAGACCGGCGGGGCCGCCGGCACCTGGCTGGCGCGAGGCCCGGATGGAGCCTGACCGATTGTTGCGTCTGGAACGACGGACGAGCGCTGGGTGGCTGCGGCAGCGTGACCCGGCTTGCGCCGAAATGCCCACCACAGCAGCGCCAACGCCAGGACGGCAGCGATCCAGAGAATGAAAGCGGACACGGTGGTTTCTCCCGAAGAGTGGGGGAGCGCTTGCGGATGGAGCGCTCCCTGTTTTCAGGCTTATCGGCCCGCAGCCGCCGATCTTGAACTCAGGTCGGCGTGCCCAGGCGGTTGCGGTGACGGGCAATCTGGAGCCGGACCTGGGCCGGCGCGGTGCCGCCGAGGGTGTGACGGGCCTCCAGGCTGCCGCGCAGGCTCAGCACGTTGAACACGTCCTTCTCGATGCCAGGATGAAACCCCTGCAGCACCGCCAGCGGCAGCTCCGACAGATCGCAGTTGTGGCTGGCGGCCGCCTTGACGGCATGGGCCACTGTCTCGTGCGCATCGCGGAAGGGCAGTCCCTTCTTGACCAGGTAGTCCGCCAGGTCGGTGGCGGTGGCGTAGCCCTTGTTGGCAGCGGCCTCCATGGCCATGGCGTTGACGGTGATGCCGCCTTCCTTCTGGCCTGTGGCTGGGTTGAGCTGGCCGCCCACCATCTCGCAGAAGATGCGCAGCGTGTCCTTGAGCGTGTCGACGGTGTCGAACAGCGGTTCCTTGTCTTCCTGGTTGTCCTTGTTGTAGGCCAGCGGCTGGCCCTTCATCAGGGTGATCAGTCCCATCAGGTGTCCCACCACACGGCCGGTCTTGCCGCGGGCCAGTTCGGGCACGTCAGGGTTCTTCTTCTGCGGCATGATGGACGAGCCGGTGGTGAAGCGGTCGGCGATCTTCACGAAGCCGAAGTTCTGGCTCATCCACAAAATCAGCTCTTCACTGAAGCGGCTGATGTGCACCATGCACAGGCTGGCCGCAGCGGTGAATTCGATGGCGAAGTCGCGGTCGCTCACGCCGTCCAGGCTGTTCTGGCAGACCTGCGGATTGCCCTGCTCATCGACCATGCCCAGGGTGCGGGCCACACGCTCGCGGTCCAGCGGGTAGGTGGTGCCGGCGAGAGCCGCCGAGCCCAGCGGCAGGCGGTTGGTGCGGCGGCGCACATCGGCCATGCGCTCGGCGTCGCGGGCGAACATTTCCACGTAGGCCAGCAGGTGGTGGGCAAAGCTCACCGGCTGGGCCACCTGCAGGTGGGTGAAGCCGGGCAGGATGACATCGACGTTCTGTTCGGCCACATCGACCAGCGCCACCTGCAGTTCCTTGAGCAGGTCGGTGATGAGGTCGATCTCGTCGCGCAGCCACAGGCGCACGTCGGTGGCGACCTGGTCATTGCGGCTGCGCCCGGTGTGCAGGCGCTTGCCGGCGTCGCCCACCAGCTGGGTCAGGCGTGCCTCGATGTTCAGGTGCACGTCTTCCAGGTCCAGCTTCCACTCGAAGGTGCCGGCTTCGATCTCGGCGCGGATCTGGGCCATGCCGCGCTCGATGTCGGCCCGGTCCTGCACACCGATGATGCCTTGTGCCGCCAGCATCTCGGCATGGGCCAGGCTGCCGGTGATGTCGGCCAGCCACAGTCGCTTGTCAAAGAAGACGCTGGCCGTGTATCGCTTGACCAATTCGCTCATGGGCTCCGAGAATAGGGCGGACCAGGCTTCGGATTTCTTGTCGAGCTGATTGGAGGACATGGTGTTGCCAGCGGCTGGAGAGAATGGGGAGGCCCGCCGGAGTGCGGGAGCAGGTGACCGGGCACGTGGTGCGCCGTGCGCATCGACGGCGGTCATCGGCACGACAAGCCCACGAAACCCATGAAAGATTCCCGGATTTTATCGAGCTTCCAGGAGCTCTCCCACGCTGCCGGCGCGCGTCCCTTGACCGACATGCCGCCGCTGCGGCAGCGCGACCTGGTGTTCGACACCTGCCAGGTCGGGGTGGTGTTGCGGGCGGTGGTGTTCGTGCAATCGGTGGTGGCGGTCGCGGCGCTGTTTGGGGCCAGCAGCCTGTGGGGCTGGCTCACCTCGCTGGCGCTCATCACCGCTGCCGCACTGCCCGCCACGCTGGGCTGGCTGCTGGTGATGTGTGCGGCCAAACGGCCGCTCGACCGCCTGGCCGAGCCCGCCCAATGGGCCGTGGGTGTCGTGCTTGGGGCGCTGATGGCGCTTTATGGCTGTGCGATCGTTTCGTGGATGGGGCTGGTCGACCCGGTGCCCTGGCTGGCCAGTGCGGCAGCGGGCGCGCTGCTGGCCCTGGTGCTGGTGACTGCGCTGGTCTGGCGATTCAAGGCGCGCGAGCCCGCCGGCACCACGGCGCAACTGGCCGAGCTGCAGGCCCGCATTCGTCCCCATTTCCTGTTCAATACGCTCAACAGCGCGATCGCCCTGGTACGGGCCGAGCCGGCCAAGGCCGAAAGCCTGCTGGAGGACCTCAGCGAACTGTTTCGCCATGCGCTGGCCGACACGCAGCAGGCGGTGCCCTTGTTACAGGAGCTGGAGCTGGCCGAACACTACCTGGCCATCGAGCAGGTGCGCTTCGGGGACCGGCTCAAGGTCGAATGGAGCCTGGACGAAGCCAGCTTCAAGGCCAAACTGCCGCCGCTGATTCTGCAGCCTTTGGTGGAGAATGCGGTCAAGCACGGGGTGGAACCGAGCCCGGACGGTGCCACCGTGCGCATCAGCACCCAGCGGCGCGGAAGCGTGGTGGTGATCAAGGTCACCAACACGGTACCGGCGGGCACGGGCAAGCCCGGGCACGGGCTGGCATTGGACAATGTGCGCCAGCGACTGACCCTGCTGCACGACGTGCAGGGCCGGTTCCAGAGTGCGCTGGTCAACGGGGTGTTTCAGGTTCGCCTGGAAATCCCGGTATAACACGAGGATCGCCACCGATCCGGGATGGGAGCAAGGCATGGTTCTGAGGGCACTGATTGTCGACGACGAATCCCTGGCGCGTGCACGCCTGCGCACGCTGCTGGGAGACTGTCGTGAGCCGCGCGTCGAGGTGATCGGCGAAGCCGGCAACGCCGTCCAGGCCATGGACCAGATCCAGCGCGGTGGACTGGATGTGGTCATGCTCGACGTGCACATGCCCGGAGTCGATGGCATGGCGCTGGCCGGTGCGCTGCGCAACATGCCGGACCCGCCGGCCATCATTTTTGTCACCGCCCACGCCGAGCACGCGGTGCAGGCCTTCGAGCTGGAAGCGGTCGACTACCTGACCAAGCCGGTGCGGCTGGAGCGGTTGTTGCGGGCCCTGCAGAAGGTGGAGCGGCAGCGCAGCAGCGAGCCGGCCATCATCGAGGGTGCCGGCGAAAGCCTGATCATCCAGGAGCGCGGGCGCAGCGAGCGCGTGGCCCTGGCCGATGTGATTTATCTCAAGGCCGAGCTCAAGTACATCACGGTGCGCACCACCGACAAGGAACACATCTACGACGGTGCGCTCAACGACCTGGAGCAGCGCTTCGGCCACCTGTTCGTGCGGGTGCACCGCAACGCCCTGGTCTCGCGACGTCGCGTGCGCGCGGTCGAGAAACACAGTGATCCGGTCGAAGGCGAAGGCTGGACCGTGCGACTGGACGGCGTCGACGAACGCCTGGCAGTTTCGCGCCGGCAGCTGGCGGCGGTCCGTGAAGCCCTGATGGGGTGACGCCGGAGGCGGCGCGGGGGGTCAAAGTTCCGCGGCTTCGATCAGGAAGCGCACCCGCCGTTGCCCCTGCCACTCGTCCGCATCCAGCCGGAATGCGATCTTGACCCTCGCAGGCAGCGGCTCGGTGTGGCCGAACCAGATGCCGTCCACCGGGTCACCCTGGTGCTTGAGCTTGACGGCCAGGTGCTTCTCGGCCACCAGGCGCTGGCTGACGATCTGCACCTCTTCGCAGAACACCGGCGGGGCAAAACCCTGGCCCCAGACATGGCCGTGCAGCGCGTCCACCAGGTCCGGTCGTCGGTACTGCGGCTCCAGCGCGCCGTCGGCTTCCAGTTTTCGCTGCAGGGTGGGGGCATCCAGCCACTCGTGGGCCACCTGGGCCAGCGCCTGCTCGAAGGTGTCCAGGTGCTCCTCGTCGATCGTGCAGCCGGCGGCCATGGCGTGACCCCCGAAGCGCAGCAGCACGCCCGGGTGGCGTTTGGCTACCAGGTCGAGCGCGTCGCGCAGGTGAAAGCCCGGAATCGACCGTCCCGAGCCCTTGAGCTCGTGCTCCTTGCCCTCGGCGCCGCTGGCCGCGAACACGAAGGTCGGCCGGTGCAGCTTGTCTTTCAGCCGCGAGGCCACGATGCCGACCACGCCTTCGTGAAAGTCGGGGTCGAACACGGTGATGGCCGGCGGCGGGTCCTCGCTCTCTTCGAACAGCTCCTCGGCCAGCATCAGTGCCTGCTCGCGCATGTCGCCTTCGATGGCCCGGCGTTCGCGGTTGATGCCGTCCAGCGCGCGCGCCAGTTCGTCGGCGCGCCCCGGGTCGTCGGTCAGCAGGCATTCGATGCCCAGCGTCATGTCGGCCAGCCGGCCGGCGGCATTCAGGCGCGGGCCGAGGGCAAAACCGAAATCGAAGCTGCTGGCCTTCTGCGGCTGCCGCCCGGCGGCAGCAAACAGCGCGGCCAGGCCGGGTGGCATGGCGCCGGCCCGCACCCGCTTGAGGCCCTGGGCGACCAGGCGGCGGTTGTTGGTGTCCAGCTTCACCACGTCGGCCACCGTGCCCAGTGCGACGAGGGGCAGCAGCGCATCGATCCGCGGTTGGGTCTGCAAAGCGAAGACGCCACGCTCGCGCAGCTCGGCGCGCAGCGCCAGCAGCACGTAGAACATCACCCCGACCCCGGCGATGTTTTTGCTCTCGAAGCCGCAGCCGGGCTGGTTGGGGTTGACGATCAGGCAGTCCTGCGGGAGCGTGACCACGCCATCCGCCACGGCCGGCAGGTGGTGGTCGGTGACCAGCACCTGAAGACCCAGTTCACGCGCCACCCGCACGCCCTCGACGCTGGCAATGCCGTTGTCCACCGTGAGCAGCCAGTCGGCGCCGCGCTGCTTCACACGCCGCGCAATGGCCGGGGTCAGGCCGTAGCCGTCGGTGACGCGATCGGGCACCAGGTACTCCACCCGGTCCCAGCCCAGGGTCGCACCCAGCAGGCGCAGGCCGCGCACCGCGACGGCGCAGGCGGTGGCGCCGTCGCAGTCGTAGTCGGCCACCACACACACCCGCTGGCCGGCCTGCATGGCATCGGCCAGGGCGCGGGCAGCTTCGAGGGTGCCTTGCATCGAGGCGGGCGGCAGCAGGCGCGCCAGGGCGTCGTCCAGTTCGTCGGGGTGCTGGATGCCGCGCGCCGCGAACAGGCGCGCCAGCAGGGGGTGCAGTCCGCTTTGTTCCAGCGTCCAGGCGGCACGGGGCGGAATGTCTCGGGTGACGATCTTCATAGGAGGGCAAGTGTCTCACCAACCGGGTCCGGGCGGCGCCAGCGGGCCCTCAGGCGTTGCCAGAGACTGCCCGCCTGTCCGGGGCCCGGGGTGGCCCAGGTGCGCGCGTGGCGCTCGCCGCAGAGGGTCAGGTGCACGGGGTGGCCGGCTTCGGTGGCGCGCAGCAGTTCGGCCATCAGGCCCGTGTCCAGTGCCTGCCAGGCGGTTTGCCAGGCCGCCCAGTCGTCGCGCAGCGCGGCCTGGCGCAGGCTGTCCGGGCAACGGGGAGCGGGTTGCAGGCGTTCCGGTGCCTCGCAGGCGCCGGCACCGTGCACCCAGAAACCGTTGACCGGCAACAGGCAAGCCGCCTCGCGGGTGTCGTTGACGGGCAGGGTGTAGAACAGCATCTGGGCCTCGCTCTGCAGGCGCTGCAGCAGGCGATGGCCTTGCGGGTTGTCGGGCGATTCGGTGAGCCAGGGACCGACTGGCCGGCCGCTGACCCGGTCCAGGCTGGCGCACACCAGACCGCGCAGCGGCTCGCCCGAGGCCCGCCACCGGCCGCTGTCCACGAACTGCAGGCTCATGCCGTCTTCCTCGCACAGCGGTGCCAGCGCGGCCAGCAGCGCGCGGGAGCCTGTTTCGTCCAACCCGATCTGGTCGGCCGGCAGCAGCGTCACCTGGTCGATACCGATCTGGAAGTGGCAAGGGCTGAACCAGGCCTGGGGCGTGCCCGGGGCATCGCTGTCGGCGGCGGCCCAGGGCAGCTGGCCGTCGCGCACGGGCAGACCGAGCGCCTGGGCCAGGGCGCGTTCGTGCGGTGGGCTCAGGCTGTGCTCGGTGCCTTCATCCTCCGTTTGCGGGGCCAGGCGGTCGAGCAGGGCCTGCAGGTTCGGCAGCTGCAGACCGGGCAGCAGTGTCTGGCAGCCGGGTGCCGATGCGGCAGCGAAGGGAACGATCCAGGGGGGCGGCGTGTCGGGGGCCATCTGGGGAGCGGGCATGGTGCGATTGTCGGGGATGCCACAATGGCGGACGGAACCTGGCGACGTTCCCGTGTCTCTGACCGGGACTCCCGCGGCAGGTGCCGCGATCAAGTCATCTGATGCAAACCCCCTACGAACTCATCCTGGGCTGGCGCTACACCCGCGCCGGCCGTGCCACGCGGCGCAACGGCTTCATCTCCTTCATCTCGGGGGTGTCGATGCTGGGCATCGCCCTGGGCGTGGCTGCGCTCATCATCGTGCTGTCGGTGATGAACGGTTTCCAGAAGGAGGTCCGCGATCGAATGCTGGGCGTGCTCTCGCACATCGAAATCTTCGAACCTGCGGGCGAGGCCATTCCCGACCTGCCGCGCGTGCTGGCCACCGTCGAAGGCCACCCGGAGGTTCGTGGTGCCGCGCCCTTTGTGGGTGCTCAGGCCCTGATCGCGCGGGGCGAAGACATGAAAGGCGCGCTGGTGCGCGGCATCGATCCGGCGCTGGAGCCGCGGGTGACCGACCTGGCCGCCGATCTCGCCGACACCGTGCTGCCGCGCCTGCAGCCGGGCGCCTTCGGAGTGGTGCTGGGCGGCGAGCTGGCGCGCAGCCTGGGCGTCATGACCGGCGACACCGTGACCCTGATCGCGCCCAGCGGCCAGGTCACGCCCGCCGGTGTGGTACCTCGCATCCGGCAGCTGTCGGTGGTGGGCGTTTTTGATTCCGGTCACTATGAGTACGACTCGGCGCTGGCCCTGATGCATGTGGACGACGCGGCGCGCATTTTCCGGGTCGAGGGTCCGACCGGCGTGCGCGTGAAGATCCGCGATCTGCACAGCGCGCGCGAGGTCGCGATCGACATCGCCGGCCAGCTCGACCGCGGCTTGCTGGTGCGCGACTGGACGCGCCAGAACCGCACCTGGTTCGCCGCGGTGCAGCTGGAGAAGCGCATGATGTTCATCATCCTCACGCTGATCGTGGCGGTGGCGGCCTTCAACCTGGTGTCCACGCTGGTGATGACGGTGACCGACAAGCGCGCCGACATTGCCATCCTGCGCACCCTGGGCGCCAGCCCCGGCAGCATCATGGGTGTGTTCATGGTGCAAGGGGCCATGGTGGGCATCATCGGCACCGGTGCGGGTCTGCTGCTGGGCCTGGGCGTGGCCTTCAACATCGACAGCATCGTGCCGGCCCTCGAACGTGCCATCGGTGCCAGCTTCCTGCCGCAGGACATCTACCTGATCAACCGCATGCCCAGCGACCCGCAACGCAGCGACATCCTGCCCGTTGCCCTGATCTCGCTGGCTCTGTCCTTCGTGGCGACGATCTACCCGAGCTGGCGCGCCAGCCGCGTCAACCCTGCGGAGGCACTCAGGTATGAGTGAACTGGTCATCCAGGCACAAGGCCTGACCAAACGTTTCACCGAAGGCCGGCTGGACGTCACCGTGCTGCGTGGCGTGGACTTGTCGGTGCGTCGGGGCGAGACGGTCGCCATCGTCGGGGCATCGGGTTCGGGCAAGAGCACCCTGCTGCACCTGCTGGGCGGGCTCGATGCCCCGTCCCAGGGGCAGGTTCAGTTGATGGGCGAGACCATCAGCGGGCTCAGCGCCGCCCGCCAGGGCGCGCTGCGCAACCAGCACCTGGGCTTTGTCTACCAGTTCCACCACCTGCTGCCCGAATTCAGTGCCGTCGACAACGTGGCCATGCCGCTGTGGATCCGGCGCATGGACCGGACGCAGGCCCGCGCCCAGGCGGCCGACACCCTGTCGCGCGTGGGGCTGGCCGAGCGCCTGCGGCACCGGCCGGCCGAGCTGTCCGGCGGTGAGCGTCAACGGGTGGCGATCGCGCGGGCACTGGTCACCCGACCGGCCTGTGTGCTGGCCGACGAGCCCACCGGCAACCTCGACCGCAGCACCGCTGACGGGGTGTTCGCGCTGATGATGCACCTGGCGCGCGACCAGGGCACGGCCTTCATCGTGGTCACCCACGACGAAAGCCTGGCCGCCCGTTGCGACCGTATGCTGCATTTGCGCAGCGGTGTGCTGACCTGAGGCGGCGGTTCGGCCCGTCGCTTCAGGGTTGGGTGCGCACGAAACGCAAGGGCTGTTGCCGGTCCTGAAGGTGGATCAGCAGCACGCTGTCGCTGATCTCGAAACGGCTGGCCTGCTGCAGGGCGGACAGATAGCGCGGCTCCAGTTCCGCGTGGGGACCGATGCAGGCCATCTTGGTCGACCCCATCTGGCCGAAGCCGATGCGCTGGCCCGACACGGTGACGCTGCCGAAGTACCGGTTGCACGAGCCGCTGCCGGCCACCCGGTCGGCTTCGACGAAGGCCAGCGTGGCTGCGGGACGTTCGGGCAGGGTTTCGCCGTCCATTTCGACCAGACGCCATTCGGTGCCCACCAGCCCGGCGGCGGCGGTGCCCACGCTGCCTGCACAGGCGCCCAGGGACAGGGCCAGGGCGGGCAGGCACCAGGCCAGAATTTGCCAGGTGCGTGGGCGAGAAAGAGTCGGTGCTTGCATCACGGAGCTTTCCTTCGGGAACACGGTTGGGGTTTCGGCGGCACAATTCCCTCAACGTGTTTATACCCCCATGTGGATCGATACCCATTGCCACCTCGATGCGCCCGAATTCGGCGCCGGTCCGCACGCCGCCGACGGCCTGCGCGAACAGGCCCGCGCGCGGGGTGTGGCGCTGTGTGTGTTGCCAGCGGTCGAGTGTGCCAATTTCGATGCGGTTCGTCTGCTGGCGCACCGGCATGGCGATGCCTACGCACTGGGCATCCATCCGCTGTACGTGCCGCAGGCGCGCGACGACGACCTGGACCGGCTGGATCAGGCCCTGACCCGGCACCGCGATGACCCGCGCCTGGTGGCGGTGGGAGAGATCGGGCTGGACTTCTTTGTCCCGACCCTGTGCGAGCCGGCCATGCGCGAGCGTCAGCTGCACTTCTACCGGGAGCAGCTGAAACTGGCGCGGCGGCATGCACTGCCCGTGATCCTGCACGTGCGCAGGAGTGCCGACGCATTGCTCAAGCAACTGCGGGCGCTGCCGACCGGCGGCGGCATTGCCCATGCCTTCAGTGGCAGCGCAGAGCAGGCGCGCCAGTTTGTGGAGCGGGGCTTCCGGCTCGGATTCGGTGGAGCCGTCACCTTCGACACCGCGCGTCGCCTGCGCACCCTGGCGACCGAATTGCCGCTGGACGCACTGGTGCTGGAGACCGACGCTCCCGACATTCCGCCCCAGTGGCTCTACACCACGGTCGCCGAACGGGCAGCGGGTCGGCCGCAAGGCCTGAACACGCCCGCCGAGCTGCCGCGCATCGGGGCGGTGCTGGCCGCCTTGCGCGGTCTGACGGTGGACGCCCTGGCCCAGGCCACCACGGCCAATGCCCGGCACGCCTTGCCGCGCTTGCGGGCCCTACATGTGAGTGGTGCATGAGCCGGTTGCAGGGGCTGCCACCCGTCATCGGACCCCAGACCCGCCTGCTGGTGCTGGGCAGCTTTCCCGGCCTGGCCTCGCTGCGGGCGCAGCAATACTACGGTCACCCTCAGAACCAGTTCTGGAAAATCCTGGCTGCGCTGTGGTCGACCGATCTGATGGCCTTGGATTATGGGCAGCGCCTCGACGAGGTGCGCCGGCGGGGCCTGGGCATCTGGGACGTCTACGCCACCTGCGAGCGCGAGGGCAGCCTGGACGCCGACATCCGCTCGCCCGAACTCAACGATTTCGAGCGGGTGCGGCGCACCTGCCCGCGCCTGCTGGCCATTGCCCACAACGGGGGCGAGAGCTTCCGCCATGCGAAGCACACCCGGGCGCTGGGCCTGCCGGTCTACCGCCTGCCGTCCACCAGTCCGGCCAACGCCAGCTGGAGCTTCGAGCGCAAGCTGATGGCCTGGCGCGAGGTGTTCCAGGCCGGCGGGCTGCTGGGCTGAGCCGGGTTCAGACGCTGCGATGGGCGACCGGGGTTTCGGGCACCGGGTAGCCGGCCGCGCCGAAAGTGGAGACGATGGCCTTGTGGGTGTCGAAGTACACCTGCCAGTAGTGGTCCGTGTGGGTGTAGGGACGGACACACAGCAGGGGGCCTTCGGGCGTGAACTGCAGGATTTCGATGTCGGGTGCCGGCGCGTCCTTCACGTTGGGGATGGCGGCGATCACCGGGCGCAGGCGGGCGATGGCGTCCTGCACGTCCACGCTGTTGGCCACCTTGGCCACACAGTCGACACGCCGGAAGGCTTCGGCGCTGAAATTCTGGATGTTGTCGCCGAACACCTTGCCGTTGCCCACCACCGTCAGCACATTGTCGGGGGTCACGATGGTGGTGGCGAACAGGCCCAGCTCCTTGACCGTGCCCAGCGTTCCGCCCGCGCTGATGAAATCGCCCACCTTGTAGGGCCGAAGCACCTGCAGGAACAGGCCCGCCGCAAAATTGCCCAGCATGCCGCTCCAGGCGGCTCCGATGGCCAGGCCGGCACCGGCCAGCAGGGCGGCAAAGGAAGTGGTCTTGACCCCGAAAATGTCCAGGATGGCCAGGATCAGGATCAGCGTCAGCAGCACCGAGATGATGGACTTGAGGTAGTTCGCCAGCGTGGCATCCACCTTCTTGCCGCGTTCCAGCGCGCTGCCCACCAGCGAAACCGCCATGCCGATCAGCCAGCGGCCGATGATCCAGGCGGCGATGGCGCCCAGGATCTTCAGCCCGAATTCGGCCCCCTGTGTGCTCAGAAAACTCAAGACCGCTTCCATGTTCATAATGCTTGCTCCGGATGCCGGTTGACCAATGACCCAACCCCCATTGTTCTGTGCCTGGGCGGGCCCGAAGCTCCCTCTTGTCCGCCAACGCAGCATCCCGGGCTTTTCTGCTCCCGCTGTCGTTTTTGCGTTCCATGAGGTCAGCCAATTGAGGCGTTCGTCACACCCGTCACCGGTCACGCTGCCCGAGGTCACCGTCTCGGAAGATGCCGATGTGCGTTTCCTGCATCTGGGCACCGAGTGGATACAGGGCTCGATGCTGATCGACGCCCCGTTCGACATCGAACTGGAGTACGTCCAGCGCATGATGGCCTGGCTTCTGTTCGTCGAACCGGCCAGCGTGGCCTCGCGCCGTGCGCTGCAGCTGGGCCTGGGGTCGGCGGCCCTGACCAAGTTCTGCTTCAAGAAGCTGCGCATGGACACCACGGCCATCGAGCTCAACCCCCAGGTGCTGGCCGTCTGCCGCCAGTGGTTCAAGCTGCCGCCCGACGGGCCCCGGCTGCGTGTGCTGCTGGCCGATGCCGGTGAAGCGATCCGGCGCGCCGAGCACCTCGGGCGCTACGACGCCGTGCAGGTCGACCTGTACGACCACGAGGCGGCCGCGCCCGTGCTGGACCATGCCGACTTCTACGCCGACGTGCGCGCCCTGCTGACCGACGAAGGCGCGATGACGGTCAACCTGTTCGGACGCGACGCCAGTTTCCAGCAGTCCCTGCAGGCCATCGTCGATGCCTTCGGTCAGGATGCGGTCTGGGCCTTCCGCCCCACGCGCGAGGGCAACACCATCGTGCTGGCCCTGCGCCACCCGCAGCACCCCACCCGCATGGACCTGCTGGCGCGTGCCGAGGCGGTGCAGACCCGCTGGGGTTTGCCGGCCACCAAATGGCTGCGCCTGTTCAAGGCGGTATCCTGAGCATCATGAAGAGCCCATCACCGCCCCCCGCCCCCAGCGCCGAAGCCGATCGGGGCCCGCTGGACTGGCGGCGTCTGGTCGAGTGGCTCCAGGCGGATGGCGTCATCACCACCGAGGAAGCCGCCCGCACCATCGCCCGTTGCGCCTCGGCGCACAGTGCCCAGCATCCGCTGCAGCGCCTGGCCGTGGTCGCCATGGCGCGTGCGGCCGACGGCCGTGTGCTGGACACCGAGATGCTCACCGAGTGGCTGGCCAACCGCACCGGGCTGGGCTACCAGCGCATCGACCCGCTGAAGGTCGACGTGGGCAAGGTGGCCGACGTCATGAGCGCTGCCTATGCCGAGCGGCACAAGGTGCTGCCGTTGCAGGTCGGGGCTGCCGAGGTGGTGGTGGCCACCGCCGAACCCTTCGTGCGCGACTGGGTGCCCGAGGTCGAGCGGCAGACGCGGCGCAACGTGCGTCTGGTGCTGGCCAGCCCGGCCGACATCAGCCGCTACACGGCCGAGTTCTTCGCCCTGGCCAGGTCGGTTCGGGCCGCCAGCAAGGCTGGCGGGGCGGCCGGGTTTGGCAGCTTTGAGCAACTGGTCGAGCTGGGCAAGAGCAACAAGCAGCTGGACGCCAACGACCAGGGCGTGGTGCAGGTGGTCGACTGGCTGTGGCAGTACGCCTTCGACCAGCGCGCCAGCGATATCCACCTGGAGCCGCGCCGCGAGCAGGGCGTGATCCGCTTCCGCATCGACGGGGTGTTGCACACCGTCTACCAGATGCCCATGGCCGTGCTCAACGCCATGATCGCACGCATCAAGCTGCTGGGCCGCATGGACGTGGTCGAACGGCGGCGGCCGCAGGACGGCCGCATCAAGACCTTGCGACCCGGCCTCGGTGAGCTCAGGGGCGACGAGGTCGAGATGCGCCTGTCCACCCTGCCGACCGCCTTCGGCGAAAAGCTGGTCATGCGCATCTTCGACCCCGATTCCACCGCCAAGGACCTGTCGGCCCTGGGGTTCTCCGCCCACGATGCGCAGCGCTGGGAAGACCTGATGCGCCGCCCGCACGGTATCGTGCTGGTGACCGGTCCGACCGGCTCGGGCAAGACCACCACGCTGTACGCCACCCTCAAGCGGCTGGCCACCGAAGAGGTCAATGTCAGCACGGTGGAGGACCCGATCGAGATGATCGAACCGGCCTTCAACCAGACCCAGGTGCAGCCCCACCTCGATCTCGACTTTGCCCAGGGCCTGCGGGCCCTCATGCGCCAGGACCCGGACATCATCATGGTCGGTGAGGTGCGCGACCTGGCGACGGCCGAGATGGCGGTGCAGGCCGCGCTCACCGGTCATCTGGTGTTCACCACCCTGCACACCAACGACGCGCCGTCGGCCATCATGCGCCTGATGGAGCTGGGCATCGCGCCCTACCTCATCAACGCCACCGTGCTCGGCGTGCTGGCCCAGCGCCTGGTGCGCAACCTCTGCCCGGCCTGCCGGCAAAGGGAGGACGACGCGACGGCCGAGACCTCCCGCGCCCGCCTGGCCGAGCTGGTCAGGCCCTGGCAGATCAGCGGCCGCTACCGGCCCTACCAGCCCGTGGGCTGTGTGGACTGCCGCATGACGGGTTTTCGCGGGCGCACCGGCCTCTACGAACTGCTCACGGTCACCGAAGCCTTCAAGGACAAGGTCAGCCGCGAACCGCGCCTGGAGGTGCTGCGCAAGCAGGCCGTGGCCGACGGCATGCGGCCGCTGCGCCTGGCCGGCGCGGCCCGGGTCGCCGAGGGTCAGACCACCCTGGACGAGGTCCTGGCATGTACGCCACCCCTGTCCTGACGCCCTTCGCCGGGCACTCGGCGTATAGTGGCGCCACCTTGTCTTCCAGCCTGCAGCGCCCATGATTCCGATCAAGACCGAGTCGGCCTGGCGGGGCACCGCCGACTGCCGCAGCTGCGGCATCCGCGACATGGTGCTGTTCGCCGACCTGCACGAAGACGATTTCAAACTCATCCACGCGCCGATCGACGACCTGGAAATCAGCGGTGGCCTGCCGGTGGTGCGGCTGGGCGAGACCGCGACCTCGCTCTACACCCTGCGTGTCGGCCTGGTCAAGCTGGTGCGCAACACCATCGACGGCCGCCAGCGCATCGTGCGCGTGCTGCGCCCGGGCGACGTCATCGGCCTGGAGGCGCTGATGGGTCCGACCTACGAATCCGACGCCATTGCGCTCACCCCCATCAAGGTCTGCCGCCTGCCGCTGCAGGTCATCCAGCGCCTGAACCGCGAAACCCCGCGCCTGCACCAGCGCCTGCTGGAAAAGTGGCACCGCAGCCTCAAAGAGGCCGACGACTGGCTGGCCGACCTCAACTTCGGCAACGCCCGCCAGCGGGTCGCCGGCCTGATCCTCAAGATGCGCTCCGAACACGATGCAGGCGTCACCACCCTGTTCTCGCGCGAGGACATGGGCGCCATGCTCGACCTCAAGCTCGAAACCGTCAGCCGCACGCTCAATGCCTTCCAGCGCGAGGGGCTGATCGAGCCGCTCGACAAACAGGGCCGGGTCTACCGCATTCTCGACATCGAACGCCTGTCCGCCCCCAGGGCCGAGTGAGGCCGGGTCGCCGATGACGATGGCTGCCCTGGCCGGAGGCGACAGCGCGTCTGTCGCCTCCTCGGGATAATCGGGCGATGTCTGCTCCCCAGGCCCCGTCCGCATCGGCCCACCCCCACCTGCTCACCGGCCTGTTGCTGGCCTCGGCCGGCTCCATTGCCTTCAGCGGCAAGGCCATCATCGTCAAGCTGGCCTACCGGCATGAGGTCGATGCGGTCACCCTCATCATGTACCGCATGCTGTTCGCGCTGCCGCTGTTCATCGGCCTGGCCTGGTGGGCCAGCCGGCCGCGCGGCGGTGTCCGCCCGCCCCCCCTGACCCGGCGCGACTGGCTGGGCATCGTCGGCCTGGGCATCACCGGCTACTACCTGGCCAGCTTCCTGGACTTCTGGGGGCTGGAGTACATCAGCGCCAGCCTGGAGCGGCTCATCCTCTACCTCAACCCCACCCTGGTGCTCATCCTGGGTTGGGTCATCTACCGCCGCGCCATCACCGGCCTGCAGGCGCTGGCCATGGCGGTCAGCTACGCCGGCGTGCTGCTGGTGTTCGGCCACGAAGCCGACTTTGCCGGCCCGCACGCCGCGCTGGGCGCCGCCCTGGTGTTCGGCAGCGCCATCAGCTATGCCATCTATCTGGTCTACAGCGGCGAACTCGTCAAGCGCCTGGGCGCCATGCGCCTGGTCGGCCTGGCCACCACGGTGGCCTGTGTGCTGTGCCTGCTGCAGTTCGTGCTGCTGCGCCCCCTGTCGGCGGCCCTGGTGGCGCCCGAGGTCATCTGGCTGTCGGTGCTCAACGCCACCCTGTGCACCTTCGCGCCCGTCATCATGGTCATGATGGCCATCGAGCGCATCGGCGCCGGCCTGGCGGCGCAGACAGGCATGATCGGCCCCATGTCCACCATCGCCATGGGCGTGCTGATTCTGGACGAGCCGCTCAACGCCTGGATCGTGGCCGGCACCGTGCTGGTGTTGGCCGGGGTGTTCCTGGTCACCCGCGCCGGGACAGCCGGCGGCCGCTGAACCATCCACCGACTTCAAGGAGAAAACACATGGATCTGGGCATCAAGGGCAAATGGGCGCTGGTCTGCGGCGCCAGCAAGGGGCTGGGCCAGGGCTGCGCGCAGGCGCTGGCCGCCGAAGGCGTGCATGTGGTCATGGTGGCGCGCGGCGCCGATGCGCTGAACGCCTCGGCCGAAAAACTGCGTGGCCAGGCGCCGGGCGTGCAGGTGCTGGCCGTGACCGCCGACATCACCACGCCCGAAGGCCGCGCGGCCGCCCTGGCCGCCCCGGGCGGGCCGGGCACCGCCTTCGACATCGTCGTCACCAACGCCGGTGGCCCGCCGCCGGGCGACTTCCGTGACTGGGACCGCGACGCCTGGATCAAGGCGGTCGACGCCAACATGCTCACCCCCATCGAACTCATCAAGGCCACGGTCGACGGCATGGCCGCCCGCGGCTTCGGCCGCATCGTCAACATCACCAGCAGCGCGGTCAAGGCGCCCATCGACATCCTGGGCCTGTCCAACGGCGCGCGCAGCGGCCTGACCGGCTTCGTCGCCGGCCTGGCGCGCAGCGGCATCGCGGCCCAAGGCGTGACGATCAACAACCTGCTGCCCGGCAAGTTCGACACCGACCGCCTGCAGGCCACCCTGGCCAGCGCCGCCAGCAAGACCGGCAAGCCGCTGGACGACATCCGCTCCGGCCAGATGGGCCAGATCCCCGCCCGGCGCTTCGGCACCCCGCAGGAGTTCGGCGCCATCTGCGCCTTCCTGTGCAGCGTCCACGCCGGCTACATCAACGGGCAGAACATCCTGCCCGATGGCGGGCTGTATCCGGGGACGTATTGAAAAAGTAAGCGTTCGACGCGATTGCGGCTAGAGTTGGTGGGCATGAACTTCTATGCCCACTCGACCCCAAGAAGCGACAAAGGCGACTGGCAGCCGCTGTCGGAGCACCTTGCAAATGTTGCGAGTTTGGCAGCAGAGCACGGGCTTGCCTTTGGTGCGCAAGAGCTTGCGAGCGTTTCTGGGCTGCTGCACGATCTCGGAAAGTACTCAGATGACTTTCAGCGACGAATCGCTGGTGATGCAATTCGCGTTGACCACGCCACGCGTGGCGCTATGGTCGCCGTTGAGCGATACAAGCTGGTCGGCATGTTGCTCGCGTACGGGATTGCTGGGCATCATGCAGGACTGGCAAATGGCAATGAGGGGGGCGAGCGAAATGCGTTGTTCGAGCGTCTGAAGGGCGTTTGTCTTCCTCCGCTGAAAGATGATTGGAGGCGAGAGATTGCCCTGCCGGAGCAGGTTAATCCGCCAAAGCTAATTCCACACAAAGACCGCGGCATGTTTCAGTTCGCGTTCTTCGCGCGCATGCTCTTCTCGTGCTTGGTGGATGCCGACTACCTCGACACCGAGGCCTTTTACGATCGGATCGCCCTTCCCGGCCAACCCAATCACCGCAGCGCATCTCGCGCGCTCG
This sequence comes from uncultured Burkholderiales bacterium, assembly GCA_937873395.1. Classification (GTDB taxonomy): domain Bacteria; phylum Pseudomonadota; class Gammaproteobacteria; order Burkholderiales; family Burkholderiaceae_C; genus Hydrogenophaga. The sequence goes on from CALMYH010000159.1 coordinate 32,999, forward strand.
AAACTCCGTCCCTGCACGCGTTGCGCGAGCGGCTCGATACCTATCTTTCCGGCTTCGCCGCCGACTCCGACGTCAATCGCGTCCGCGCGGACATTCTCGCCCACACGCGCCAAGCCGCGGAGCATGCACCCGGTCTGTTCTCGCTCACGGTGCCCACTGGCGGCGGCAAAACGCTCGCCTCACTGGCCTTTGCGCTCGATCACGCCATCAAGTATGGGCTGCGGCGGGTGGTTTTCGTGATTCCCTTTACCAGCATCGTGGAGCAGAACGCCGCGGTTTTCCGTTCCGCGTTCGGTGACCTGGGGGAGGCAGCGGTTCTTGAGCACCACAGCGCCTTCGTCGCCGCGCCTCTTGCGCGCTCGGACGCCGAACGCTACCAGGCGCGCGAAAAGCTGCGACTGGCAATGGAGAACTGGGACGCGCCCATCATCGTCACCACTGCGGTGCAGTTCTTCGAGAGCCTGTTCGCGGCGCGCCCGTCGCAGTGCCGCAAACTGCACAACATCGCGGGCAGCGTGGTCATCCTTGATGAAGCGCAGACCCTGCCGCTCAAGCTGTTGCGGCCGGCGGTCGCGGCGATCGACGAACTGGCCCGCAACTACCGCAGCAGCATCGTCCTGTGCACCGCCACCCAGCCAGCCTTGAACGCGCCGGATTTTCGCGGCGGATTCGACAAGGAACAGGTACGCGAGCTCGCCCCAAACCCACCGGAACTCTTCTGCAAGCTAGACCGCGTACGCGTGCGCCACGTCGGCACGCTCGACGATGACGCCCTTACCGCGCAACTCCGCGACCTCCATCAGGTTCTCTGCATCGTCAACAACCGCCGCCACGCCCGCGCCCTGTATCAGGCGCTCGCCGACCAACCGGGCGCACGCCATCTGACCACGCTGATGTGCGCTAAACATCGTAGCCAGGTGCTCGCCGAGGTGCGGGTACGCCTCAAGGCCGGCGAGCCTTGTCGGCTGGTGTCGACCTCTTTGATCGAAGCCGGCGTCGACATTTCGCTGCCCACGGTCTACCGCGCCGAAGCCGGTCTGGACTCCGTCGCCCAGGCCGCAGGCCGCTGCAACCGCAACGGCGAGCGCGCAGCGGAGTTGAGCGAAGTGCGCGTGTTTGCGCCCGCCAACAGCGACTGGGCGCCGCCGCAGGAACTGCGCCAGTTCGCCCAGGCCGCGCAGGAGGTCATGCGCCAGCCGCAGTTCCGCGGCGATCCGCTGTCGCCGTCCGCAATCGAGGCCTATTTCCGACTGCTTTACTGGCAGAAAGGCGACAAGGAACTGGATGCTGCCAATCTGCTCGGTCTGTGCGCAGGGAGTCGCATCGACTCCCTACCAATGGAAACGCTGGCGGCCAAGTTCCGCATGATTGATACCGTGCAGATGCCGGTCATCGTGCCTTTCGATGACGACGCCCGCCAAAGTATTGAGGGTCTGCGCCACGCAGAGAAGAGCGGTGGCCTTGCTCGCAAACTACAACCCTACCTGGTGCAGTTGCCACGCAACGGCTTCGATGCGTTGCGCAACGCGGGAGCGGTTCAGCCGGTGGCCCCAGAACGTTGGGGAGAGCAGTTCATGGAGCTTGTAAACATGGACATCTACAGTCGTGAATTCGGTATCTGGTGGGACACTCCCAGTTTCATGGAGACCGCCAATACAATCTTCTGAGGGAGGTAGCCAATGAGCTATGGAATCCGCCTGCACGTCTGGGGCGATCGGGCCTGCTTCACACGGCCGGAAATGAAGGTGGAGCGGGTGAGCTACGACGTCATCACGCCGTCGGCCGCGCGCGGCATCCTGGAGGCCATTCACTGGAAGCCCGCTATCCGCTGGGTGGTCGATCGCATCCATGTGCTCAAGCCGGTGCACTTCGAATCCATCCGTCGCAACGAGGTCGGCGGCAAGCTGTCGCCGGGCAACGTGAGCAGGGCGATGAAGGCGGGCACCACCGTCGGGCTGGCGAACTACGTCGACGAAGACCGCCAGCAGCGTGCCGCCACGGTATTGCGTGACGTGGCCTACGTGATCGAGGCCCATTTCGAACTCACCGACAAAGCCGGGCCGGACGATTCGGTGGGCAAGCATCTGGATATCTTCAACCGCCGCGCCCGCAAGGGGCAGCACTTCCACGCACCGTGCCTGGGCGTGCGCGAGTTTCCCGCCCACTTCAGCCTGATTGAGGACGGTCAGCCGTTCCCCGACGCGCATCCCGAGCGCGATGCGGACAAAGACCTGGGCTGGATGCTGCACGACATCGACTTCGCCCGGGACATGACGCCACGCTTCTTTCGCGCGCAGTTGAAAGCGGGCGTCATCGAGGTGCCACCGTGGCAGGGCGAGGAGGTCAAGTCATGATCCTGCAGGCGTTGAACCGTTATTACGAGCGGCTGATCGAGCAACAGGCAGAGGATGTCGCCCCCGCTGGCTGCAGCCCGGAGAAGATCAGCTTCGAGATCCTGCTGACAGCGGATGGCGATGTGGCGCAGGTCAACGACATTCGCGACACCTCCGGCAAGAAGCCCCTGCCGCGCATGCTCAATGTGCCGCAGGCCGAAAAACGCACGGTCGGTATCAAGTCCAACTTTCTGTGGGACAAGACCAGCTATGTGCTTGGCGTAAGCAACACCAGCAAGCGCGCCGACAAGGAGCATGAGGCCTTTGTCGAACTGCACGAAACCGTGCTCGCAGGCGACGACGACCCCGGACTCAAGGCCTTGCTCAGCTTCCTGCGCGGCTGGTCGCCGGAGCAGTTCGGGAGACGTGGTTTCCCTGCCGACATGGTCGACGCCAACCTCGTGTTCCGGATGGACGGCGAGCATTGCTTTGTGCACGACCGGCCTGCCGCACGGGCGGTGCGCGCCCGGCTGCTCGCGGGCGACGAGGGGCAGGAAATGGTGGGAGGCGGGGCGGTCTGCCTCGTCAGCGGGGAAGTGGCACCGGTGGCCCGCCTGCATCCCGCGATCAAGGGCGTAAATGGAGCGCAGAGCTCGGGTGCGTCCATCGTTTCCTTCAATCTCGATGCCTTCACGTCCTATGCCAAGAGTCAGGGTGACAATGCACCGGTATCCGAACAAGTCGCCTTCGCCTACACCACGGCGCTGAACTACCTGCTACGCCGGGGCGAACACAACCGTCAACGCCTGCAGGTGGGCGACGCCTCAGTGGTGTTCTGGGCCGAAGCGGTCGATGCAAAGCAGGCAAGCGCCGCCGAGGATCTCTTCGCCTCCATGCTCAGCCCGCCCGCCGATGACGCTTCGGAGGCCGCGCGGGTGCGTGCGGTGTTGGACTGCATCGCGAAAGGCCGCCCGGTGGCGGACCTCGCCCCGAATCTCGAACCCAGCACCCGCATGTACGTATTGGGCCTCGCGCCCAACGCGTCGCGTCTGTCGGTGCGCTTCTGGCAAGTGGATACGCTGGGCGTGCTCGCTGGCCGTATCGCCCAGCACGCTGAAGACCTGCGTCTCGAACCGCTGCCGTGGCGCACCGAACCATCCGCGTATCGGCTGGTGCTGGCGACCGTGCCGCATCGCGAGGGCGCCAAGCCCAAAGCCGACGACGCGATCAACATCGTCATTGGCGAGACGATGCGAGCCATTCTGAGCGGCGGACCGTATCCACGCAGTCTTCTGGCCAACACCATCATGCGGTTTCGGGCGGACGGAGACATCTCCGGCCTGCGCGTGGCCTTGTGCAAGGGCGTCTTGGCGCGCGAACGGCGCCGGGACATTCGTACATCCGAGGAGGAGATCCCCGTGAGTCTCGACAAGCAATCCACCAAGCCCGGCTACCTGCTCGGGCGGCTGTTCGCAGTCCTGGAATACGTGCAGCGCGCCGCCCTGGGCAGCCAGGTAAACGCCACGATTCGCGACCGTTACTACGGCGCGGCATCGGCCACGCCGGCCTCGATCTTTCCGGTGCTGTTGCGCAACACCCAGAACCACCTCGGCAAGCTGCGCAAGGAGCGCATGGGCCAGGCGGTGAACCTGGAGAAAGACATCCGCGAGATCGTCGGCGGCCTGCCCGACCAGTTTCCGCGCAGCCTCAAGATCGAAGACCAGGGCCGCTTCGCCATCGGCTACTACCACCAGTCGCAGTCCTACTTCACGCGCCGCGATGCAGCTGGAGACGAGCCCGCCGACGAATCTGCCGAACCCACCGACATCGAAACCGAAGGAGCCGACCAATGACCGCCATCGCCCACCGCTACGAGTTCGTCTATCTGTTCGACGTCACCAACGGCAATCCCAACGGCGACCCGGACGCTGGCAATCTGCCGCGCCTGGACCCGGAAACCAACTGCGGTCTGGTGACCGACGTCGCGCTCAAGCGCAAGATCCGCAACTTCGTCACACTGGACAAGGACGGCGCGCCGGGTTTCGCCATCTACATGCAGGAAAAGGCAGTGCTCAACAACCAGCACAAGCGGGCCTACGACGCGCTGGAGATCAAACCGGAAGACAAGAAGCTGCCCAAGGACGAGGCCAAGGCGCGCGAGATCACCGCCTGGATGTGCACCAACTTCTTCGATGTGCGCACCTTTGGCGCGGTGATGACTACCGGCATCAACGCCGGCCAGGTGCGCGGGCCGGTGCAACTGGCCTTTGCCACCTCGGTGGAGCCGGTGCTGCCGCTGGAAATCTCCATTACCCGCATGGCGGTCACCACCGAGAAGGAAGCCGAAGCGCAAAGCGGAGACAACCGCACCATGGGCCGCAAGCACATCCTGCCCTACGGGTTGTATCGCGCCCACGGCTTCGTCTCTGCCAAGCTGGCCGAACGCACCGGCTTTTCCGATGACGACCTGCAACTGCTGTGGAACGCGCTCATCAACATGTTCGAGCACGACCGTTCCGCCGCTCGTGGCGAGATGGCGGCGCGCAAGCTAATCGTGTTCGAACACGAAAACGCCATGGGCAACGCACCGGCGCACGCGCTGTTCGACGCGGTCAAGGTGCAGCGCGCCGAGGGCACAGAAGATCGGCCTGCACGCAGCTTTGCCGACTATCGCGTCCGCGTCGATGCGGAAGCCATGCCCAAGGGCGTGAGCGTGCGCGAGCTGCTGTAAGCGAACAGGTGGAGCGGGGGAAGCCATGGAGGAATCCGACGACCTCGTCCCCCTGTCCGCGCTGCAACACTATCTCTACTGCCCGCGACAGTGCGCGTTGATCCACGTCGAACGCCTGTGGGCCGAGAACCGCCAGACTGCGGAGGGGCGGTTGCTGCACGACCGCGCGGATACACCCCAGATCGAGCGCCGCCACGGTGTGCGCACGATTACCGCAATGCCGCTGTCCAGCGCGGAACTGGGCATCGCCGGAGTGGCGGATGTCGTCGAGTTCAGGGCGGACGCGGGGGGCGAGCGTCCCGTGCCGGTCGAGTACAAGCGCGGCCGCCCCAAGGCCCACCGTGCCGACGAGGTACAGCTGTGCGCGCAGGCGCTGTGTCTGGAAGCGATGTTCGGCTGCCGGGTGGAGGAAGGCGCCTTGTTCTACGGACAAACCCGGCGACGACAGACGGTGGTGTTCGACAACGACTTGCGTCGGCTGACCCTGGAAACCATACGGGCCACGCGCGAGATGATCCGCGCGGTGCATACACCGATGGCGAGCTATCTGGCGAAACGCTGTGATGCCTGCTCGCTCATCGAGCTGTGCCAACCCAAGCTGCTCGGCAAGGGGCGAGGCGTCGAAGCCTGGCTACGCGAGCAGATTGCCGAGGAACCCTGACGCATGCGTCGCCAGCTCAACACCGTGTACGTGACCACCGAAGGCGCGTGGCTGCGCAAGGACGGCGAGAACATCGTCATGGAGGTGGAGGGCGAAACCCGCGCCCGCCTGCCGGCACACATGCTCGACAGCCTGGTGTGCTTCGGCCGCGTACTGGTGTCGCCGCCCCTGCTCGGCTACTGCGTCGAGCAGGGGATCTGCGTGAGCTATCTGAGCCCCAACGGCAAGTTCCTCGCTCGCGTGGAAGGGCCGGTTTCCGGCAACGTGTTGCTGCGCCGCGAGCAGTACCGACGCAGTGATGACGGGCCGCGCTGTGCCGCCATCGTGCGCAACCTGCTGGTGGGCAAGGTGCACAACCAGCGCGCGGTGGTGTCGCGCGGACTGCGCGACTACGGCGACGATCTACCAACGGAGGCGCGCGACGCGCTCGCGCATGCCGGCAAGCGCTTGAAGCGCATCGGCGCGCGGTTGCTTGGCGAGGCACCGGTCGACGTGCTGCGCGGCCTGGAGGGCGAAGCGGCTCAGGCCTACTTCGGCGTGCTCGATCACCTCATCCGCGTGCCGGACGCGGCAATGCGGTTCGGCGGACGCAGCCGGCGTCCGCCCACCGATGCAGCGAATGCGCTGCTGTCCTTTCTCTATACCCTGCTGACCCACGATTGCCGCTCAGCACTCGAAACCGTGGGCCTAGACCCCGCCGTCGGGTTTCTCCACCGAGACCGCCCAGGGCGTCCCAGCCTGGCGCTGGATCTCGTCGAAGAGTTCCGCCCCGCGTTTTCCGACCGGCTGGCCCTGTCGCTGATCAACCGCAAGCAGGTATCCGCACGCGACTTCACCCGCCTGGACAACGGTGCGGTGTTGCTGAAGGAGGACGCACGCAAGACCGTGCTCACCGCCTATCAGGAACGCAAGCGCGAGCAATTACGCCACTTGTTCCTCGACGAGAAGCTCGACATCGGCCTCTTCCCCGCCATCCAGGCGCAGTTGCTGGCCCGGCATCTGCGCGGCGACCTGGATGCCTATCCGCCCTTTCTGTGGAAGTAGGTGCCGCCATGATGGTTCTCGTCAGCTACGATGTCAGCACAACCAGCACCAGCGGTCAGAGACGCCTGCGCCGGCTCGCCAAGGCATGTCGCGACTACGGCCAGCGGGTGCAATACTCGGTGTTCGAGATCGAAGTGGATTTCGCTCAGTGGACCTTTCTAAAGAGCAAACTGTGCGATCTGATCGACGCGGAGCAGGACAGCTTGCGCTTCTACTACCTCGGCAAGAACTGGCAGACCAAGGTCGAACACGTTGGCGCCAAACCGGTGCTTGATCTGAACGGTCCTCTCATACTCTGAGAACCCTTGCCCTTACCCTTGCCGCGAACCGGAAGCATCTTGCATACCGGCTTGAGGTTCGCGACCGCTCGCAGCGTCTGTTTCTAGGGGCATGTATGAAGCCCTTGCAGGCAGTCGGCGTTCTTTTTATGAAATCTGCAAGGGGTTCGCAGATTTCATGTATTTTCTCTAGCGCCTTCACAAAGTTGTGGAGACGAGGTCGTGCCCCCCCGGGGGCGCGTGGGTTGAAAC
>CALMYH010000160.1 GCA_937873395.1 uncultured Burkholderiales bacterium
GTGGGGGCCGAGACCGACCGCCGCGAAGGGCCGCCCCGAGCCAGGTCAGCCCCCTCGGGGGGCAGCGACCCGCGAAGCGGCGGAGCGTGGGGGCCCTACTTCTTCCAGAAGTCCGCGTGTGGCGCCACCATCTCGGCCTCCAGGGCCGGGACCGGACCGATGACTTCGATGGCCTTCTGTCCCCGCGCGATCACCTCCCGGCAGGGCAGCGACAGGGTGGGGTTTTCTTCGTGGTTGCCGGTCAGGGCCAGCAGGGCTTCTTCGCTGGCCCCGTACACCACCCGTCCGATGTTGGCCCAGTAGAGGGTGCCAGTGCACATCGCACAGGGTTCGAAGGTGGTGACCAGGGTGCAACGCGCCAGGTACTCGCCCGGCCAGTTGTCGGCCGCGTGGCGCGCCAGCGTGGCTTCGGCGTGGTTCACGGTGTCGATGTTGCCCTGTTCGGCGAGCACGGTCTCGTCATCCGGCGCGACCAGCAGGGCCCCGAACGGATGCCGCCCCATGGCCATGGCCCGCAGGGCCACGTCGTTGGCACGGCGCAGGTGTCGCGCGATCTGATCTTCGGTCAAGCCTGACTTCCCCGGTGGGCCCAGCCGGTGGTGTGCTTCTCGACCCAGCTGAACAGCTCGTACATGAACATGGCCATGATGCCCACCACCAGCAGGCCGGAGAAGGCCAGGCCCATCTGCATCGAGCTGCCGGCCGAAATCAGCAGGTAACCGATGCCCTCGTTGGACGCCGTCATTTCAGACACCGTGGTGCCGACGAAGGCCAGGGTGATGGCCACCTTGAGCGAGCCGAAGAAGTAGGGCAGGGAGCGGGGCAGGCCCACCTTGGTCAGCACGTCCCAGCGTTTCGCACCCAGCACCCGCAGCACGTCCTCCAGCTCGGGCTCCAGCGTGGCCAGGCCGGTGGCGATGTTCACCATGATGGGAAAGAAGCTGATCAGGAAGGCGGTCAGGATGGCCGGACCGATGCCGATGCCGAACCACACCACCAGGATGGGCACGAACGCTGCTTTGGGCAGGGCATTGAAGGCCGTCATCAGCGGATAGACCGCCGCGTAGGCCAGGCGCGAACTTCCGATCAGGAAACCCAGCAACACACCGACCACGATGGCGATGCCAAAACCCGCCATCGTCACCCAGTAAGTGCGCCAGGCGTGGCCCAGGATGGTGGTCTTGTGTTCGAGTGTCTGTTCCCAGATGCGCGAGGGGCTCGGAAAAATGAACTCCGAGACGCCGAAGCCGCGGGTGATGACCTCCCAGATGATGATGATGGCAGTCAGCAGCAGCAGGGGAGACCAGCGTTCAAGGTGCTTCTGTTTCATGTCGGAGCCTCACTGGTTGATGACCGTGCCGGCCTTGCGCATGGCGCCGATGTGGCCGCGCAGTTCGTGCACGATGTCGCTGAACTCGGGCGTGTAGGTCACCTCCAGATCGCGCGTGCGGGGGATGGGAATCTCGCGCTTGACCACGAAGCGGCCCGGGCTGCGGCTCATGCAGTACACCGTGTCGGCGAGGAACACCGACTCGCGCAGGTCGTGGGTGACCAGGATGACATTGAAGCGCTGCGCTTCCCAGAGGTCGCGCAGCGTGCACCAGAGTTCTTCGCGGGTGAAGGCGTCCAGGGCCCCGAAGGGCTCGTCCAGCAGCAGCATCTTGGGTTCGTGGATCAACGCGCGGCAGATGCTGGCCCGCTGCTGCATGCCCCCCGAAAGCTCCCAGGGAAACTTCGATTCCATGCCACCCAGCCCCACGCTGGCGAGCAGGCGCTTGGCCCGGTCCTCGAACTCCTTGCGGCGGTCCTTGAACTGGCTGCGGAAGGGCTCGACGATCTCCAGCGGCAGCAGCACGTTGTCCAGCGTGGTGCGCCAGGGCAGCAGCGACGGTGCCTGAAACGCCATGCCGGAGATTTTCAGCGGTCCGGTCACTGGTTGGCCGTCGATGGTGATCTTGCCCATGCTGGGCATCTTCAGCCCGGTGGTCAGCTTCATGAAGGTCGACTTGCCGCAGCCCGAGGGTCCGACGATGGCGATGAACTCGCCCTGGCGCACCTTCAGGTTGATGTCTTCGACCGCAAAAATGTTCTTGGCCAGCAGGTCGTCGTTGTAGGCCAGCCAGACCTGGTCGAAATCGACGAAGGCCGGCGCACCGGAGGCGGTGTCAGCTTGCATGAGGTTTCCAGATGGCGGCGGGCAGCCGGAGGCCACCCGCCGGAGCGGGGAAGAGGGGCTTCAGCGTGCCGGCGGCAGCACATTCAACTCGGCGTTGGTGGGCAGGAAGGCGCCGTTCCAGACCGCCGTCGGGTTGATCCGGGTTCGGGTGCCGAAGGCGTCCGACACCTGCGAGGCCATCAGGGCCAGGCGGGCCGGGTCGACCTTGCCAAAGCCCTCGCGGCGGGCGTCGGGGCTGGCGATCACCGAATTGATCGCCAGTTGCAGACGCCGCGTTTCCAGCCCCACATTGATGATGCCGTCGCGCGCCTTGACCGTCTCGATGCCGGCGGCCGGGTTGGCCATCACCTCTTTGGCCCCTTTGGCGAAGGCCTTGAGGAAGGCCCGAATGGCTTCCGGGTTCTCCTGGATCAGCTTGGGGCTGGCGATGATGGCGTTGCCGTACAGCTTCACGCCGTAGTCGGCGTAGGGCATGATGACCACGTCCTCCGCCTTGACGCCGCGGGCCTCCAGGTTGAGCAGCGAGGTGAACGAAAAGCCGGTGATGGCGTCGATGTCCCCGCGCACCAGCATGGTCTCGCGCAGCGGCGGATCCATCGAGGTCCACGCCACATTGCTCACGTTGTTGGCCTTCTCGAAAATGGGGAAGGCCTTGCGACCGGCATCGAATACCGGAGCCCCCAGCTTTTTGCCGCTGAGGTCGGCGGGCTTGCTGATGCCGCTTTTCTTGAGCGCCAGGACGGCGGCCGGGGTGTTGTTGTAGACCATCATGACCGCCACCGGCTTGTTGGGCGTGTCAGGGTTGTTGGCGTGGAACTCCATCAGGGCGGCCATGTCGGCAAAGCCCATGTCGTAGGTGCCTGAGGCCACACGGGTGACCGTGCCGCCCGAGCCGTTGCCGGAGTCGATCGTCACGTTCAGGCCGGCATCACGGAAGTATCCCTTGGCAGCCGGGAGCAGGAACAGCGCAGCCGGGCCCTCGAACCGCCAGTCCAGCTGGAACTTGATGGCGGTCTGCGCCTGGGCGGTGCCGAAGCTGGCCAGTGCAGCCAGGGCGGCGGCTGTCTGAAGAAAATGACGCTTGTTCATGAGCACTCCTGATAGAGGAAAGGGGACGGCAACCAGGGATCACCGCTCGGATGACAGGAGCTACAGCAATAAAGATGCCACCCTGAAAGTGCAGCCCGGTTCTGCCTTCGCCCGCAGTGAACACAGAATGTGTATACACATTCTCCCGTCTGGTTCAAGCCCTGTCATCATGGCTTTCCCGTAATGGTGCGCCTTCAACCGGTCTGGCACCGCATTGGTGCGCATTCGTGCCGGGTCATCGGGCCGGCACAGGGATGGCACACCCTGGCCGCTGGGATCAGGTCGCGCGCCAGGCACTGGCCGCAGCCAGTGCCGTCATGTTGAGCACCCGCCGCACGGTGGCGGCCGGGGTCAGGATGTGGGCGGTGCCGTTGACACCCATCAGCACGGGGCCGACCGTCACCCCACCACTGGTGGTGGTCTTGAGCACGTTGTAGAGGATGTTCGCCGCGTCGAGGTTGGGGCAGACCAGCAGGTTGGCCGATCCGGTCAGGGTGGAGTCGCCCAGATAGGCGCTGCGGATCTCGGGCTGCAGCGCGGCATCCCCGTGCAGTTCGCCATCACACTCGACCTCCGGGTGCCGGGCCACGAACAGGTCACGTGCCGCCCGCATCTTGCGTGCCGAGGCCCGCTTGGACGAGCCAAAGCTCGAGTGCGAGAGAAAGGCCACCTTGGGTGGCAAGCCGAAGCGCTGCACCTGCTGCGCTGCCATCCAGGCGATTTCCGCCAGCTGCTCGGCCGACGGGTCTTCGTTGACGTAGGTGTCGGTGATGAACAGCGGGCCCTGGTTGGTCATGAGGGCGTTGACGGCGGCGTAATTGCTCACGCTGGCCTGTTTGCCCAGAATGCTGTCGATGCGCTCAAGGTGGGTGGTGTAAGTGCCGACCAGGCCACAGATCAGGGCATCGGCATCGCCCAGGGAGACCATCAGCGAACCGATGATGGTGTTGGAGCGGCGCACGGCGGCCTTGGCCACCTCCGGCGTGGTGCCGTTGCGCTTCATCAGCGCATGGTAGTGCTCCCAGTACTGGCGGAAGCGCGGGTCGTCCTCGGGGTTGACGTTCTCGACATCGGTTCCCAGGCGGATGCGCAGGCCGGCCTTCTGGATCCGGGCATTGATGACGGCCGGCCGGCCGATCAGGATCGGGGTGGCGATGCCGTCGTCGATGGCCATCTGCGCGGCGCGCAGCGCACGTTCGTCTTCCCCGTCGGCATAGGCCACACGCTTCTTGCCAGGATCGACGGCCTTGGCGGCATTGAAGATGGGCCGCATGAGGATGCCGGTCTGGGTGGTGAAGCGCGACAGGGACTCGCGGTAGGCCACCATGTCGGTGATGGGCCGGGTGGCCACGCCCGAATCGGCGGCGGCCTGGGCCACGGCTGGTGCGATCTTGAGGATCAGCCGGGTGTCGAATGGCTTGGGAATCAGGTAGTCGGGCCCGAACACCAGTTCCTGTCCGGCGTAGGCCGAGGCCACCTCATCGCTGATCTCGCTCTTGGCCAGATCGGCGATCTGGCGCACACAGGCGAGTTTCATTTCTTCGGTGATCTTGGTCGCCCCGCAATCCAGCGCCCCGCGGAAGATGTAGGGGAAGCACAGGACGTTGTTGACCTGGTTCGGGTAGTCCGAACGGCCGGTGGCGATGATGCAGTCGGGTCGCGCTGCCTTGGCCAGCTCGGGGCGGATCTCGGGCTCCGGATTGGCCAGGGCCAGGATGATCGGCTTGTCGGCCATGGTCCTGACCATCTCGACCGTCAGCACACCCGGCGCCGAGCAGCCCAGGAACACGTCGGCGCCGTTCACCGCATCGGCCAGCGTGCGGGCCCCCGTGGTCTGGCAATAGCGCTGTTTGGACGCGTCGAGCTTGCCCGCTTTCGCGTCTTCACGCTCGCTGTGGATCACCCCCTTGGAATCGCACACCAGAATGTTCTTCGGGTCGACGCCCAGTCCGACCATCACGTCCAGGCAGGCAATGGCGGCCGCGCCGGCGCCCGAAACCGCCACCTTGACCTGGCCGATGGCCTTGCCCACCAGTTCGAGGCCATTGAGCAGGGCGGCGCTGGAGATGATGGCCGTGCCGTGCTGGTCGTCGTGGAACACCGGGATGTTCATGCGCTCGCGCAGCTTCTGCTCGATATAGAAGCACTCGGGCGCCTTGATGTCTTCCAGGTTGATGCCGCCCAGCGTGGGTTCCAGCGCGGCGATGATGTCGACCAGCTTGTCCGGGTCGCGTTCGGCCAGTTCGATGTCGAACACGTCGATGCCGGCGAACTTCTTGAACAGGCAGCCCTTGCCCTCCATCACCGGCTTGCCGGCCAGCGGGCCGATGTCGCCCAGGCCCAGTACCGCGGTGCCGTTGGTGATCACGCCCACCAGGTTGCCGCGGCTGGTGTAATCGGCGGCCAGCGTCGGGTCGGCCTGGATGGCCAGGCAGGGGTAGGCCACACCGGGCGAATAGGCCAGCGACAGGTCGCGCTGGTTGGACAGTGGCTTGGTGGGGGTGACCGCGATCTTGCCCTTGCTGGGGGTGCGGTGGTACTCAAGTGCGGCGTCGCGCAGGGCTTGTTCTGCGGGGGTCATGGAATCTCCTGAATGCGGGCCGCCCGTCCGGGCGGACGGTCATTGTGGCATGGTCAGTATGTCCAGCAGCGTGCGTGCAATCACCTGGGTGGCCCGGCGCAGATCGTTGAGCTCGAGGTGCTCGTCGGCCCGTTTGGCGTTGGACTCGCGTACCGTGCGCGGCCCGGCGCCATAGATCACGCCCGGAATGCCGCGCTCCACATACAGGCGCACATCGGTGTACAGCGGCGTGCCCAGGGCCGGGATGGGTTCACCGAACAGCGCCCGCCCATGCTTCTGGATGGCCTGCACCAGTGGCGCATTGCCGGCCAGCGGTTTCATGGCCCGCGCCAGCAGCAGGCGGCGGATTTCGACTCGGATGTCCGAGCCGCCCCGCGGCGGCCGAAAACTCGCGGCAGCCTCTTCGATGGTCTTGCGGATCGCCGCTTCCACCTCGGCCGGGTCTTCCTCGGGAATCATGCGGCGGTCCAGCTTGAGCACCACCTTGCCCGGAATGACGTTGGTGTTGGTGCCACCCTGGATGAGGCCGACGTTCAGGTAGGGGTGGCTGATGCCGTCGACGTCCGAGCGCACTTTCAGGTAGTCGGCATTCAGGGCGTACAGCGCGTTCAGGATGTGGGTGGCTCCCTGCAGGGCGTCGGTGCCGCTGTCGGGAATGGCCGCGTGGGCCATGTCGCCATGCACCGTCACCTCCATCTGCAGACAGCCATTGTGGGCCACCACCACCTGGTAGCTGAAGCCGGCGGCGATCATCAGGTCGGGGCGGGTCAGGCCTTTGTCCAGCAGCCAGCCGGGGCCGACTTCACCACCGTACTCCTCGTCGTAGGTCACATGCAGCTCCACCGCACCCTTGAGCGGCGCCCCGAGCGATTCCAGCGCGCGCAGGGCGTAGGTGAAGCTGGCGATGTCGCTCTTGCTCACGGCAGTCGCACGGCCGTAGATCCGGCCGTCGACGATCTCGCCACCATAGGGGTCGTGGGTCCAGCCTTCGCCCGGGGGCACCACGTCGCCGTGGGCATTGAGTGCAATGGTCGGACCGCCTTCGCCGAAGCGGCGCCGCACGATCAGGTTGGTGATGCTCTCCAGGCCGGCGGCCTTGACCTCGGCATCGGGCACGGCATGCCGTTCGGGCGCCAGGCCCATGGCGGTGAGCAGCTCGGCGGTGCGCTCCGCGTGTGGGGCGTTGTTGCCCGGCGGCGTGTCGGTGGGCACGCGCACGAGCTCCTGCAGAAAGTGCACCTCTTCGTTGAAGTGGCGGTCGATCCATTCGTCCAGTCGTTCGTACGGTGTGGTCATGGTGTGTGTGTGTTGAGGGTGTCTCGACAGAGCAGGGGCGCAGGAATGGCCTCAGCTGTCCCGGGCCAGCTGCAGCAGCAGATGGTCGAAGGCCTGGACCGCCAGGTCCATGTCGTCGGCAGTGGTCGATTCCAGCGGGTTGTGGCTGATGCCGCTGTTTTCGCCGCGCACGAACAGCATGGCCTGCGGCATGATCTCGTGCAGTTTCATGGCGTCGTGACCGGCACCGCTGGGCATGCGGTGCAGGGGAACACCCAGAGCGGTGCACGCGGCCTCCCAACGGGCCTGCCATTGCGGGTCGCTGGGCGCGGCGGCGGCGCGCATGGTCTCTTCCAGGGTGTGGCGCACACCACGGCGCTCGCAGATCTCGTGCAGTTTCGCCAGCACATCGCGCACCAGGGCGTCGCGCCGGGCGTCGGTGGGTGCGCGCAGGTCGAGGCTGAAGCGGCAGGACCCGGGCACCACGTTGATCGAGCCATTGGGCACCTGCAGCATGCCCACGGTGGCCACCGAGTCGCCGTCCTGCGCGGCGCGTTGCTCGGCGTAGAGCATCAGCTCGGCCACCGCGCAGGCGGCGTCCCGGCGCCGGTCCATGGGCGTGGTGCCGGCGTGGCTGGCCATGCCCGTGACTTCGCCCACGTAGCGCACGCTGCCATTGATGCTGGTGACGATGCCCAGCGGCAGGTTCAGCTCATTGAGCACCGGCCCCTGCTCGATGTGCACCTCGACAAAACCCAGGTACTGCGCCGGGTCGCGCCGCAGCTTGGGGATGTCGTCCACACACAGGCCCGCGTGCTGCATGGCCTCGCGCAGCGTGATGCCGTCGGCGTCCTTCTGGTCCAGCCAGCTCGGGTCGAAATGGCCGGTGAGCGCGCCCGAGCCGAGGAAGGTGGCCTTGTAGCGCTGGCCTTCTTCTTCCGCGAAGCCCACGACCTCGATGCCGAAGGGCAGGCGTTGGCCGGCCGCGTGCAGCTTCTGCACGCAGGCCATGGGCACGAAGATGCCCAGGCGCCCGTCGTACTTGCCGCCGTTGCGCACGGTGTCGTAGTGGCTTCCAGTGATCAGGTATCTGGCCCCCACGCTCCGCCGCTGCGCGGGTCGCTGCCCCCCGAGGGGGCGCGTTTCGCCTTGGGGCGGCCCGGCGGCGAAACCTTCGCCCTCCGGGGCCGGGTGGTAGCGACCCACCACGTTGCCCACGGCGTCGATCTCGATTTCGTCAAAGCCGCAGTCTTTCATCCAGTGGCCGATGCGCTGGGCGCAGGCGCGGTGCGCGTCGGTCAGGTAGGTGACGGTGAGCTGCCCCTTCTCGGCGTAGCCCGGGTCGCTGTGCTGGGCCAGGGTTTCCTGCCAGTCCCAAACGCGCTGGCCATCGACGGGTTCGAAGCCGAACTTGTCGTTCAGGCGGATCTCGGCAATGCGGTGGATATTGCGCAGGCATTCCTGCAGCTCGAAGTCCGGGTGGCCGTGCACGCGGCGCTCGAAGGCCGCGATGATCTGCGCCTTGGTGAGGCCGGTGCCGCGCGGACCGCGCACGGCCAGGATGAAGGGAAAGCCGAACCGGGCGTTGTAGGCCGCGTTCAGTTGCTGGATGTGCGCGAACTCCTCGGGCGTGCAGTTTGTCAGGCCGGCCTGGGTCTGCTCGTTGGTCGACTCGGCTGTCAGCGTCTGGCTCACCATGGCCTTGCCGGCCAGTTCCGGGTGGGCGCGGATCAGGCCGATCTGCGGCTCACGCCCGGCGTCGTCGAGCACACGCGTCATCGCATGCTTGAGCTGCGCCAACGAGGCAAAGGGCCGTTGCGCCAGGGCGCGTTCGGCGATCCAGGGCGAATGCTCGTACAGGCCGTCGAGCATCTGCAGTGCCTCGGGCAGCGGCGCAGCGTTGAGTTGTTCCAGGGTCAGGGGCATGGGGTCAGCCTCGAGTGGCCAGTCAGGCCTGGTTGAGCGGGTGCGTGGCCTTCCAGTGCCGAGCGATGTCCAGGCGGCGCGCCACCCAGACCTTCTCGTGCGACTGGACGTGGTCCAGGAAGCGTTGCAATGCGGTGATGCGGCCGGGGCGTCCGAGCAGGCGGCAGTGCATGCCGATGCTCATCATCTTGGGCCGGTCCAGACCGTCGGGATCGCCTTCCGCGTAGAGCGCGTCGAACGTGTCCTTCATGTACTGGAAGAACGGGTCGGCGTGCGAGTAGCCCTGCGGCAGCGCGAAGCGCATGTCGTTGCAGTCCAGCGTGTAGGGCACGATGAGCTGGTGGGTGTCACTGCCATCGGTCCTGCGCACCTTCATCCAGAATGGCAGGTCTTCGCCGTAGTAGTCGCTGTCGTA
>CALMYH010000161.1 GCA_937873395.1 uncultured Burkholderiales bacterium
TGATGGGATGGACTCCCCCGTTTGTTTGCGCGAGATTCGCGCTCTGGTCTTCATTGGCGTGGGGATCAGGTCTTTCACAAACCAGAGGAGTCCGACATGCATGCTACTACCGTGGCCGTCGATCTGGCCAAATCCGTTTTCCAACTCGCCGTCGCCGACGACCAATGGCGCGTGACTGAAACCCAGCGTCTGACGCGCAGCCAGTTCGAGCGCTGGTTCGTCAACCGCAGTGTCGGCCTGGTCATCATGGAAGCCTGTGGCTCGGCCCACCACTGGGCGCGCTGGCTCAATACCTTGGGCATTCCTGTTCGCCTGCTGCCCGCCCAGTACGTGCGCGCCTACGTGCGGCGCAACAAGACCGATGCAACCGACGCCACCGCCCTGATCGAGGCGGCCCGTGCCTCGGACATTCGCCCTGTGCGCGTCAAGTCCGTTGAGCAGCAGGCCTTGCAGGGCCTGCACCGCATCCGTTCGCTGTGGATGGGCACGCGCACCTCGCGCATCAACGCCCTGCGCGGCTTCTGTCGCGAGTTTGGCATCACCATTCCTCAGGGCGCGCGCACCGGGGTGGAGACGATCGCTCGTGTGCTGGCTGACCCGCGCTCGGCCGTTCCCGATCTGATCCGCCACACCGCTGGCATGCTGCTTGAAGAGATCCGCCTGCTCGAAGCGCGCATCGCCCAGGTCGAGCGCGAGTTGGCCGCTGTCGCCCGCCACAGCCCGGCCTGCACGCTGCTGCTGTCGGTGCCCGGCATTGGCTTGCTGACAGCCACCGCCCTGGTGGCGGCCACCTCGGGCGATGTCACGCACTTTCAGGACGCTCGCCACTTTGCCAGCTGGTTCGGCCTGACTCCGCGTGAGTACAGCTCTGGCTCCAGCCGATACCTGGGCCGCATCTCCAAGAAGGGTGACCGTTATCTGCGCATGCTGCTCACACACGGGGCGCGCAGTGTGCTGCGGGCGGCCAAGGTGGCCGATGGTGCGGGCAAAGATGTCTGCGGCATCCGCCGCTGGGCACTCGATGTCCAGGGCCGCAGCAACCACAACAAGGCCACCTGCGCCCTGGCCAACAAGCTCGCGCGCATCTGTTACGCCACGCTGCGCGACCACGAGCCCTTTGATGAAGCTGCCCGGATGACCAGGAAGGCGGGCCGACAGAGCTTTGCCATCCCAGCCTGAACAGCGCGCCAACGACCTTTTGCTGACCAAGGAAATCACCTCACCTCTGCCCACCATCTCACCTTTGCGACGGGTTTGATCGACCATCATGGCCAACCGGGTTCCTCCCACACCGCAACACGCCGATAACTCTTCCGGCTTCAAAACAGCCGCTTGCAACGTGTGGCGACGCGGTGACGCAGATTCCATGTCGGCACGGGACATTCACGATCCCACTCAAGATGCCGGATATACGACTGCAGGTGCTCTACCCCAAGGTCCCCAATCGGTCAGGCTCTTGCCGTTGAGGGGGAGTCCATATA
>CALMYH010000162.1 GCA_937873395.1 uncultured Burkholderiales bacterium
TGGCCTCGCGCATGCTCTTGATGAGCTCGCGCATGAACAGCGATTCGAACTGACGCGCCGCCTCCTTCAGCGCGGCCCGCCCCCCGTCGCCCTGACGGCCCGCACCGTGGCGCAGGGCGTCAAGCGCGGTCGGGTCGGCCGCCAGACCCTGGGTGGACGGAATGAAGCTGCTCACTATTGCCCCTCGAACGCGGTGTTCCTGGCGCAAAAGCCGTTCAGCCGCCCTTCGGCAGACTCCGGACGGATCACGGGCGCTGCCCCCTTGAGGGGGGAGGCGGCTGCGCGCGGCGAGGAGGCAACGGGGGTGCTCATTCAGATCACCTCCAGCTCCGCGTTCATCGCGCCCGCGGCCTTGATCGCCTGCAGGATGGCCAGCAGGTCCTGCGGCGTGGCGCCCAGGCTGTTGAGCATGCGCACCAGGTCGGCCAGCTGGGGGGCGGCGTCCATCTGGATCAGGCTGCCGCCGTCCTGGGCGATCTGGATGTTGGCCCGCTCGGTCACCACCGTCTGGCCGCCCGGCGCCAGCGGGTTGGCCTGGCTGATCACCGGTGTCGAGCTGATGCTGACCGACAGGTTGCCGTGCGCCACCGCCACCGGGGCCAGCGTGACCGCCTGGTTCATGACAATGGAGCCGGTGCGGGTGTTCACGATGACCCTGGCCACCGGAATGACGGCCTGCATCGGGATTTCTTCGATTTCGGCCAGGAAACCCACACGGGCGTGCGGATCGGCCGGGGCCTGCAGGCGCACGACCCGTCCGTCGACGGCGCTGGCCACGCCGGTGCCCATGCGGCCATTGATGGCTTCGGCCACCCGGCGGGCGGTCTGGAAGTCGGCGGCGTTGAGGCTGAGGTCGATGGTGGAACCGAGGGCAAACGGCGTGGCCACCGAACGTTCGACCTGCGCCCCGGCCGGAATGCGGCCCGCGCTCAGGTGGTTGATCTGCACCTTGCTGCCCCCGGCGGCAGCCCCGGCGCCCCCGACCAGCAGATTGCCCTGGGCGATGGCATAGACCTCCCCGTCAAGACCTTTGAGGGGGGTGGCGATCAGGGTGCCGCCGCGCAGGGACTTGGCATTGCCGATGGAGGAGACGGTGACGTCGATCATCTGGCCGGGCTGGGCAAAAGCCGGCAGCTGGGCCGTGACCATGACAGCGGCCACGTTCTTGAACTGGGCCCGGGCATCGGCGGGCAGCGTCAGGCCCAGCTGCTGCAGGTAGTTGTTCATGCCCTGGGCGGTGTAGGGCATCTGGTTGGTCTGGTCACCGGTGCCGTCCAGGCCGACCACCAGGCCGAAGCCGGTGAGCTGGTTGCTGCGCACGCCCTGCACCGCCGCCACTTCCTTGATGCGCACCGTCTGGGCCTGCAGCAGCGGGCTCCAGGCGGACGCCAGCAGCAGGATCAGTGCCAGCACCCACCCGCGGGTCGGGGTGTGCACACGGCCAAGGGACGGGGTCGGGGCAATCATCATGAACCCTATGCTAGGCCTGCTCAGAAAGGCAGAACACTCAAAAAGACCCGGCTCAACCAGCCAATTGCCTGCGCTTCGTCCATGGCGCCCCGGCCGCGCGACTCGATGCGCGCATTGGCGACCTGGGCCGAGGCAACCACGTTGCCTGGACGGATGTGCTGCGGATCGACCACGCCGGAGAAGCGCAGCACATCGACGTTGCGGTTGACGCCCAGCTGCTTCTCGCCCACCACCACGAGGTGACCGTTGGGCAAAACTTCCTGGACGATGGCGGTGATGGAGCCGGTGAAGGTGTTGGCGTTTTCGGTGTTGCCCTGCCCCGAGAACTGGTTTTCCGACGAACCGCCGAGCTGCAGGTTGTTGATGCGGCCCAGATCGCCGGGGCGGATCAGCGGCAGTGCCGAAACGCTGCCCGAGACACTGCCCGAACGGTTGACGGCCGACGTGGAGCGCTGGGTGGCACTGACCCTCTCCACAATCTGGATGGTGACGGTGTCACCGGGATGGCGGGCCCGCAGGTCTTCGAAGGCCGGGCGGTAGCGGGCGGCCTGAAACAGGCTGCCGGTGGGCTGCGCGGGCGGGGCGGGCGACTCCACGTAACGGATCGGCCGCGATGGCTCGACATCCACCGGCGCGCTCGCACAACCGACCAGCGCCGCCAGGACGGCCCCCAGGCCCAGCAGGCGAGCCCGGCGCTGAGCGGGCGCCGACAGCGCCAGATGGCCAACGGACTGACGTGTGTGCTGTGACATGGCGCCTATCCTCATCACAGCTGCGACAGACGCTGCAGCATCTGGTCCGAGGTCTGGATGGCCTTGGAATTCATCTCGTAGGCCCGCTGGGTCTGGATCATGGTGACCAGCTCCTGGACGACGTTGACGTTGGAGGTTTCCACATAGCCCTGCATCAGGCTGCCCATGCCGGCCGTGCCCGGCGCGGCGTTGTTGGGAGCCCCGGAAGCGACGGTTTCGCCGAACAGGTTCTGCCCCAGGGGCTCCAGGCCGCCCGGGTTGATGAAGCTGGCCAGCTCGATGTTGCCCACCTGCTGCGGTGTGGCGTTGCCCGGCAGCTTGACAGAGACCACACCGTCGGGCGAGACGGTGATGTTCTGCGCCTCCGGCGGAATGGTGATGTCGTTGGCCAGCGGCAGGCCGCCGGAGGTCACGATGCGGCCCTGCGCATCCAGCTTGAGGCTGCCGTCGCGCGTGTAGCCGGTGGTGCCGTCGGGCATGGTGACCTGCAGAAAGCCGTTGCCGTTGACCGCCAGGTCCAGCTGGTTGCCCGATTGCTGCAGGCTGCCCTGCGTGAAGCTGCGGGAGGTGGCCACGGTGCGCACGCCCAGTCCGAGTTGCAGGCCGGTGGGCAGCTGGTTCTGCTCGTCGGCCGCGGCACCGACCTGGCGCAGGTTCTGGTACATGAGGTCTTCGAACACCGCGGTTGACCGCTTGAAGCCGTTCGTGGACACGTTGGCCATGTTGTTGGAAATGACGTCCAGCTGGTTCTGCTGGGCCTGCATGCCGGTTTTGGAGATCCAGAGCGAATTCATCATGACGGTCAGCCTGCGGTGAAAAAGAGATAAAAAGAGCGTCGTCAGCCGTTGAGGCTGAGCAGCTGGGCCGCGGTGCGGTCGTTGGTCTCGCCGTTCTGCAGCATGCGCATCTGCAGTTCGAACTGTCGGGCCACGGCGATCATGCCGACCATGGCTTCGACCGGATTGACGTTGGAACCTTCCAGCGCGCCGCCCTGCACGCGGGCCTGGGCGTCGGCAGGCAAGGGCTCCGCAAACGGCCCCCGGAACAGCCCGTCGTCGCCACGCGCCAGCGGCTGCTCGGCATTGGGGGTGACCAGCTTGATGCGGCCCAGGGCCTGCGGTGGCTGCTCGCCCACCCGCGCGGTCACCCCGCCATCGGCACCGATGTCGATCTGCGCGTTGGCCGGCACCACGATCGGCGCGCCCCCATCGCTGAGCACCGGCAGGCCCTGGGCCGTGACCAGGGTGCCTTCTGGGTCGACCTGGAAGGCGCCGGCGCGGGTGTAGGCTTCAGTGCCGTCCAGGGCCTGCACGCCGAAGTAGGCACCGCCCCGCGCCGCCACGTCCAGGCTGCGGCCGGTCATCTGGACGGGCCCAGGGGCATCGAGGTGGCCGGCGGTGGCCTCCAGGGCAAACACCCGGGTGCTGGCCCCCTCGCCCCGCACCGGCACGGCCCGGAACGTGGCCAGCTCGGCCCGGAAGCCGGGCGTGGAGGCATTGGCCAGGTTGTTGGACAGCAGCTGCTGCCGGTGGGCCGCCGCGCTGGCACCGGTCATGGCGGTGTAGATCATCCGGTCCATGGCGAGCTCCCTGGGTGCACCGATGGGTGTGTCATGTCTTCAGGTCCCGTTCAGGCTCAACGCATGTTGAGCAAGGTGCTCAGCACCTGGTCCTGGGTCTTGATGGTTTGGGCATTGGCCTGGTAGGCGCGCTGGGCGGTCATCATGCTGACCAGCTCGGCGGTCAGGTCGACGTTGGAGTCCTCCACGGCCCCCGAACGCAAGAAGCCCATGTTGCCTTCACCAGGCGCGCCGCGCACTGGCTCGCCGGACGTGAAGGTCTGCGCCCAATTGCCGCCACCGACCGGCGAGAGTCCCTGCACGTTGCGGAAGTTGACCAAGGCGATCTGTCCGGCCGCGATCGACTGGCCGTTGGAGTAGCGCGCCATGATGACGCCCTGCTCGCTGATGCCCAGGCTGGTCAGCTGACCGGGACGGTAACCGTCCTGGGTGAGGTCGCTGACCGCGAAGCTGGTGCCGAACTGGGTGGCGCGCCCGAAGTTCAGGTCGACGTTGAAAACGGCGGCCGGGTCGTTGGGCGAGGCCAGCTGCAGGGGCGGGATGGTGGTGGCCGTGTCCAGCGTGCCGTCGGGCAGGAAGTTGATCTGGAACGGGGTCGATGCCGCCGGATCGGCACCGTTGACGCCGGTGAAGACGTTCCACTGGTTGTTGCCGATTTTTTCGAACACCAGCGCGACCGGGACTTCGAGGCCCTGCTGGTCAAAGGCGGTGATGGTGGTCCCATAGGTACCAAAGGGTGTGGGTGGCACGACCGAAGCGGCCACGGGGGCGCGGGCATCGAGGTTGAACTCTGCCGAGATCGATGCCGTCTGGCGCGCCGGGATCGGTCCGCCCGTGGTCAGTCGCAAGGGCGAGGACTCGAAGGCGGTCCTGGTGCCGCGTTCATCGGTGGGATATCCCATGAGCCGGCCACCGTTGTTGGTGATGATGTTGCCGTCCCGGTCCAGCTTGAACATCCCGGCACGGGTGTAGTTGACGGAGCCGTCGGGCATGGAAAGTTCATAGAAACCGCTGCCATTGATGGCCACGTCGAGGTCGTTGCCGGTGACGGTGATGTTGCCCTGGGTGAACATTTGCGAAACGCTGGCCACCGAGACGCCGATGCCGGCATTGGCGCCGCCGGAGGCGTTGATCGAGGTCGCGTAGACCTCGGCGAACTCGGCCCGCGAGGTCTTCATGCCCACGGTGTTGGCGTTGGCGATGTTGTGCCCGATGACGTCGAGGTTGCGGCTGGCGGCGTTGAGACCGGAGAGTCCTTGCTGGAATGCCATGATGAAGATCCTTGGGGTTGGAAAGGGGCCGAACGCGAAGCCGGCGGTATCAGACGAAGGCGCGGACCTCGCTGTAAGCCAGCGTCTGTCCGTTCTGGAGCTGTACGTTGAGCGTGCCGTTGGCCAGGCCGACGGCAGCCACGCGCACCCGGGTCAGCGGCGTGGCCAGCACCGGTTCGCCGCCAGCTTGCGCGCGGATTTCGAAGCGGGCCACCTCGGCTCGCGAGCGTTCCCCGGCGTCCCATTCGAAGGCGTGCTGACCCGGCCCGAGGGCGCCCAGGCTGACGGTGTCGATGCGTTCGCCGTTGCGGCCGATGATGTCGACCTGGACCTGGGTGGCGGCGCGGTCCAGCGACAGCGCGCCTCGGGCCATGCTGCCCTCGAAGTTCAGCTGGCTGCCCTCGGACAGCACATCGCGTCCGATCAGGGCGGCGCCCTGCAGGGTCTGGGCGGCCATCATCTGGGTCGCCATCCCCTTCAGGGTGGCGTTGAGCTCCTGGATGCCGCTGACCGTGTTGATCTGCGCCATCTGGGTCGTCATCTGCGCGTTGTCCATCGGGTTCAGCGGATCCTGGTTGTTCAGCTGGGCCACCAGCAGTTTCAGGAAACGGTCCTGCGAGGCCTCGGGGTCCATCGCATTGCGGCGGGCGCCGGCGGTGGAGCTGCCGATGGCAGCATCCAGTCCGCTGAGATCCATGGGTTGGGCAAACATGTTTCAGCTCCTGGTTCACTGACCCATCTGCAGGGTCTTGAGCAGCAACGTCTTGGCGGTGTTCATGACCTCGACGTTGTTCTGGTAGGACCGGGAGGCGGAGATCATGTTGACCATCTCCTCCACCGGATTGACGTTGGAATGGGTGACGTAGCCGTCGGCGTCGGCACTCGGGTGGTGCGGCGCATGGACGCGCCGGCCGGGTGCGTCGCTTTCGACGATGTTCTGCACCTTGACCCCGCGCGAGGCGTCCGAGCCCATGGACACGGTCTGGAACAGCACATGACGCGCCTTGTAGGACTGGCCGTCCGGGCCGGCGACGGCGTCGGCATTGGCCAGGTTGCTGGCCACGACGTTCAGGCGCTGCGACTGCGCGCTGACCGCGCTGCCGGAGACGTTGAAGATGGAAAGCATGGACATCGGGTCCTCCTTTCAGCTGGCATGGCCTCTGGGGCCGAGGGGAGCGTTGCCAGAACCGTTCATGTTCACTGGCCGGTGATGGCGCTGAGCATGGTCTTGACGTGACCGTTGATGAAGCGCAGCGTGGTTTCGTAGCGCACTGCGTTGTCGACAAAGCTGGCTCGCTCGCGGTCGAGGTCGACCGTGTTGCCATCCATCGAGGGCTGCGAGTGCAGCGCATAGACGAGGTCGGGGCGGCGCGGGTCGGCGTTGCCGGGCCGCATGTGTGCCTGGCTGGTCAGGCTCATGGCCGAGCTGGCTGGGCCGGCGGTGGCCTGCTTGAGCGCGGCCGCAAAGTCGAAGTCGCGCGCCACGTATCCCGGGGTGTCGGCGTTGGCGATGTTGCTGGCAATGAGCTGCTGGCGCTGAGCGCGCAGCAGCAGCGAACTGCCATGGGCATCCAGTCGGGCGGTCATCTGTTCCAGCATGCGGGGCTCCTGGCTTGGGCTAGGGGGTCCGGCCGGACGGGCATTCGTTCCGGCTTGCAGGCAAGTATGAAAAAACTTGAGGGCAGGCAATGTGAGAAACAGGCACCGGTTTCGGCGGCTATTCCCGCCTTTGTGCCACTGCGTCCGGGCCTACAGTGGCCCACTGAGACAAAGCCTCCTGATGTCTTCGCGCCTGACGAACCATGCTTCACCACCGCCCCTCAATGCCCTTGCGGCCCCGCCCGATCCACCTGCTGTCAGTGGTCGTCGCCCTGTGCCTGCTGCTCACGGGCGCTCAGGCGCGCGCGCAACAGGCGAACCCGGGGCCACGCCCGGGCGATGCGGCAGCCCTGGAGCGCATGGCCATGGATTTCCTGCAGCCGGCCCTGGACAGCCAACTGGCCCAGGGCGCCCCGGGCCTGCTTCGCCCCGAGGTGGTGCTCGGGCAATTGGACACGCGGTTGCGACTGGCGCCCTGCCAGCGCGTCGAGCCTTACCTGCCGACCGGCACCCGGCTTTGGGGGCGCAGCCGGATCGGCCTGCGCTGCACGGACGGACCGGTGCGATGGAATGTGTTCGTTCCGGTGACGGTCAAGGCCTGGGGGCCGGCCTGGGTCTTGCGCCGGCCCGTGGGTGCTGGCAGCGTACTGACTGAAGAAGACGCCGAAATGGCCGAAATCGACTGGGCCGAGCAGCACGCCAGCGTGCTGGCCAGCCCCGACATGTGGCTCGGGCAGCAGGCGGCCTTTGCGCTGCAGCCCGGGCAGGCCCTGCGACAGAACATGGTTCGGCCGGTACCGGCTTTCGGTCCTGGCGCCCAGGTCCGGGTCAGCAGCGTCATGGGCAGCCTGCAGGTGATCGTCACCGGACAGGCGCTGGGCGCGGGGCTGCCGGGGCATAGCGTCCGTGTCCGGCTGTCGGGCGGTCGGGTGGTCACCGGCACGGTGATCGACGGCCAGACGGTGGAGGTCCAGCTGTGATCAAGATCCGCCATTCCGGCCCCGATCGTGACCGATTGAACGAAACAGGGTTAAAGTTTCCTTCGACAGCGTCGATAGTCTTTCCACGACACCCCGTCCACGGGGTTTGGAGAGTGCCATGAAAATCGAATCATCGTCGGATTCCTACATCGGCTCGGTGGCCGGAGGCCCCCAGAAGGCGCCGTCTGTGCCCGCCGCTGGCAGTGAAGGGCTGGCCGCACCGGCGGCTGCGCCCTCGCAGGCTGCGGCATCCAAGCCGCAGCCCGGGGTGACGGTCAGCCTGTCTTCGTCCACCGCGCAGGCCCTGTCGGCCTCCGGAACGGGCGGCAGCGAGGTCTTCAACACTGAAAAGGTCGAAGCCATGAAGGCGGCCATTGCCAACGGCAGCTTCCAGGTCAACGCTGAGGCCATCGCCGACAAGATGCTGTCCAACGCTGCAGAAATGCTGGGCGGCGCACGCGGCTGAACCTGCGAACCCAAGGACCGGCCCGCATGATGAATCCCGACCGTTGCGTGCCCCAGAGCTGGCTTCAAGCGCTGGAGCTTCGCCTCGACGAGCTTGAGAAGGCCTTGCTGTCCTGCGACGCCATGGCGGTTCAGGCATCGAGCCATGCGGTCCAGCAGCTGATGATCGAGGCACCGGCCACACGTGCGTGGTCCGACCTGCCGGCCGAGCAGATCGGCACCTTGCAGCGCCAGGCACGGCGCTTTGCCGGTCTGCGCCAGGCCGTTCTCCGGCTCGCCGCACAAAGCGAGCGGGCCACCCGGGTTCTGCTGCCCGAAAAAGGCCTGTCTCCCACCTATGCCCCCAGGCAGGCCACCCCGGCCCTGCCGGGACGGGGCTACCTGTCGGCCTGAGCGACCGGACGCGACGAGCCTGTCGGCCGTCGCCCCCTTGCCACCATCCATTCGGTTCCCTCAACAGGGGCGTTGGTGCGCCGCCATTCACCGGGCGGCGCGCCATCCTCGCACCCACAACAACGCCTGCACGGCGGCAGGCGTCGGTGGGTGGGAGGAATATCGGTGCTTCAGTGGTCGCGCAGACGGGCCCGCAAGCGGGCGATCGACTGGCTGTGGAGCTGGCAGATGCGCGACTCGGTGACCCCGAGCACGGCCGCAATTTCCTTGAGGTTCATGTCGTGCTCGTAGTACATGCTCATGATCTGCTGCTCGCGTTCAGGCAAGCCCTTGATGGCCTCGACCAGCGCCATGCGCATGCGCTGGTCGCGCAGCAGGACCGAAGGTTCGTCGTCGTCAGCGCCCACGTGGCGGTCCAGGAAATGGTCATCGTCGTCGCCATGGCCCGAGATGTCCTCCAGGTAGACCAGCTGGGTGCCGCGGACCTTGGCCAGCAATTGCTGGTAATCCGCCAGCGAAATGCCCAGTTCCTGGGCAATTTCGGACTCCATGGGCGCGCGGTGCAGGCGCTGCTGCAGGCGGTGCACGGCCTGCTCGATTTCTTTCTGGCTCTTGCGCGACCCGCGCGACATCCAGTCGCCATCGCGCAGCTCGTCGATCATGGCCCCGCGGATGCGCTGGCTGGCAAAGGTCTCGAACTGCACACCCTGTGAGGGTTCGTAGCGGGCGATGGCTTCGGTCAGTCCGATCATGCCCACCTGGATCAGGTCATCGAGTTCCACACTGGGGGGCAGCTTGGCAATCATGTGGTGGGCCAGGCGACGCACCAGCGGGCTGTACTTGCGCAGCTGGTCGTCCCGGTTCAGCGTGCCTTTGGCGGTATACATGTTCTTCAGCTCCAGGAAAAGTGGGCATGCACTCTTCGGCTTGGCCTTGTGATGACGTCACTCGTCTCGTCGATGGTCCGCGCTTGCGCGAAACGCTCGGGCGCCGCCAGCGCCGACTCCAGGGCGCGATGGCCCCAGGTCGCTTCCGGCCAGCATTCGAGATCGAGCAACAGGTGGCGCCGCGCACAGTCGGCCACAGTCTCTTCCAGCCGCCTCAGCCCGGCACTGGCATCCGGATCGTCCACGGCCGCCAGCACCGGCTTCAGTCCGGCCATGTGCAGTCGCTTGACCGACGCATAGGCATCCATGCTGGCCTGCGGTTGCGCCACCAGCGGCACCACCACCGGAACGTCCAGTCCGCCGAACAGCGCAGCCAGGGACGGGGCAGGCCCGTAAAGCAG
Source organism: uncultured Burkholderiales bacterium (assembly GCA_937873395.1). Taxonomy (GTDB): domain Bacteria; phylum Pseudomonadota; class Gammaproteobacteria; order Burkholderiales; family Burkholderiaceae_C; genus Hydrogenophaga. The sequence continues at coordinate 9,798 of CALMYH010000162.1, forward strand.
CACCAGCGCGCCGGAGGCAAACGGCACCAGCAGGCGTGACAGGGCCACCTGGGGGCCCCCGGCCGCGGCCGTGTTGGCAAGCGCCCGCAGACCGAGCGCGCCGGGCAGGACCAGCCACTCGGCGGGATCGGCGCAGCGCCCCAGGCCCGAAACGGCCGGATCGCGCAGCACCTGCAGCAGGCCCAGGTGCCGGGCTTCCTGGCCGGTGCGGCCCTCGGACTCCCGGGAGCTGGCGTCGACGATCACCACCGGCTGGTCGGGCGAGGCGATGCGTGAGGCCAGACCGCACAGCAGCTCGTAGCCTTGCGCCGGTTGCGCGGTGGCCGCCACGGGCAGCACCCGGGCCGGCAGGACCGGCACGGACGCCCGCAAGCCGGCGGCCTGGTCGAAGCCGAACTCAAACATGGCCGGCCCCCAGATCGATACCGCGCACCGAGGCCTGGGAGAAATAGAAACCCATGTCGTGGGCGACCGGGTCAAAGGCGGAACGGGTCTGGCTGCCCATCGAGATGCGCACCATCGCCGCCGCATCGGGCGCCTGCCAGTCTTCGGGCACCCGCTGGCCGTTGGCCACCCCGCGCAGCACCACCTGGTGGCGGATCAGCGAATCGATGGCCGGACCCAGCTTGACCGCCTCGTCGACCTTGGACAGGACCACCCCGTGCAGGCTGCTGGCCTTGAAGCTGTTGAGCACATCGTCGATGGTGTCGCCGTGGGCACCGGCGTTGAGCACCAGGTTGCGCTTGATCTTGGGCATGTCCAGCATGTCCAGCATGTCCTGGATGCGCTGGTCACGCTGCCCCAGTCCGGCGGTGTCGATGATGACCATGCGCTTGCCCGACAGCAGGTTGAGCAGATCCCCGAGGGCCGAGCGGTCGTGGGCCAGATGGGCCACGACGCCGAGCATGCGGCCATAGGCGCGCAACTGCTCGTAACCGGCTACCCGGTAGCTGTCGAGGGTGATCAGGCCGACGCTGCTCGCTCCGTGCAGACGGGCACACTGCGCGGCCAGCTTGGCGGCGGTGGTGGTCTTGCCGACGCCGGTCGCCCCGATCAGGGCAATCACGCCGCCCTCCTCACCCAGGCTGGCGCCAGGAGGGGCCACGCGCAGGTTGCGCGTGATCACATCCATGACCCAGCGCACCGCGTCGGCAGGGCTGACTTCGGCCGGCAGCTTCTCCAGCACGGCACGCGCCATGGAGGGCGAGTAGCCCGAGCGGATCAGCTTGAGCATCAGATTGGACTGGACCGGATTCTGCTTGGACGAACCGAGCCAGGCCAGGGTGTTGAAGCGCTCCTCGATCATGTCCCTGAGCGCCGACAGCTCCACCGCCATGGCGTTGTCGCGGCCGGATGGCATGGCCGGTGCATGCGCCGCCGGCTCGTCCCAGACGGACTCGACCGGTGCGCGGGTGCGGATCGGCGGCACGGAAGCCGACAGGCCCAGGCCTGGGGTGGTGGTCGGCGCCACCGGCGCCACCGGACGCACTTCGCGCGCAGGTGCGGCATGGGCCGGGGTCACGACAGGCGCGCTCACCGACGGCGCGGCCGTGCCCGATGCGGCTTCCTTGCGCTTGCGCAACATGCGCTCACGCACGTACTCCTGGAAGGACAGGGTGCTCATGGCCAGCTCTTCGGTGTCCCGCGCGACCGAATCCTGAACCCGTGCGGCCACCGGCGCGGTCGGGCGAGGTTCGTTTGCGGCCGCCGGCAGCGCCGCCAGCGTTTCCTCGGCTGCGGCCATGACCTCGAAACCCTCTTCGGTGGTCCGGGTCGACAGGATGACTGCGCCGTCGCCGAAGGCGCGCCGCGCCTTGGCCATGGCTTCACGCGAGGTCGGTGCGGTGAATCGCTGGATGTTCATGCTACTTCTCCAAGAATCGGGCCGATGCGGATCAGATGGGTTTCAGGAATCTCGCTGTGGGCGAGCACCTGCAGGCGGGGGGCGGAACGGCGCAACAGGCGCGCCATGGCAGAACGGATGGCATCGGGCACGAGCAGGCAGGCGGGCACGCCTTTTTCTTCCTGCCGGTTGGCCACAGCGGTGGCCGACTGGGTCAGCATTTCGGCCACGCCCGGGTCCAGCGCGCCTCCACCTGAGCCGGCCAGGGCCTGCATCAGCAGCCGCTCCAGACCCGGTTCGATGGCGATCACTTCGAGTTCCTTGACCGGCCCGTAGATCTGCTGCACGATGGCCGGCGCCAGCGCCATGCGGACCCGGCGCGCCAGTTCGGTCGGTTCGGTGGTTGCCGTGGCGTGTTCGGCGATCGACTCGATGATGGTGCGGATGTCGCGCACGTGCACCGACTCTTCCAGCAGCAGCTGCAGCACTTTCTGGAAGGTGGCGATGGAGATCATCTTGGGAACGACTTCTTCGATCAGCTTCGGGGCCAGGCGGGTCACGTGTTCGACCAGGTCCTGGGTCTCCGTCCGGCTCAGCAACCTGGCGGCCTGGACTTGCATCAAGTGTGACAAATGGGTCGCCAGAACGGTCTCGGAATCAACCACCGTAAAACCGGCCATTTGCGCGTTCTCCCGCTGCTTGTCGTCGATCCAGTGCGCCGGCAGGCCGAAGGCCGGGTCGGTGGTGGGCGTGCCGATCAGCGGCGTGCCGATGCCGCCCGGGTCGATGGCCAGGTACATGCCGGGAAACACCTCGCCCTCGCCCACCACCACGCCGCGCAGCGTGATGCGGTAGGCGCTGGGGCGCAGCTCCAGGTTGTCGCGCACATGCACGGCCGGTGGCAGGAAGCCGACCTCCTGGGCGAATTTCTTGCGCACCCCCTTGATGCGGGTCAGCAGGTCGCCCTGCCGGGTCTTGTCGACCATGGCGATCAGGCGGTAGCCCAGCTCCAGCCCGAGCAGATCGACCGGCTGCAGATCGTCCCAGGTGGCCTCGCCGTCGCTGACCTCGGGAGCGGTCTCCGGCTGGGGCGGCGGACGGCGCTCCTCCTGGAGCCGCCACCAGGCCAGGGCACCGATGAGGGCGGCGAAGGCGAGAAAGACCACGTGGGGCATGCCCGGGACGATGCCCAGCATGAACAGCACGGCAGCGGTGATGCCCATCACCTTGCTGGAAAGAAACATCTGGTTGACGATGAGTCCGCCGACGTCCGAATCCTTGCCCACCCGCGACACGACCATGGCCGCGGCCACCGAGATCAGCAGGGCCGGAATCTGCGCCACCAGGGCATCACCGACGGCCAGCGTGATGTAGCTGTCGGCCGCATCGCCAACCGACAGGCCGTGCTGCATCACCCCCACCGCGAAGCCACCGATGATGTTGATGATCAGAATCAGAATGCCGGCGATGGCATCGCCGCGGACGAATTTGGAGGCACCGTCCATGGAACCGAAGAACTCGGCCTCCTCCCCCACCTCGGCCCGGCGGCGCTTGGCCTCCTTCTCGTCGATCAGGCCGGCGCCCAGGTCGGCGTCGATCGCCATCTGCTTGCCGGGCATGGCGTCCAGCGTGAAGCGGGCCGACACCTCGGCGATCCGCTCGGAGCCTTTGGTGATGACCACGAAGTTGATCACGACCAGAATCGCAAACACGATGAAGCCGACCGCGAAGTTGCCCCCGATCAGAAAGGTCCCGAAAGCCTCGATGACAGCGCCGGCGGCGCCCGGTCCGGCGTGGCCTTCCATCAGCACCACCCGGGTCGAGGCCACGTTGAGCGACAGGCGCAGCAGGGTGGTCAGGAGCAGCACGGTCGGAAACACGGAGAAGTCCAGCGGACGCTTCATGTAGGCGGCCACCATCATCACCGTCAGGGCCAGCGCGATGTTGAGGGTGAAGAAGGTGTCGAGAATCCAGGGCCGCAGGGGAAGGACCATCATCGCCAGCACCGTCATGACCAGCAGCGGTGCAGCCAGGCCGTGGGCCCAGGCGCCGTTGCGGCCGAGCCATCGCTGGAGGATTTGCAGTGGGGCGTTCATCGGTCGGTTTCCTCAGGCGGACGTTTCCAGTGCGGATCGAGTTCGGGGGGCACGTCGGGCGTGGGCATCTCGCCGGGCATGACACCCTGGCCCCGCAGCGCGGCCTTGAGCTGGTAGACGTAGGCCAGCACCTGGGCCACTGCGGTGTAAAGCGCCGACGGGATTTCCTGGTCGATCTCGCCGTGGGCATACAGGGCCCGCGCCAGCATGGGGGCCTGCAGCACAGGCACGGATGCGCCCTTGGCCACGTCACGGATGCGCATGGCCAGCAGGTCGGCTCCCTTGGCCACCACCACCGGCGCGCGCATGGTGGCGTCGTCGTAGCGGATCGCGACCGCGTAGTGGGTGGGGTTCATGACCACGAGATCGGCCTTCGGCACGGCGGTGATGCTGCTCCGCTGCGCCAGCTCGCGCTGCCGGGCACGGCGCCGGCCTTTCATGTGCGGATCGCCTTCGCTTTGCTTGTGCTCGCGCTTGACCTCCTCATGCGACATGCGCATGCGGTGGGCGTGCAGGAACCGCTGGGTGGGCACGTCGATGATGGCAAAGAACAGCACCACCAGCAGCAGCATGCCGACGCCCAGGCTCATCCAGGAGGCCAGCTGTCCCAGCGCGGACTCCAGCGGGCGCAGCAGCAGGGTGCCGAAGGCCTCGACATGGTTGGCAATGAAACGCCAGGCCACCACGCCCACCACGGCGGTGATGCCGGTGAGCTTGAAGGTTTCCACCAGCTGCTGGCGAGAGAACAGACGCTCGAAGCCCTTGAACAGGCTCAGGCGGGACAGCTCGGGTGTGATGGGCTTGGTACTCAGCGCCCAGCTGCCGGAGACCAGCATGGAGAACACGGCCATGGCCAACACCAGCAGGCCCAGGGGAATGGCCAGCAGCAAGCCTTCGGTCGCTGCGCCCAGCAGCCGCTCGACCATCTGCTCGGGACGGGCCAGCGTGGCCTGGTCGAATCGCATCTGAGCCTGCAGCGTGGTGCGCAGGCGCTCGAACCCCAGGGGCGCCAGACCCAGCAGCACCAGGGCGCCACCGCCCAGGACCGCCAGGTTGGACAGGTCCTTGGAGCGCGCGACCTGCCCGTCATCGCGCGCCTTTTTCAGGCGCTGCGGGGTGGCGGGCAGGTTCTTGTCCTGGCTGGATGACTCCATGGATCGGTCACATCAAAGGGTGGATGTGACCGATTGTGGAAGTCGGCGAGGCCGGGGAAAGCGGCGAAAAGCCGCCAGGCAACCCTGCTATTTCACCCGACGGGCCGCTGGCGGCCAGCCCCGGATCCGGGTCGGGGTGGCCCAGAAGCCACCCGATCAGAGAGCGGTGTTCAGAAACCCAGGCTGGCCAGCAGGTCGTCCACCTGCTGCTGGTCCTTGACCACGTCGGTCCGGCCCTCCGGATTGACCACCGGCCCGGACAGCTCGTAGGCATGGTCCTGGCCGGGCTGGCCCGTGGGCGCGGCCTGCAGCAGCAGGCCGAGCAGCTGCTCCTCGATCGTGCTGGCCAGCTGCACCACCCGGTTGATGACCTGACCGGTCAGGTCGTGAAAGTCCTGCGCCATCATGATCTCGGTCAGGCGGGCGTCGTTCCGGTCGCTGAGCTCGACCACCTCCTGCGACCACGCCACCAGCTCCGGCATGGCCTTGGCCAGACCGGGAATGCGCGAAATCGTGTCCGCCAGCTGCCGGCCGCGCAGACCGATCTGCTCCTGGTCGGACTTGGCCACCTCGACATGGCCCAGCACCTTCTCGGCCGCCTCTCCGGTCAGCCGCGCGATGTAGGACAGGCGGCTCTGGGCGTCGGGCAGCTGCTCCACCGTTCCCTTGAGCTTGTCGGTGTAGCCCAGCTCCTTGAGCGCCTCGTGCAGCTGGCGCGTGATGGAGCCGAGCTGGCGGAACATCTCGGAATCGGCAGGGGTCCTCGCTTGGCTGTCTGACATGTGACCCCCTCAAAGTCCGAGTTTCTTGAAGATGTTGGCCAGCTTCTCTTCCAGCGTCGCCTTGGTGAAAGGCTTGACGATGTAGCCGGCAGCGCCCCCCTGGGCGGCCATCACGATGTCTTCCTTGCGTGCTTCGGCCGTGACCATCAGCACCGGCAGGTGCTTGAGGTTGGGATCTGCCTTGATCTCGTTGAGCAACTGGAAGCCGTTCATGTTGGGCATGTTGATGTCGCTCACCACGAAGTTGAAGTTGCCGTTGCGCAGCTTGTTCAGCGCGATGGCCCCGTCCTCGGCTTCGTCGGCTTCGGTGTGACCGATCTCCTTGAGGAGGTTGCGCACGATGCGGCGCATGGTGGAGAAGTCGTCAACGATCAGGAATTTCATCGGGGTGGACATGCAGGTCTCCTGCAGGAAAGAAATGGAACAAGCGCCCGGGGATGGTTCAGCGGCTGCCCTCAGGCAACAGTTTCGACAGATCGGCCGGATTCTGAAGCGCAGGCACCGCCGCGCCGGAGGGCAACAGCCGCTGTTCGGCCTCCTGGGTCAGCACCACGATGCTGATGCGCCGGTTGGCAGGGTCGTTCGGACGGTCCGGATGCAACAGGCGGCTGGACGCCAGGCCTTCGACCCGCAGCAGCTTGTCGTCGGGCAGGCCACCGGCCACCAGCTCGCGGCGCGACGCGTTGGCCCGGTCGGCCGACAGTTCCCAGTTGCTGTAGCCGCGCTGGCCGCTGCCGAAGGGCACCGCGTCGGTGTGGCCGGCCAGGGCGATGCGGTTCTCGACATCCCCCAGGGCGGCGCCGATGGCCCGCAGGATGTCGCGCATATAAGGTTTGACCAAGGCACTGCCCGTGTCGAACATGGGCCGGTTCTGCTCGTCGACGATCTGGATGTACAAGCCGTCAGGGGTCTTGTCCAGGCGGATCTGGGAACCGTACTCGGCCAGTTGGGGCACGGTCGCCACCAGCTCCTGGATCTTGAGCTGCAGGGCGTCGATGCGGGCCGCGTCGCGGCGCGCCTGCTCGGCCCGTGCCATCTGGGCGCCCACGAGCTTGGCGGCCCGCTCGGCGTCGCCGGCATCCACCTGGCCCGCGGACCGGCTCAGGTCGCGCCCGCCACCGGGCAGGATGCTGTCGCTGTTGCCGGTGCCGTCACCCCCCATCAGGGACACCTTCACCGGGTTGCTGAAATAGCTGGCAATGCCTTCGAGCTCGCCCTTGGCGGTCGAGCCGAGCAACCACATCAGCAGGAAGAACGCCATCATGGCGGTCACGAAATCCGCGTAGGCAATCTTCCACGCGCCGCCATGGGCCCCATGGCCCCCCTTCTTCACCTTCTTGATGATGATGGGCTGAAGCTTCTTACCATCGGCCATGGCTGTGCCTTTCGAACGCATTCACGCCCACCGGCGCGGGGGGATGCTCCATCATTTCTTGCCTTTCACATGGCCTTCCAGCTCGGTGAAGGTGGGCCGCTCGGTGGAATTGAGCACCTTGCGACCGAATTCGATGGCCGTGGCCGGCGCGTAGCCCTGCATGCTGGCCAGCAGCGTGGTCTTGACGCATTGCAGCTCCTTGCTGCCCTCTTCCATCTTCTGGTCGATCACACCGGCCAGGGGCTCGGCGATGGCATAGGCCAGGAAAATGCCCAGAAAGGTGCCCACCAGGGCCGAACCAATCATGGCGCCCAGCACCGCGGGCGGCTGACCGACCGAACCCATGGTCTTGATGACCCCCAGCACGGCGGCCACGATGCCGAAGGCCGGCAGGCCGCCGGCCACCCGGGTGAGGGCGGCGACCGGCGCGTGCGCCTCGTGGTGGTGGGTCTCGATCTCGCTGTCCATCAGCGACTCGATCTCATGGGCGTTGAGGTTGCCCGAGACCATCATGCGCAGGTAGTCGGTGATGAACTCCACCACATGATGGTCTGCTGCAATGGTCGGGTATTTCTGGAAGATGGCCGACTGCTCGGGGTTCTCCACGTCCTGCTCGATGGCCATCAGGCCTTCCTTGCGCGCCTTCTGCAGCAAGTCGTACAGCAGGGCCAGCAACTCCATGTAGCGCGCCTTGGTGTACTTGGAGCTCTTGAGCGCCGTGGGAATGGCCTTGAGCGTCGCCTTGAGCACCTTGGGCTGGTTGTTCACCACAAAAGCACCGAAGGCCCCACCGCCGATGATCAGCATCTCGACCGGCAGCGCGGCCAGGATCACGCCCATGTTGCCGCCTGCAATCATGAAGCCGCCGAAGACGCAGCCCAGCGCAAGGATGTAACCGATGATGACAAACATGGGGCGGTCGAGGTTGAAGAAACGGGTCCATGGGGATGGGTGGACCTTTTCCACGCATCACATGGGTTCTATCGGTCGACTCTAGGAGGGATTGAGGGTGCCGATAAACGCAAAAAGGACCTCATGCGAGGTCCTTTTCGGGCTTTGAGCCGGCGGAGCGGGTGTCCGGCCACCCCTTGCGTGCTCAGTGCAGGCGCAGGCCACCGGCTGCGCTGCCCTTGCCGGCCCGGGCCGGCGGCTCACACAGGCCGCAGACAAAATGCTTGGCATTTTCGTAGGGTTCGGTCACGAAATGACCACCGCAGCAGGAACATCGGGTCAGGGTCAGCATGCCGTTGTCCACAAATTTCACCAGGCGCCAGGCGCGGGTGACCGACAGCAGCGGCTCGACGTCGCTGGCCTGCATCTGGTCGCTGTAGAGGCGGTAGGCCTTGATCACCGTGTCGATGTCCTCCAGCTCGCAGGACTTGGACAGGTACTCGTGGATGTTCAGGAACAGCGAGGCATGGATGTTGGGCTGCCAGGTCAGGAACCAGTCGGTCGAAAAAGGCAACTGGCCCTTGGAGGGCGACTTGCCCGCCACTTCCTTGTACAGGCGCAGCAGGCGCTCGTAGGACAGGCCGGTTTCGTACTCCAGCACCTGCAGGCGGGCGCCCAGCTGGATCAGGGCAATGGCGCGCTCGATCTCGCGCGACTCGTTGAGAATGCTCTTGGCTGCCATGTTCGCTTCTCCCTCGGTGCAGGCGGGGTGCTCGGTCGGATCTGGCTCAGTGGGCCGTGGCGGCGGCCATCGAATCGGCGTAACGGCCGGCCATCAGGATGCTGGCGTGCAGCTGGGTGGTGGTGCTGTTGTCCACCTTGCGCACGTTGTGGTTGGTCAGCAGGTTCCACACCAGGTCGTCGTCGACGCGGAAGCGGCACAGCAGCATGTTGCTCGAGGCGATCTTCAGCAGCTGGGCGGTGGACAGCATGCCCAGCAGGTCGGCCGCCTCTTCGGTCAGGCCCAGACGGAACAGCGCCTCGGCGCGGTCCTTGCGGATCAGGTTCTGCGCCAGCATCAGGTAGGTGAGGTTGGCTTCGCGGATTTCGGCGAGGATCTGATCGTGTTCCATGGTGGGCTCCTTGAGGTCGGCGTGTGTGTGTGGCTGAAGCGGTGACAAACCCGTTGTCGATGTGTGCAATTGTGTCGACGGGGAAAAGTTCTTGAATCGGCGAATGTCTGTTTGCGGCGTCGGCGGACGGATGACGCCTTGTCAGGTTTTTTCCTACAAGGGCCCGAAACCGCAGGCCGCCCGGGCATCCGACAAACGGTCACCGGCCCACTCTGTGGCAGAACGTGGCCCGGCCTGTCTCCCTGCCCATGCGTCGCGCCGGGGCTGACCGACCCGGGTCGGGGCGGCTGGTGGCCGGCGGTGGGCGATGAGCGTCACCGCGAACCCGACAGGTGGCGGCACACCGCCCTTCAGACCCGGGCCGGCCGGCCGACAACGCGGCGCCCGACAGCCCGAGCGCCCTGCCGGGCGCGAAGCGGCGGTGAACGGAACTGCAGGGCATCCGCGCTGCTTTTCCGGCCTATGGCATGGGGATGACCGCTAAAGAATGCAGGCGGTGCTCCGAAATTGAACCCAACGAACTTCTTCAAAGGTTCGTCGTCCGGCCAGCCGATGCGGCGAGGTCACCCAAGGTCTCCAGGGACCGAAGGCCCTCACACAGAAAGCTCCGGTCAGTGCGGTCGGTTCCAGCTGGCACCGGCAGTCAGATTGGCAGCAATGCCGGATCACTTCGTTCGACTTTTTCAAGGAGTTAGTCATGACCACCATCAACACCAACGTGATGTCCCTCAACGCCCAGCGCAACCTGTCGGCCTCGCAGGGCTCGCTGGCCACCTCGATGCAGCGCCTGTCTTCGGGCCTGCGCGTCAACAGCGCCAAGGACGACGCCGCCGGCCTGGCAATCTCGGAACGCATGAACTCCCAGGTCAGGGGCCTGAACGTGGCCGCCCGCAACGCCAACGATGGCATTTCTCTGGCCCAGACCGCTGAAGGCGCCCTGGGCAAAGTAGGCGACATGCTTCAGCGCATGCGCGAACTGGCGGTGCAGGCTTCCAATGCCACCAACAGCCAGTCGGACCGCGACGCCCTGAACTCGGAAGTGACCCAACTCAAGGCCGAAATCGGGCGTGTTGCAGAACAAACCTCGTTCAACGGCACCAAGCTGCTGGATGGAACGTTTGCCTCGCAACAATTCCAGGTCGGCGCCAACGCAGGCGAGACCATCACGGTGTCCAGCATCGCAAACGCCCAGCTGGCTCAGCTTGGGGGCACCACCAACATCGCGACGGCCTCGGTGGCAGCTTCCAGCTTGACGGGTTTCGCAACGGCTATCCCGGCCGGCGGCGTGACCATCAACGGCGTGGACATCGGTGCGGTTTCTGCAAGCGGAAGTGCCAGCGAGCGCGCCAACGCACTGGTTTCAGCCATCAACCAGGTTTCCGGACAGACCAACGTGGGCGCCTCCTACGACAACGCCACGGGTCAGATTTCCCTGCGCAGCGCTTCCGGTAACATCGTGATCGCAGGCAGTACGAACGATGCAGCGGTCGCTGGCTTCGTCAACGGCACGATCACCGCCACCCCCACCACGGGCATTGCAGGCCTGAACGTTTCAAGCTTTGACAACGCACAAACCGCAATGGTGCAGATTGACCAAGCCCTTCAGTCGATCAACACCTCGCGTGCCAACCTGGGTGCCATCCAAGGTCGATTCGAGAACGCTGTGGCAAGCATCAACGTGACCTCGGAAAACCTCTCCGCCGCCCGCGGTCGTATCGTGGACGCCGACTTCGCCAAGGAAACCGCCAACCTGTCGCGCGCCCAGATCCTGCAGCAGGCCGGTACCGCCATGGTGGCGCAGGCCAACCAGATCCCGCAGGGTGTGCTGAGCCTGCTGCGCTGAACGCGCAGACGCACCCGTGCCCTGCCTCCTGGCAGGGCGACGCGCACGGCGGAGGCGGTGAACCGCCCCGCCTGTCCGCGCTTTGCGGGATGCACAGACCCCATGCCATCGGCGTGGGGTGTGTCCATCCTGGAAGGTAATGCCCATGTCCACCCTCTCGTCACCTGGCATCGCCAGCGGCATCGACATCAAGTCCATCGTGTCCCAGCTGGTGGCGCTGGAGCGCAAGCCTTTGCAATCGCTCCAGACACAGGCCGCCTCGTTGCGCAGCAAGGTCTCGGTCTATGGCAGTCTGCGGTCTATGGCGTCTGCACTGGGGGATGCCGCAGCCAAGTTGTCGCAGGCCAGCAGCTGGAATGTGGTCAGTGCCAGCTCGTCCGACAGCAGCGCGGTGGGTGTGAGCGCCCGCGGCACAGCGGTGCGCACCAACCTGTCGGTTCAGGTACACAACCTGGCCAGGGCCCAGTCGACCGCGTCCGCCGCCGTACCGCGCGACAGCGCCGTGGGCAGCGGCACCCTGAGCATCCAGCTGGGTCGCTGGTCCGGTGGCAGCTTCGAGGCCGGCGGCGCAAGCGCCGTCGATGTGGAAGTGGGTGCCGATGACAGCCTGAGCACCATCGCCAGCAAAATCAATGACGCCCGGGCCGGCGTCAGCGCCACGGTGCTGCGCGACGCCTCGGGGGAGCGTCTGCTGATCCGGTCCGACAACACCGGTGAAGTCAATGGCTTTCGCATCCAGGTCAGCGACGACGATGGCGATGACACGGACAACAGCGGGCTTTCGCGCCTGGCTTTTGACCCGGGTGCGGCCACTGGCATGACGCTGAGCCAGGCCGGCACCGACGCCCAGCTGACCATCAACAACGTCGCCGTCAGCTCCCCCAGCAACACCTTGGCCGACAGTCTGCCCGGGCTCACACTGACCCTGAGCAAAGAAACCACCGCACCGGTGGAGATCAATGTCGGCACCGACCAGGCCGCCATCAGGAAGAACGTCGAGGCTTTTGTCAATGCCTACAACAGCCTCAACGACTTGCTGAACACCACCACGCGCTACGACGCCGCCACCCAGACCGCCGGCACCCTGCAGGGCGACAGCACCGCCGTGGGCCTGCAGAACGCGCTGCGCGCCATGATGCGATCGGTCACCGCCAGCAGCCCCTTCAGCCGGCTGGCTGACGTGGGCATCCGCGCCGAACAAGGGGGCAAGCTGACCATCGACAACAGCAGGCTTGATGAGGCCATGAAGAATCTGGAGGGTCTGCAGAACCTGTTCACCAGCACGGGCGGAGGCGGGGGCAGCACCACCCAGGGCTTTGGCCTGAAGGTCAAGGCATTCGCCGACGGACTGGTGGGCAGCAGCGGCACACTCTCCACGCGCAGCGATTCGCTGCAAGGTGCGCTCAAACGCAACGACCGGGAACAGGAAAGGGTGATCGATCGCGCCAACCGCGCCGAAGTGCGCTACCTGGCCCAGTACAACGCCATGGACGCCAACGTCGGTCAGCTGAACGCACTCAACGCATTTGTCGCCCAGCAGATCACGCTGTGGAACCGCAACACGCGCTGAGTCCACCGCTCACATGCCGGCGGTTGCCCGCGCAGGCAACCGACACACAGGCCTGACAAGTGCCACACCGCGGGTGGTGCTGGCAGGCCATGTTTTTGGGGTGAAACATGAAGGAAACATCTGCATTCAATTCACCTGACATTCGGGCTCAATTCAATGCGTACGAGCCTTCAGTCAGCGGTGGCCATGCCGATACTCAAAGGCATCAGCCACAAGGAAACGATGCCATGTTCACCCCCGTCCACACCCGTGCCGCCGCCGCCTACAAACGCGTTGCAGCCGAGACAGGCGTACAGACGGCCGATCCCCACCAGTTGGTCGTGCTCCTGTTTGATGCCCTCCTGAACACGCTCCAGCGTGCGCGTGGTGCCCTGACCCAGGGCGACGCCGCGGCCAAGGGCGCAGCCATTGGCAAAGCCGTTCGCATTCTCGACGAGGGGCTCAAGGCGGGGCTGAACATGCAAGAAGGCGGCGAACTCGCCCAGAATCTGCGTGGCATCTATGAGTACAGCATCCTGCGCCTGACCCAGGCCAACCTGCGCAACGACCGCCTGGCCCTGGACGAGGTCCTGGCACTGATCGAACCCGTGGCCCAGTCCTGGCAGCAGATCAAGGGCCCCGGCCCCGCCTACCTTCAACCCGTTGCGGCCGCTG
>CALMYH010000163.1 GCA_937873395.1 uncultured Burkholderiales bacterium
ATCGACCTGATCGACGAGGCCGCGGCCAAGATCAAGATCGAGATCGACTCCAAGCCCGAGGTCATGGACAAGCTCGACCGCCGGCTGATCCAGCTCAAGATCGAGCGCGAGGCGATGAAGAAGGAGACCGACGAGGCCTCGCAGAAGCGCCTGGCGCTGATTGACGAGGAGATCGTCGAACTGCAGAAGGAAGCCGCCGACCTGGAAGAAATCTGGAAGTCGGAAAAGGCCCAGGCCCAGGGCAGTGCCCATGTGCGAGAGGAGATCGAGCGCGTCAAGTTGCAGATCGAGGAGCTCAAGCGCAAGGGCGACTTCAACAAGGTGGCCGAGCTGCAGTACGGCAAGCTGCCCGAGCTGGAAAAGCAGCTCAAGGAAGCCCAGGCCAAGGAAGCTGGCAAAGGCTCTGAAGGGACCGCGCGCCAGTTGCTGCGCACCCAGGTGGGGGCGGAAGAGATCGCCGAGGTCGTCAGCCGCGCCACCGGCATTCCGGTGTCCAAGATGATGCAGGGCGAGCGCGACAAGCTGCTGCAGATGGAAACCAAGCTGCACGAGCGCGTGGTCGGTCAGGACGAGGCGATTGCGGCCGTGGCCAACGCCATCCGCCGCTCGCGCTCGGGCCTGTCGGACCCGAACCGCCCGACCGGATCCTTCCTCTTCCTCGGCCCCACCGGCGTCGGCAAGACCGAGCTGTGCAAGGCGCTGGCCGGCTTCCTGTTCGACAGCGAGGAGCACCTGGTGCGCATCGACATGAGCGAGTTCATGGAGAAGCACTCGGTGGCCCGCCTGATCGGCGCGCCGCCCGGTTACGTGGGCTACGAGGAGGGCGGTTACCTGACCGAAGCCGTGCGCCGCAAGCCATACTCCGTGTTGCTGCTCGACGAGGTGGAGAAGGCCCACCCGGACGTGTTCAACGTGCTGTTGCAGGTGCTGGACGACGGTCGCCTGACCGACGGCCAGGGCCGCACCGTGGACTTCAAGAACACAGTCATCGTGATGACCAGCAACATCGGCTCTCACCTGATCCAGGCCATGGTGGGTCAGGGTTATGAGGAAGTGAAGGAGGCCGTCTGGGGTGAGCTCAAGAACCACTTCCGGCCCGAGTTCCTCAACCGCATCGACGAGACGGTGGTGTTCCACGGCCTGGATGCGAAGCACATCGAATCGATCGCCGCGATCCAGCTCAAGGCCCTGCAGGCCCGTTTGCAGAAGATGGACCTGCGCCTGGACGTCTCGGCCGCCGCCATGGGCGAACTGGCCAAGGTCGGCTTCGATCCGGTGTTCGGTGCCCGTCCGCTCAAGCGCGCGATCCAGCAGCGCATCGAGAACCCGCTCTCGAAGCTGCTGCTGGAAGGCCGCTATCCGCCGAAATCGGTGATCCCGGTGGGCGTGGACCCGGTGCGCAATCCGGGCGTGTTCGAGTTCGGCGAGGCGCAGGCGATGCCCTGAGCGCAGGGGAGGGGCTTTGGGGCCCGTCCTCTAATTTGCCAGGCGTTTCCGGCCTAGGATGAAAGCATGAGTCAATCCATTCCCTCGCTTTTGTCCCTGTTCCAGGACCAATACAGTGCCAGCCGGGCCGAGCCCGACGTGCCACTGGCCCTGCGGCGCGACCGGGTGCGACGCGTCAGGACACTGATCGACACCCACGGCGCGGACCTGGCGGATGCCGTCCAGGCCGATTTTGGCGTCCGCTCCCCCCAGTTGACCGAGGTGGCGGACTTCTTCGTTCTGCGCGCGCTGACTTCGCAGTTGGAGAGCCACCTGCCTCGCTGGATGAAACCGGTTCGCGTGCGGACACCGCTCTACCTCCTGCCGGCTCGAGGCAGGATTTTCCGGCAGCCGCTGGGTGTGGTCGGTGTGATCTCGCCGTGGAACTACCCGGTTCAGCTGGCACTGGGGCCGGCGGTCACGGCCATGGCGGCCGGCAACCGGGTGATGCTCAAGCCGAGCGAACTCACGCCCCGCACCTCGGCGTTGATGGCTCAGTTGGTTGGCCAGTATTTCGCCCCGGACGAGTTCTGTGTGCAGCTGGGCGGGGCCGACGTGGCGGCCGAGTTCGCCGCCCTGCCGTTCGACCACCTGTTCTTCACCGGCTCGACGGCCGTCGGCCGCAAGGTGGCCGAAGCCGCCGCACGCAACCTGACACCGACCACGCTGGAACTGGGCGGCAAGTCGCCCTGCATCGTCGATGCATCGGCCGACCTGGATGCAGTGCTGGTCAAAATCGCACACGGCAAGCTGCTCAACGCCGGACAAACCTGCATTGCGCCCGATTACGTGCTGTTGCCCCGGGGCCGAGAGGCGGAGTTCGAGCGCGCGTGGCAGTCGGCGGTGGCGCGTCTGTTTCCTTCCTTGGACGGCAATCCGGACTACGCGGCCATCGTCAGCGAACGGCATCTGGCCCGTCTGCGGGGACTCGTCGACGAAGCGGCTGCTGCAGGAGCGCGTGTGGTGCGGGCGACCGCCTGGACAACCGACCGGGAGCCTGCAGCCCGGCAGATGTGTCCGGTGCTGGTGTTCGATCCTCCTGCCGAGACAGCCCTGATGCGCGAGGAGATCTTCGGTCCCGTGTTGCCGGTGCTTGTGTGTGACTCGGTGGAGCAGGCCATCGGTCACATCAACAGCCGCCCCAGGCCACTGGCGCTTTACTGGTTCGGGACCGACACCCAGGTGCGGGACCGTGTGCTGGCACAGACCGTCAGCGGCGGGGTCAGTGTCAACGACACGCTGATGCACATCGCGCACGAGAATCTGCCGTTTGGCGGGGTCGGCGAAAGCGGGTGGGGCGCCTACCACGGAGAGACCGGATTCCTTCGCTTCACGCAGTCCAAGTCGGTGCTGCTGCAATCCCGACTGGCGATGGGGCACCTCTTCTATCCACCCTACGGCCAGCGCTTCAGGCAGGCCATGGGCCTGCTCAAGCGCTGGCTCTGAGCTGCGTGGAGGAGGGGCAGGATCCTGCGTCGCCTTGGATCGGACCCGATCCCCCGGGCCAGCTGCACCCGCCGATCCTCGGTCTCTGGCCAGTGGTCGGCGTCCCCGGTGCTTTGCAGGCGGCGATTCACCGGCGGTGCTACAGTCGTGACAAACCGCACGGTGGGTCGTGACGGTGGGCCGAAAGGCTTGACAGGGTGGATTGGGTGGACAGCTACGAAAAGCTCAGGGCGCAGGTGCCCGTCGTCTTCGGCCGCAGCCTTGATCGGGCCATTGCCGGTCTGCAGGCGCGTGGCAGCAGCCGCCGCGAGGTGGTGGTGTTCGACCGGACAGCCTCTGTCTGGGGCGATCTCCTGCGCCGGCGTGCAGAGTTGTGTACCGCCTTTCTGCACGGCCTGGACGAGGTGGTGGCCGGCCGTGAGCTTCCCTGGCCCCCCCAGTCGCGTCATGCCCTGCTCGCTGACAGCGACCATCAACCCTTGCTCGAGCTCGATACGGGTGGGACGCCGGTGTCGGCGCCTGTCCCGCTGGAGGCATCCGACCTGGTCGAGGACACGGGGCTGGCCCGGACCTACGCCCAGTTTCTCGATGTGCAGCGCACCCGGCACCCTGATCTGGCGTCGGAGCGTTTCGAGCGCCTGAGCGCGCCGGCCCACTGGCTCGCCTTGGCCTGGGTCGTGGTGGACGAAGCTTCCTCCGACCTGACCACCCTCCAGCGGCGCATGAAGCACCTGGTGCCTGCGCTGGTGGACGAACTCCTGGCCCTGTACCGTCGGATGGGTGCCTCAGGCGCACCCCCGAGTCCTGCGGGTGTCGCGTCGCTGCCGGGTGCCGACCCGGACCAGACCTTGCCGGCGCTGGAGAGCCTGTGCCGCCCGGACCATGAACTTGAGCCGCAGTGGCTCAAGGCGTTCCTGTCGCCCGCCAACGGTCGGTTGGAGCAGCCGCTGCCGGCCCGCTTCCAGATGCTGGTGGCGACCCAGCTCGAACGACTGGAGGCCCAGCATCCCGGTTCCGAACAGACCCCATCCGGGCTCGGCCTGACAGGCGTCCCAGGGATCGCAAGCCGACTCGACCCCCAGGTTTGGGGCTTCTGGTCTGACCCGGTCGAGCGTGCTCGCCATCTCCTCTTGCTCAAGACCCAAGCCGCCACGTTCGAACAGGTGGTGGCCCTGGACGTGGTCAGGGGTCTGGTGGGGCGCCTGGCGGGCGACCCCTTGTTGTTGCGTCCGGTGGGCGAGGCGGTCGTCGCGCTGGAGCCAGCGCTGTTGCGACTGAGCTTGTCGCAGCCGAGATTCATCACGCAGCAGAGCCACCCGGCCCGCCGTCTGCTGGATGCGGTGCTGCACCGAGCCGTGGAGCACAACAATGCCGCCACCGAGGCCTTCCAGGACTTTCTCCAACCGGTGCAACAGGCCTTTCGGGAGCTCAATGCGCTGGATCGGGTGGACACGGGAGATTTCGCCCGCGCGCTGGACCGGCTGTCGGCAGCCTGGCGGACCCAGGAACAGGCGCTGCGTGCGCAGCAGGAGCAGCGTCTTCAGGCCGTCCGTCTGGCTGACGAACGCCAGGCGCTGGCAGATCGCATCACCCTGGAAATGTCGCAATTGCCTGAGATGGCCGACGCCCCCGGTTTTGTGGTGTCTTTCCTTTGTGGATGGTGGTCGACCGTGCTGGCCTGGGCGCGCCTTTCCCCGGCACCGGCCGGACCGGATGCCCTGAGCTGTGAACGGGCTGCCGCCTCGCTGCTCTGGAGCGTGCAGCCTGCCGTGATGCAAAACGATGCTGCGGCGGTTCTGGCCGCTCGTCCCGACCTCATCCGCACCTTGCGTCTGGGTTTGGCCAGCATCGGCAAGGGTGTGGAAGAGACACACATCTTTTTCGACGCCTATTCGCGCCACCATGAGACCCTGTCGGCCCCGGCCGCCACGGCCACGGCCGCCGTTCGGGCTGAGCCCGACGCCGTTTCTGTCCCCGGACCCACGCCAGATCCAGTGGAGACGGCGATGGGATCGGTTTCCGGCGCTCAGGCGGTGGAAGGTACTTACCGGCCCGAGGGCCCCTGGCTGGGGCGCAGCGAGCTGGAGTCGAGCGGGGTCGAGGAAGCGCGCTTCACCGACTATGCCGAGCTGGGCGCACTGCCATCGACGGGGACGCAGCCTGTGGTCCCTGAACTGGATGACGCCGCCGTTGACGCCGTGCTGGCTGCACTGCAGCCCGGCATCTGGATCGACCTGCAATCGCAAGGCGAATGGCTGCGCGCGCAGTTGGCCTGGTCCAACCCGGCGGGCACCTTGTTCATGTTCAACAGCGCCGGCGGGCGTACCCATTCGATGAGCCGGCGCAGTTGCATCAAGCTCATCCGTGCGCGTCGCCTCTCCCCGGTGACCAGTGCCCCTGATGTCCAGCAGGTCATGGGAGTGATCACGGGCAGCCCATCGGCCAGCGGTTGAAGCGCCAGCGCCTGCCGGCGGGCGCAGGCGACAGCGTCGAAGGTGGGCATCGCATAACATCGCCCGATGTCCACCGCCGCCGCGGGCTTGAGCCCGAACCCCGACTCCGTTCCCTTGCAGCAGGACGCGGCCGTCATCGGCCTGGTCGGACTGGCCCACGGCACCTCGCACTTCTCGCATCTGCTGCTGGCGCCACTGTTCCCGGTCTTCATGCGCGACTTCGGCCTGAGTTTTGCCGACGTCGGTCTGCTGATGACGATTTTTTTCGTCATCTCAGGCGTGGGCCAGGCCCTGTCCGGATTTGTGGTGGATCGCATCGGTGCCCGCCCCGTGCTGTTTGCCGCCATTTCCTGCTTCCTGGCGGCCTCCTTGATGGCCTCGCAGGCCACCGGCTACCACGGTCTGGTGCTGGTGGCCATGCTGGCCGGCCTGGGCAATGCCCCCTTCCATCCGGCCGATTTCACCATCCTGAACCAGCGGGTCTCGCCGGCCCGGCTGGGGCACGCCTTCAGCGTGCATGGCCTGACCGGCAACCTGGGCTGGGCGCTGGCCCCCGCGTTCCTGGTGGGCATCACCGCCATGGCCGACTGGCGCACCGCCTACCATGCGGCGGCGGTGTTCTACGTGCTGGTGCTGGGGGTGCTGTTCTGGCAACGCGAACGCCTGCGCACCCAGGTGGTGCTGCGCCACCCCGACGCCACCGCGCGCTCCGATCTGGCTTTTCTCAAGCTGCCGGTGGTCTGGTGGTGCTTTGCCTTTTTTCTGCTGTCCACCATGACCTTGGCGGTGGTGCAGAGCTTCGGTCCGTCGATTCTGAAGGCGGTGCATGGCGTGGGTGTGGAGGCGGCCACACTGACGCTCAGCGCCTACATGGTGTGTGGGGCCTTCGGCATGCTGGTGGGGGGCTTCGTGGCCACCTGGGGACAGCGCCAGCACTGGAGCAGCGACCGGGTGGTGGCCTTGACCATGACCGCAGGCGGTCTGCTGCTGCTGGTCTGTGCAACCGGTGTGCTCGGGGCCACGGGGACCATGGTGGCGCTGGCCCTCACGGGTTTTGCCGTCGGCGTGGGTGGGCCGAGCCGGGACATGATGATCAAGAAGGCCACACCCAAAGGCGCGACCGGGCGCGTCTATGGCACTGTCTATTCCGGGCTTGACACCGGTTTTGCCATTTCTCCCCTGTTCTTCGGTGTGCTGATGGACCAGGGCTGGTACGCCGCCACGCTGGCGGGCGCCGGTCTGGTGCTGCTCGTCTCGGTCTACGCGGCCGTGGGCGTCGGCCGCCGCACCACGCCCCATTGATATTCCCATTTTTCTGATTGCTGAACATGACCCAGAAACTGGCTGGCCACCTACTTGTCGAATGCCTCATCGCCCAGGGCGTCACCCATGCCTTCGGTGTGCCCGGAGAGAGTTACCTGGCCGTGCTGGACGGCTTTCACGCCCACGCCGACCAGATCCGCTTCGTCATCAACCGCCAGGAGGGTGGGGCGGCCTTCATGGCCGAGGCCCAGGGCAAGCTGACCGGACGCCCCGGCGTGTGTTTCGTGACCCGCGGGCCTGGCGCCACCAACGCTTCCATCGGGCTGCACACGGCCTTCCAGGACTCGACACCCATGGTGCTGTTCGTGGGTGATGTGGCCAGCGATGCGCGCGACCGCGAGGCCTTCCAGGAGGTCGACTACAGCGTGTTCTTCGGGCCCTCGACCCGGGGCATGGCCAAGCGGGTGGAACGCATCGACGATGCCCGGCGCATTCCGGAGTACGTGGCCCGCGCTTTTGCCACCGCCATGAATGGCCGGCCCGGACCGGTGGTACTGGTGTTGCCGGAAGACATGCTCACCCGGCCGGTCGATGCCCGGCCCCTGCCACGCGTGGAGCCGGTGCAGGCCTGGAGCGACCCCGGCGCCCTGCGCGAACTGCGCAGCCTGCTGCTGTCGGCCGAGCGCCCCCTGGTGCTGGCCGGTGGTGGCGGCTGGACACCGCAGTCGGCGGCGGCCCTGCAGCGCTTCGCCGAAAACTGGCAGCTGCCGGTGGCCAACACCTTCCGTTTCCAGGACACCTTCGACAACCACCACCCGCTGTACGCGGGCGACATGGGCCTGGGCATCAACCCGGCACTGGCCCGGCGCATCCGTGACAGCGATCTGCTCATCGCCATCGGTCCGCGCCTGGGCGAGTCCACCACCGGCGGATATACGCTTCTGGAAGCCCCCGTGCCCCGCCAGAAGCTGGTGCACATCCACGCCAGTGCCGAGGAACTGGGCCGGGTCTACCAGCCCACGCTGGCCATCAACGCCACCATGAACGCGGCCGCCCGCAGCCTGGAGGTGCTGACCGCGCCCACCGAAGTGGCCTGGAGCGCCTGGTCCGCGGCCTGCCACGCCGACTACGAAACCCATGTCGACGTGGGCAACTACGGCACCGTGCTGCCGGGCCCGGTCGACATGCCCGCCATCATCCACACGCTGCAAAAGCACTTGCCGGCCGACGCTGTGCTGACCAATGGCGCCGGCAACTTCGCCACTTGGCTGCACCGCTTCTACCGTTACCACGGCCTGGCCAAAGGCCAGAAGACCCAGCTGGCCCCCACCAACGGG
The DNA here is from genome assembly GCA_937873395.1 of uncultured Burkholderiales bacterium. Taxonomy (GTDB): domain Bacteria; phylum Pseudomonadota; class Gammaproteobacteria; order Burkholderiales; family Burkholderiaceae_C; genus Hydrogenophaga. The sequence goes on from CALMYH010000163.1 coordinate 7,985, forward strand.
GCCATGGGCTATGGCGTGCCGGCCGGCATCGCCGCATCGGTCCTGACCGGGCGAACCGTGTTCACCATCGCGGGGGATGGCGACTTCCTCATGAACGGTCAGGAACTGGCCACTGCCGTGCAGCACGGCGCACGCAGCATCATCCTGCTGGTGGACAACGGCACCTACGGCACCATCCGAATGCACCAGGAGCGCGAGTATCCGGCGCGTGTCAGCGGCTCGGACCTGCGCAACCCCGATTTCTGTGCGCTGGCCCGGGCCTACGGCTACGCCGCTGAGCGTGTGGACGAGACCGCGGCCTTCGAGCCCGCGCTGCTGCGGGCCCTGCAGGCCAGCACCGGCACCGTCATCCATCTGCCGCTGGACGCCCAGGTCATCACCACCCGGGGAACGCTGGACCAGATCCGGCTACAGGCCCAGCAGCAGAGGTCCTGAGCTGCATACGTTCTTCTGATTTCTTTGGGCCTGCGAGGCTGTCGATTCGGGAAATACGTCACACTTTCCGGGGTACTGGGCCGCGTGATCGGTCGAAGTGGACTGCCTACACTGGACTCCATCAACCAGGAGGACTCACCATGTGGCAGGTCGGCGAAACAATGTGGGGCAACGGGGGTTTCGGCGCGGGCGTCGAAGGGGCTGCCGCCCCGGTGGCCAACGCCATGCTCATGCGCATGCTGGACGAAATCGACTACGGGGTGCTGGTGATCGACGAGCGCGGCCGCATCCAGCACACCAACCACCTGGCGCGCCACGAGCTTGCGAGTGCCCGGCTGGTGGTTTCTCGAGGCAGTGCCCTGCTGGGTACGTCAGCGGACCACACCACCCAGATCCAGCAAGGCTTGGACCTGGCGCTGCGAGGCCAACGCAAGCTGGTGCTTCTGGAAGACGACGAGCATGAGCTCTCGCTCGCTTTCATCCCGCTGAGCCACCCGCTGGAAACCGAGTCGCCCACGGTGCTGGTCCTCCTGCAGCGCCAGAATACCAGCGACAACCTCGCCGTTCGCATGTTCGCCCGCAGCAAGGGGCTGAGCCCGAGCGAGGAGTCGGTCATGATCGGCTTGTGCCGCGGTCTGGGTGTGCCGGACATTGCCCGGGAGCACGGTGTGGCAGAGTCGACGGTCCGCAGCCAGGTCAAGTCCCTGCGTGAGAAAACTGGCTGCTGCAGCATCCGCAAGCTCATGCAGCGGGTCAACAGCCTGCCTCCTGTGGTGCCTGCCTTGCGCATCATCACACCGGTGGCGCAGAATCCAGTGCACGTCGCCCATTTCTGATCTTCCATGTCCAGCCCGATTCCCCAGTCGCCCGACCCCTCCAGCCATGTGCAGGCGCTGGCCGCGATGGGGGTGCAGCGGCGCTACCGTCGCGGGGCGCTGCTGATTCAGGAAGGGGAAACCGGCGACACGCTCTACATCGTCCTGCAGGGGCGCCTGCGGGCCTTTCTGGGTGACGGCCAGGGCAAGGAACTCACCCTGGGTGTTTACGGTCCCGGGGAATACGTGGGCGAAATGTCTCTGGACGGGGGGCCGCGTTCAGCCAACGTCGAAGCCATGGAACCCAGTACCTGCGCTGTCATCACGCGCGACGTGCTGCTGGACTACATTGCCCGGCAACCGGCCTTCGCGCTCGAACTCATGAGCCGTCTGATCCGCCGTGCCCGCCTCGCCACAGAAAGCGCGCGCAATGTCGCGCTGATCGATGTCTACGGTCGCCTGGTGCGGTTTCTCAACCAGTTGGCGCTCGACCCGAACGCTCAGGGTGAACGGGTGGTCGGCGAGCGCCTGACCCATCAGGCCATGGCCCAGCACCTCGCCTGCTCGCGTGAGATGGTCAGCCGTCTGCTGCGCGACCTGGAGACGGGGGGATACATCGCGGTGCGTGACCGCTGGATCTGGCTGCTCAAGCCTTTGCCGGCGCGCTGGTGAGCGCTCGTGCCGCTTTCAAGCAGGGGCGTCGCCACCCCGCTTGACCCGGTCGCGCGCCACCTGGGGTGCCGCCATGCTGGTGCCGACAAGACGGACCCGGGCCGCACTGCGTGTGCCGGCCGAACGCACGCCCCAGAGTGTCGCATGGTCGTCGCTGACCGCGAACCGGTCGGGCACCTTCTGTACGTTGGCACGTTCCGGCCGGCCGGCGTCCGGGTCGGGCGAGCGCGGGCTGTAACGGGCCATGGGGTCCATGGTGCTGGCAAAGTAGCGGATACCCCCCACCGACACCGTGCCTGGTCCGGTGGCGATGTCGTTGAAGGCGCCGCTGCGCCTGACCATTGAGGGGTTGTCCGGCTGGTCGATGAAGCCACCCAGTCCGCCGCTGGTGTCGTAATGCCGGTCTTCCAGCCATGACGGGCGGGCACCGGTATCGTCCACGCCCAGCGGAACGTCGTCGCGCTCGATATAGGCGTCCATCACCAAGGAGGCGTCACTCCGGTTGATGATGCGCACGCGCCAGGACCCGGCTCGGGTGGTCACGGTGTTGTCAAACCAGCTGGCGGTGGGCGCCAGGGCAATCAGCGCGCAACTGCCCGGGTGGCCCAGGGCACTCTGCTGCGGGAACAGAATGGCCACCTGTGGCTTTGCTGCCGAGGGCCAGACCTTGCTCTCTCCCAGACTGATCGGCGGCAGGGGAGCCGATGCACCAGGCGGCGTGATCTCTATTTGCAGCTTCTTCAGGGGCCGGGTGGGTTGCTCGTGGACCTCGAACCAGAGCTCCAGGAAGCTCTGGCTGTAGTCGTCGGGAGGCAGCCGCCAGTGCAATGTGGCCTCGTGAGCCTTGTCTTGCTTGTGCTGTTTTGTTTTCAGATCCGGTTGCGCGGGTTTGAGCCATGCATTGGCATGGGTGCGCGCCTGGTAGGCGTTGCCGGCCGGGATGATCAGCCGGCAGTCGCGACCACTGGAAGCGATCAGCTGGGCCATGCCTGCTTCCAGCATGGAGCTGCCGTTGTGCGGACCAGCCAGGGCGCCCCAGCTCAGGTTGATGGTCACACAGGACTCTGCCGCACACCGGCTCAGCGCCCAGGCGAGCGCGTCCATGACGCTGACGCTCAGGGCGCCGCCCGAACTGTCGGCCACGCTGGCCCAGTCCAGCTGGGCCACGAGCAAAGGGGCGCGCGACGCGGGGTCGTTCGCCGGCTGCCAGTCGGGTGGGCTGTCTTCGGTGCCGATGGTGCGGGTGTAGATGCGAGGCCCTGCTGCCAGGCTGCCCACATGGGTGCCGTGCTGGGACGCATGGTTCAGCTCCCACATCTGCCAGTGCCGGTAGAGCGCGTCTTCGTCGACCTTGCCCTGATGGGTATGTGCCGCAATGGCGGCCTGGATGGCCGGGCCGGTCAGTTCATGGCCATACCCCAGATCGGTGGGTGTGGGGCCTGCACGGGTCGGGTCCAGCGGGGCCGGCGTGGGTGAGACGGCGGCACGGCCGTGGGGTCCCTGGGTTTCGTCTTGTCGCCAGAAGGCGGCCACCCGGGTCTGGTGATCCGGGCCACTGATGAAATCGGCATGGGCCAGCGCCAGGCCGTTGTCGATGATCACCACCACCTCACCCTCAACGGTGCAGGCAGGCGCAGGGCAGGGATCACCATCGGCCGCATGCCGGGCCAGCGGGCGGGCATGGTGACCCACGGGCAGGCCGAGGTCGTAGCGCAGCACCCGACTGTGCAGCGGGCGCCCGGGTTTCAGCGCGTCGAAGAAACCACGGCGCGCGCGGGCGGTGCAAAAGCGCAACCCTGCGCCGAAGCCGAGGTAGACGCTCGGAACCTGCAGCCAGGCAGGGTCGGTGGCGGCGACCAGATCGGCGACACTGAATCCCTCGGCCAGCTCAATCAGCAGCGGCAGCCACTCGGGGCGCGCCGGTCGGCCGTAGGCGTCTCGAAAGCCCGCAAAATCCGTGGTCTCTGCCCAGGCCAGGTAGGGGTCGCCGCGGTGCAGGGCATCCGTGGCCGACCAGTCGATGCCGGTGAAACGGCCTCGTGGCAGATCCACCCAATGGTTGGGGGCAGGGTGGGCGCCCGGGCGCCCGGCCTTCATTGCCACTCCTTGACAGCCTCGTTCCAGAGCCAGGCCATCAAGGGGCCGGTGGGCAGCCCGAACGCCGGACCGACCTGGCGACCGGCATCGCCGTTGTCGATCGAGTCCTGCAGGTCGAAGTCGCGCGCGCTGCCCCCGGGACCGGCGTAGGTGCTGCCCATGAATTCGCGCTGGCGCAGGCTGGCACCGCTGCAGCGGCCCACCATGAACTCGGCCAGCAGGGTGCCGAGCACCCGGCCGACGGCCGAATCGACCGGGTAGTGCACGCCGGCCACGGTGCGGTTGACGGCAATCCGGTAGGCCTGGCGTTGCAACTGCAGGCGCCGGTCGTCGTTGCCCTGCTTGTGGCTGGCGGCCGGCCGGGCGGCACGCAACAGCGCGTCGAGCAGGGTGGCGGCGACGAACGCCTCGGTGGCATGGCCACTGGGGTAGGCGCCATGGCCGGGCGTGGGAATCAGGGGCTGGATCTGGGGCGAGAGCTCCACCGGACGCACGACCGCAAAGATCTGCTTGAAGCGCATCTCGACGTGGTGGGCCAGCGCAAAGGCCAGCGCCAGCAATTGCTGGGTCTTCTTCTGGCGGTGGTCGAGCATGCCGGTGATGGCGGCCCAGAAGGGCACGGGCAGCCCCACTTGCGACAGGATCTCGGCTCCCCGGTCACCCCGCAGGTCGGCGTAGGCGGCCACCAACTCCATCTGGGCCTTGAGCAGGGTCAGGTCGGGAGCGTCCAGGCTGAGCAGTTCGCGCTGCTTGCAGCCCTTCTTGCCCACCTCGACGAAGTGCAGGCCGGCCTTGCCCTTGTGGGCACCGTACTGCAACCCCTCGACCAGTTCGCTGAAGCAGGCGCTCAGGCGCGGGCCTTCGGCCCACAGGGACAGGTTGGCCGGGTCGTTGAAGCCGGGCTCCGGCGGGGTGATGACCGGGCCTTCGAAGGGGCCGGCAATGGCATTGCGGTTGAGCGTCAACGCCTGAGCGATGCTGCCATCTTGGGCAGCAAACCCGCCAAAACCACCCTGACTGCCAAATCCCCCAAATCCTCCGAAACCACCAAATCCCCCGAAGCCGCCAAAACCACCAAAGCCACCAAAGCCACCAAAGCCACCAAAACCGCCGTAGTTGCTCATGGAACGTTCCTATGGTTAGGGCAAAAAAGTGATTCTTCAGCGGATGCCCAACGCTGACATCGCGGTGGCCACCCTCTGCCTCGAGTCGCTCGCTGTCCCATAAGACAGGAATTTGGCAACTGTGATCTCAGGTTGCAGCTTCAGCAAGGTGTCCTTCACCTCTCGCGCTTCTTCAAGATTCCCCGACTCGTACAGGCATGTCATCAGTACCCTTAACGAAGCCAGATAGTAGCGGTTGCGCTTGAGTGACCGCCTGCACATGTCGATGGCTTTGTCGAGCTGATGGGAGGCGAAGTAGGCGTGCGCCACCAGCATCTCGATGAAAAAACGCTGCGGGTCCAGCGGGGAGAGTTCGAGAGCCCGCTCCGACTCACGCACCGCGTCGGCCGGGTCGCCCCACATGGTGGACCAGAAACCGGCGTACAGCCAGGCGTTGTGGTCGTTCGGGTTGAGGTCGGTGGCCTGCAGCAGCAACTGGCGTGAGGTGTCCAGGTCAACGCCGAGGTGGCATTGGACATGGCCCTTGATGGCCAGGGCCAGGGAGCTGTGGGGTTCCAGGTCGAGCGCTCGGTCGGCGATGTCGATGGCCCGTCGGAACTCGGCCGGCGCGTCGGCGCTGCGCCCCTGAATGATGTTCAGGATGTGCCACTTGGCCATCCAGGCCCAGGGCGTGGCGACTCGGCCGTGCCGATCGGTCACGGCTTCAAGCAACTCCCTGCTGCGTTCCAGATCGCGCGCGGTGGAGCGGTGCATCAGGGCAATCCCCCCCAGCAGCAGGGCGTTGCTGTCGAGCTGGGGCACCGGCACCACCATGGCGCGACGGATGGTGGCATCCATCAGCGCCTCGGTGCTGGCATCCGTGAGCTGGTGGATCAGCTGGCTGTCGACCTGCAACAGATCCTCGACCGGACCCACGAGCCGGTCGGCCCAGACCACATCGTTGCGGCGTGCATCACACAGTTCTGCATTGATGACCACCTTGTCACCCAGCACACTGTAGCTGCCACTGAGCACGAAGCTGGCCGCCAGGTGGTGCTGGATTTCGTCCAGATCGGTCTGGCGGCCGCGGAAAGCGGTGGTCGACAGCCGGGAGATGACGCGCAGCTGCCCCTCGCGCGAGAGTTGGGTGATCACACCGTCGGCCAGCAGTTCACCGATCACCAGATGGTCCGGGACGCCGGCACGGCAGTCGAACGGGATCACGGCGATGGTCGGACGCAGGTCTTCCTGGGCAGCCCCCATCCGTCGGGGACGGACAAGGCCATCCCCGACCCGGTCGGTGGGCCAGACCCGCCAGGTGCGCACCGGCTCGGGCCAGTGCTTGAGGTAGCTCTCACCCATGTCTTCCACCTCGCCGTCCATGCCGTCCACGATCGCGTCCCGGACCGGCGCCGTCACGACCACCTGACCTGGTCCCGCCAGCCCGGCCACCCGTGCCGCGAGGTTCACGCCATGTCCGTACACGTCGTGTTCCCCGACATACAGGTGGCTGGCGTTCAGGCCGGCGCGAAGGTGCATCTGCCGGTCGGCGGGCAGGAGGGCATTGCTGTCGTCGAAATAGGTCTGCAGGCGCTGCGTCGCCCTGAGCGCCGGCGCCGCACTGTCGAACTCCGCCAGCAGGCCGTCTCCCAGGCTTTTGACCAGGCGGCCCTGATGAGCACCGATCTGTTCACCCGCATAGGTCATGAAACCGCGCCAGCGCTCGATCACCTCGGCCTCATGCGCCGCCATCAGGCGCACCGATTCCACCAGATCGATCACCAGAACCACCTTGTGTTGTTGCAAGGGAAGGCCCGCAGCCAGGAGCGCGGCTTCCTCGGTTGTCTGCAGAGCCATCGTGTCGGTTCGGGGGTGAGGTGTCATCCCCAGGATGGGGGAAACAGGATGGAAAAGTTTCGCACAGTTTGTATGGACAACCAAGCCAGGGGCTGCCGGCGCCCGCAGTCTGGGGGGCTTGGCTTGATACTGGCTGACATTTCTCCAAGGGCACATCGAGATCAGGCAACAAAAAAGCCGGCTGGGCCGGCTTCTTTGCGATGGCGGACCCGCCAGGGGCCGCCCGGGATGGCATGTTCACTTGAGGTGATCGTTGATCATCTTCGTCATTTCGAACATGTTGGCTTCGGCCTTCTTGAAGATTTCCTTCAGCTTGGCGTCGGCCTTGATGATGCGCTTGTTGACAGCGTCTTGCAGCTTGTTCTTCTTGATGTATTCCCACACCTTCTTGGTGACTTCGGTGCGCGGCAGCGGGTTGGCGCCGACGATGGCGGCCAGGGCAGCGCTGGGGGTCATGGCCTTCATGAAGGCGGCGTTGGGGGTGCGCTTCTTGGCGGGCGCGGCCTTCTTGGCAGCGGCCTTCTTGGCGGGCGCAGCCGCTTTTTTGGCCGGAGCGGCTTTCTTGGCAGGCGCGGCGGCCTTCTTGGCGGGGGCAGCGGCCTTCTTGGCGGGCGCAGCAGCTTTCTTGGCCGGAGCGGCTTTCTTGGCCGGGGCGGCCTTCTTGGCCGGAGCCGCCTTCTTGGCGGGAGCTTTCTTTGCAGTTGCCATGGTTGCGTTTCCTTCTGGAAGTGGTGTTGACACCGGCGCGGGATCGCGCTCCTGTGCCGGTGTTTCGGATGCTAATGGACTTGGTGCGGCATTCCAAGGTGCGGGGGGGGCTTTTTTGCAGGTATTCAGAGGGAAAACGCCGGTTTTTGGCGGGGAAAACAACACTTGTGGGCGCCAGGGGGGTCGCGCTGTCTCCCAGGGGGAGCCGAATGCGCACAATCGCCCCAGGCCAGTGCCTCTGGGCGGACCCCCGTCGAGAGGCCTTTTTCCGTTCTTCAGCGAGTGAGTTTGTGATCATGAACCCCATCACCTTTCCTGCCACCTGTGACCTGTGCGATGCGCACAAGAACGACGCTTCGGGTCGCTTTCGCGTGTTGCCGCCGGTGTTCCGTGACTTCGGCGCCGTGCGCCGCTTTGCCGGTGCGGTCGTCACCGTCAAATGCCATGAGGACAACACCTGGGTGAAGGCGGCCGTGGACAGCCCGGGCGAGGGCCGGGTGCTGGTGGTCGATGGCGGCGGCTCGTTGCGCCGGGCGCTGCTGGGGGGCAATCTGGGGGCGGCGGCGGCCCGCAACGGCTGGGCCGGTGTGGTCATCGACGGCTGTGTGCGCGACGTGACCGAACTGGCGGCGTGCCAGGTGGGCATCCGGGCGCTGGCGGCCATCCCGCTGCCGACCGAGAGGCGCAACGAGGGCCAGCGCGAGGTGGCGGTGCAGCTGCAGGGGGTGTGGGTGCGCCCGGGCGACTGGCTGTGCGCCGACGAGGACGGCATCGTGGTGGCCGACCGCCCGCTGGGCTGACCCGTCGCGGACCGCCTTCACGCGCTCAGATGGAGAGGGCCTTCCAGACCATGTAGGACGCCAGCAGGTAGAGCACGCTGGCGAAGACCCGCTTGAGCGACTTGACGGGCAGGGCGTGGGCGGCCTTGACACCCCAGGGGGCCATGAGCACGCTGGCGGCCGCGATCACGACCAGGGCGGGCACGAACACATAGCCGACGGAGCCGGGCGGCAGGCCGTCGACGCCCTGACCGGCCACCACGTACCCGACGGTGTTGGCCAGGGCGATGGGCAGCCCCAGGGCGGCGCTGGTGGCCACGGCCTGGTGGATGAGCACGTTGCACCAGGTCATGAAGGGCACACTGACAAAGCCTCCGCCCGCGCCGACCAGACCCGACAGAAAGCCGATGACGGACCCGGCCCCGAGCTGGCCCGCCTTACCGGGCAGTCCGCGCGAGGGTTTGGGTTTTTTGTCGAGCAGCATCTGGGTGGCCGAGAAGCTGACGAACAGGGCAAAGAACAGGGCCAGCCAGGCGCCCTTTAGCGCGGCGAACACCCCCACGCTGGCCACGGCCGCGCCCAGGACGATACCGGGGGCCAGTCCCCGCACGATGTCCCAGCGCACGGCGCCGCGCTTGTGGTGGGCCCGCAGACTGGAGATGGAGGTGAACACGATGGTGGACATCGAGGTGGCAATGGCGACCTTGACCGCCAGATCGGGCGAGACACCGCGCGCGGTCAGGATGGCGGTGATGAAGGGCACCATGATCATGCCGCCCCCGATGCCCAGCAGCCCCGCCAGAAAGCCGGTGCACAGCCCCAACAAGACCAGATAGACGATCAACAAGGGCTCGAGCATGGGGTAGCGGAAGGGGGGTTCAGCCAGAGCGGCCGTGGAACCGGCCAAGCCAGGCCACAGCCCGCGTCTCCCCTCCCGCAGGAGAGGGGGGGGGAAGACGCGAAGCGGCGCAGGGGGGTCAGAATAAGGTGTCTGCGAATGCCACCGGACCGTCATCCTGAACCGGGGGTTCAGGTGGGCGAGGGCAGCGTGGCTTCGGGTTCATCTGACGCGAGACGCTCGCACCAGCCACGCGATGTACCAAGCCCGGGCTCAAAGAGCATTGGTTCAAGGAAATATAAAGCCCGGC
>CALMYH010000164.1 GCA_937873395.1 uncultured Burkholderiales bacterium
AGGTCGATGACCTGCTTCCAGTGGCCTTTGTGGGCGGAACCCCAGCCGTCTTCGTGGCGCGGCCCGACTTCCCGGCTCGAACCCTTGCGGACTTTGTGGCGATGGCGCGGGCCAACCCGGGGCGCTTCAGCTATGGCTCTCCTGGGGTGGGCACCTTCCAGCACGTCATTGGCGAGGCCTTCAAGGCGCGGGCGGGCGTTTTCATGCTGCACATCCCCTACCGCGGCGGTGCCCAGATCCTCAACGACGTCATGAGCGGGCAGGTCGACATCGGCATCACCAGTGCCGCGAACGCGGCTGGCTTTGCCCGCAGTGGCCGGCTCAAGGCCATTGGCGTGACGACGGCCCGGCGCCTGCCAGCGATAGCGGATGCCCAGGCCTTCGGCGAGATCGAGGCGCTCAGGGGGCTTGAGCTGTCGACCTGGGGCGTGGTCTACGCGCCGGTGGGCACGCCGCCGGCCGTGGTCAGTCGCCTCAATGCCGTTGTCAACGAGGCGCTCATGTTGCCGTCCAATGTGCAGCAGCGCGATCGCCTGGGCGTTGAGCTGGCGTCCACCCTCTCGCCGCAGGAAACGTCCCGGTTTGTCGCCGCCGAGCTGGCCAAGTACCAGCCCTTGGTGCGCGGTATCAAGCTCGCCTGAACGCGGCTTGCCAGATGAGCCATCCCCCCCGCATCGGGCTGGTGGGCTTCTTCCTGGAGGCCAACCGGTTCTCGCCCGTCACCACGGGTGAGATGTTTGCCCGTGCCTGTGACTGCGCCGGGGATGCCTTGCTCAGTGAGCTGCGCGCCCTGGCTCCGCGTCTGCTGCCGGACACCCAGGGATTCGTCGAAGGCATGGACACGAGCGGCCCGTGGGAGCCAGTTCCGCTTCGGATGGCCCTGGCCTACCCGGGTGGACCCGCCGACCATGGCTGGTGGCAGCGCTTTCTGTCCGATGTGGAAACCCGCTTCCAGGAAGCGGGTCGGTTCGATGGTGTTTTCATCAGTTCGCACGGTGCAGCGTTGACGACCGAGGAGGATGATCCGGACGGTGTCCTGTTCGAGAGCATCCGGCGCTGCGTAGGCCTGTCCGTGCCTGTGGTGGCCGTGTTCGATCTTCACACCAATGTGTCCCGCCGCATGACCGATGCGCTTTCGGGCTTCGTCGCGTACCGCACCAACCCGCACGTGGATCTGCGTGACCGCGGACTCGAAGCCGCAGCGATGTTGCGACGCATGGTGGCGCAGGGGCCGGGCGAAGTTGTGCTGCAGAAGTTGCCGTTCCTGCCCGCCAGCACGGAGCAATTGATCGCACCGGGGACCCCCTATGCCCGGTTGCTGGAGCTGGCGGCTGCGTGGCCTGATCCGAAGGTCCTCAACATTTCCTTGTGCGGTGGCTTTCCCCTGGCCGACAGCGCCAAGTGCGGATTTGCCGTCGTGGCGACTGCGGTCGCCGGTGCCCGGGCCGCCGCCGAGGCGGCCGCCAAGTCGCTGGCCACAGAGGTGTGGCAGCGCCGACACGAATTTGTCTCCCGACTGACACCGCTGGAGGAGGCCGTGGCCATGGCGGTGCGCGGTGGCTGCTCGGTGGAGGGTGCGAACACCGCCGACGGGCGTCTGATCCTGGCCGATGTGGCCGACAACCCCGGTGGTGGTGGTGGTGGCAACACCACTGCCTTGTTGCAGGCCTTGCTGGAGGCCGGGGCGAACCAGGTCCTGCTCGGTGTGGTCACAGACCCTTCTCTGGCCGAGGAGGCCCACCAGCTTGGCATGGGCGCTGTCTTCAACGCCCGCTTCAACCGGGGAGCCAGCGGCGACGCGCATGTTCGAGCCTTCGAGCACCAGGCCAGGGTGTTGGCGCTGTCCGACGGCCACTTTGTCGGTCGGCGGGGGCTGGTCCAGGGCAGCTCGCAGTCGATGGGGCCCAGTGCGCTGCTGGAGCTCGGCGGCGTCAGGGTGGTGGTGATCACGCACCGTCAGCAACTGCTGGATCCTGCACAACTGGAGATTCTGGGTGTCGACGTCGACAGCCCGACCTCCGGTGTACAGACGCTGGTGGTCAAGAGCCGTGGCCATTTCAGGGCGGCCTCCGAGGGTTTTGCGCCTGCCAGCCGGATCATCGAGGTCGATGGCCCCGGACTGACCACGCCGGTGCTTTCCCGTCTCTCACTCACGCGCATTCCGCGGCCGGCCTTTCCGCTCGATCCGGATGCGGTGTGGCCTGCGCTTTCCCCCTCCTTACAACCTCTGGACGATCCCTCATGGACCTGAGCCCTTTTCCCCGTCGTCACTACTCCGGCGGCCCCACGCCGATCGAACCGCTGCCGCGTTTTTCCCATGCCTTGGCGGCCACTTGTCCCGGCGGATCGGGTCCGCAGGTGTGGGTCAAGCGCGACGACCTGCTGGGGCTTGCCCCGGGCGGCAACAAGACGCGCAAGCTCGAGTTCCTGGTGGCCGACGCGCTGGCCCAAGGCGCCGACACGCTGATTACCTGCGGAGCGCCACAGAGCAACCATTGCCGCATCACGCTCTCGGCCGCCATCCGGGAGGGGCTTCGCTGCCGTTTCGTCATCGAAGAGCGTGTGCCGGGCAGCTACAAAGACGATGCCAATGGCAACCACTTCTTGTTCCGCCTGATGGGCGTCGAATCCATCTCGGTGGTGCCGGCCGGCACCGACATGGGAGCGGCCATGCAGAAAGAGGCCGAGGCCGTGGCGTCGCAGGGGCGCAAGGCCTACGTCATCCCCGGGGGTGGCTCCAATGCGCTTGGAAGCCTGGGCTATGCTGCCTGCGCCGTCGAGCTGCAGCAGCAGCTGCGCGAGACCGGCACGCGCTTTGACGCCATCGTGGTGGGTTCGGGGAGTTCCGGAACGCATGCCGGGCTGCTGGCCGGCTTTGAAGCGCTGGGCATGGACCTGCCCATCGTCGGTATCGGTGTCAGCCGGGACCCGGCGCAGCAGGAGCCCATCGTGCTGGAACTGGCCACCAAGGTCTGCGAGCTGATCGGCACGGACGCCAGCCGATTGCCCGAGCGGCTTCGCTGTGTGGGTGGCTTCTGGCAGGTGCAGATGCTGGCCCGGACCGAAACCCTGCTGCTCGACCCGGTCTACACCGGCAAGATCATGGCCGGTCTGATCGGTCTTGCCAGGGCCTCCCACTGGTCGGCAGGGCAGCGGATCCTGTTTCTGCACACCGGGGGCATGCCATCGCTGTTCTGGAACCCGGCTGCGCTGCTCGGCATGAACGACCTGGCACCCTGAACACGATGGCCGGTTTGCAACTCTGGGGCCGGCAGCACTGGTCCGGACTGGTGCTGTGCCAGGTGGTGGCACTGGCCGCCCTTTCCCTGTCAGAACAATACCAGGCGCCCGCCTTTCTGCTGGCCTTGTTGCTGGGCATGGCCTTGAACTCGCTCTCGCGGGAAACGGCCTGCGGGCCCGGCATTGACTTCACCGCGCGGCAGGTGCTGCGAATCGGGGTCGCGTTGCTGGGTCTTCGTATCACGCTGGACCAGGTGTTGCTGCTCGGTTGGCAGCCGCTGCTCATGGTCGTGCTGGCCGTTGGCAGCACGCTTTTGCTGGGCGTCTGGATCGCGCGGCGGATGGGGTTGGCCGCCCACACGGGCTGGATGGCTGGCGCGGCGGTGGCGATCTGTGGCGCATCTGCGGCCATGGCCGTGGCCGCAGCTTTGCCTTCCCACCCTCAGAAGGAGACCTCGGCCTTGCGCATCGTGGTCGGTGTGAGCCTCCTGTCG
>CALMYH010000165.1 GCA_937873395.1 uncultured Burkholderiales bacterium
CTGCTGAGTCGCGGCGAGCTGCAACTGACGCGCAAGGGCTTTGCGCCGCTGAACGTGCGGGCGCCCAGCGTGCTGTTGCTTCCCCGCGCGTTGGAGCACTGGGTTCAGGGCTCAGGGCCGCAGGGGGTGGACCTGATGTGCGCCACCCTCAGTGAATTGGCGCCGCCGCTGGACATGATCTTGCCGGACGTCACGGTGATTGACTTGACCGCCACGTCATCGCTGCAGCGACCGGTAGAGCTGCTGTTCGAGGAGGCCGAGGCACGTGCTTTTGGTTATCGGGCAGCGATCGACCGCCTGCTTCGAGCCCGACACCTCCTTCGACAATGCGGAAGCGATCGACCGCCTGCTGCAATACACCTTCGTGGTGCTTGTGCGTCACCTGATTGATCGGCAACTGCTGTCCGGCGGTGTGCTGGAGGCCATGGTCGACAGCCGTCTGGGTGTGGTGCTGTCCATGCTGCACGAATCGCCAGAGCACGACTGGACGCTTGACAGCATGGCGGAGCTGGCGCACCTGTCCCGGTCTGCCTTTGCCCTGCGCTTTGTCCAGGTGGTGGGCATACCGCCGTTGACCTACTTGACCCACTGGCGCATGGCGGTTGCCCGCAACCTACTCGCGCAAGGGCAGGCAGTGAAGGCGGTGGCCTCTCAGGTGGGCTACGGTAATGCCACCGCATTCGCGCGAGCGTTTCAACGGGCCTCGGGGCAATCGCCCAGCGCTTGGCAGATGGAGCATCTGAGTCAGCCGTAGGTCCATCGCGCCCTGGTTCTGGACGATCGGTGGCGTGATGCGGACGCCGAATGCCGTTGTGCTGTGCCGAACGGACCCGACTTCAGGTTCAATGCCTTGAGGCAGAACTTTGAAGGAGATCACGATGAACCCGAGCGAAAAAGCAGTCCTGGCCGGCGGTTGTTTCTGGGGCATGCAGGACCTGGTGCGCAAGCTGCCTGGCGTGTTGCGCACCCGTGTGGGCTACAGCGGCGGCGATGTGCCCAACGCCACCTACCGCAACCACGGCACCCACGCCGAGGCGTTGGAGGTGGAGTTCGACCCCACGCAGACGAGCTTTCGCGACCTGCTGGAGTTCTTCTTCCAGATCCACGATCCGAGCACCCCGGGGCGCCAGGGCAATGACCGCGGCAGTTCCTACCGGTCGGCCATTTTCTACACCTCGGACGAGCAGCTGGCCACGGCGCAGCAGACCATTGCCGATGTGAATGCCTCGGGTTTGTGGCCGGGCAAGGTGGTCACCGAGCTCGCGCCCGCGGGGCCGTTCTGGGAGGCCGAGCCCGAGCATCAGGACTACCTGGTCAAGCACCCCAACGGCTACACCTGCCACTACCCCCGTGCGGGCTGGAAGCTGCCGCGACGCGAGATCGGCTGACGGCCAACGCTCAAGAACGGTGGGGGGGGGCGCGCCCGGGGGGGGGGCGACCCGGTGGGTCTGTTTTTTTTCTGGGGGGAGGGGGATGCAATCCCCGGGCATTTAACAGGCCCCCCAGCCGGGGGTGCCGTGGTGGATCGACGGCGAAGGGCGCAGCATGGCACCGCTGAAGCTGTCCGATCTGGGCGACGGGTTCAAAGTGATCTTCTGCTTCCAGCACTGGTGTCCGGGCTGCCACAGCCATGGCTTTCCGACCCTGCAGAAGCTGATCAAGGCGTTGGGCGATCGCGGCTTCGCGTTTGCCGCGGTGCAGACCGTGTTCGAGGGCGCCGAGTCCAACACCTTCGAGCGCCTGCGCGAGACGCAGTTGCGCTACGGCTTGAACATTCCGTTCGGACACGACCCTGCGATCGGACGCGCGTCGTCGCTCATGGCGGACTACGGGACGCGCGGCACGCCGTGGTTTTTGGTGATCGATCCGCTGGACGAGGTGCTCTACAGCGACTTCGAGCTCGACGAGCGGCAGCTGATCGGGGCGTTCGGCGCTTCGAACGATGGTCTCAAGGCGGCCTGAAGTCATGCGTGCGTCCACACCAAAGGCCGTGTCGGAGCCGAAGACGCCGGGGACGGGCCCGGCGTTTCGGCTGCCGTTTGACAACAGCTTCTTCCGGGACATGCAGGGGTTCTATGTGCCTTGGAAGCCCGAGCCGTCCCCGGCCCCGGCCTGGGTGCAGTTCAACGACGCCCTGGCGCTGGAGCTGGGGCTGGAGCCGGCGACGCTGAAGTCTGCGACCGGTCTGGCGTGGCTGTCCGGCGTGGAAATGCCGGCTGAGGCGGCGCCGCTGGCGCAGGCCTACGCGGGACACCAGTTCGGCCAGTTCTCGCCACACTTGGGGGGTGGCCTCGCCTTGCTGCTCGGGGAACTCATCGACACGGCAGGACAGCGTCGGGACCTGGCCCTCAAGGGGTCGGGCCGTACGCCGTTTTCGCGCCGTGGCGATGGCAAGGCGGCACTGGGCCCGGCGCTGCGCGAGTACCTCATGGGCGAGGCCATGCACGCGTTGGGCATTCCCCCGACGCGTGGGCTGGCGGTGATCCGGACCGGTGAGCGGGTGAACCGCGAGGGCTCGCCCCCCGGGGCGATCTTGGTGCGCGTGGCGGCCAGCCACTTGCGGGTGGGCACTTTTGAGTTCTTCGCGGCGCGGGAGGAGGAGGTGATGCTTCGGCGGCTGCTCGACTATGCCGTGGCGCGGCATGACCCCGCCCTCGCCAAGCTTTCCGACAAGCCCATTCCGATGCTGGAGGCCGTCTGTGAGCGGCAGGCGCAGCTGATTGCACGCTGGATGGGCGTGGGCTTCATCCACGGGGTGATGAACACCGACAACATGAGCATTTCGGGCGAGACCATCGACTATGGTCCGTGTGCGTTCATGGAGGGTTTCGATCCGGCCACGGTGTTCAGCTCGATCGACCGTCAGGGGCGATATGCCTACGGCCAGCAGCCGGCCATGGCGCAATGGAACCTGGCCCGTCTGGCCGAAGCGTTGCTGCCGGTTCTGGACGCCCGCGATATCGACGTCGTGGAACGGGTGGAACAGGTGGTGGCCGGGTTTGCCGTGCGCTTTGACCGGCATTGGACCGGGCAGCTGCGCGCCAAGCTGGGCTTGGCCGCTGAAGAGCCGGACGACCGCGCCCTGGCGGACGACTTCCTGCAGCTGCTGCAGCGGGAAAAGGTGGACTTCACGCTGGCGTTCCGCCTCCTGTCCGACGCCATCACGGGGCCGGATGCCGCACTGCACGACCTGTTCGGACGGGAGCGCCCGGCGCTCTCGGACTGGCTGGCGCGCTGGCGCCAGCGCATGGCCCGGGAGGGAAGGACCTTGCAGGACTGCGCCGCAACGGCGTGGTCGGTCAATCCCTTCGTGATCCCGCGCAATCACCAGGTGGAGGCGGCGCTGTCGAGTGCCGTGGACGAGGCCGACCTCGGTCCGTTCGAGCGCCTGCTGGCGGTGCTGGGGCGGCCGTACGAGACGGTGGAGTCCGCGCGGCCATTCACGCTGCCGGCCTCGCCCGAAGTGGCCGCAGCCCACCGCACCTTCTGCGGCACCTGATTGGGGTACCCAACGATTTCTGAAAGGAGACTTCGCATGACCACAACGAAACAGGAACCCGGTGTCCTTGGCGAAGCGGCCGCTCCCCTGGGTGTGACCCGGTGGGTGGACGCGTCGGGCCAGGCGCTGGAACACTTCGACCTGGACCGCATGCCCGGCCGGTTCAAGCTCATCTTCTGTTTTCAGGACGCCTGCCCGGGGTGCCATGCGACCGGCTTTCCGGCGCTTGCCCGGGTGGTCGACGCGTTTCGGGGGAGCGACTTCGTCGGGTTCGCCGCAGTCCAGACCGTGTTCGAGGACTTCGGTTCGAACACCTGGGAGCGCATGCTGGCCAATCACTCCCGCTACGCGCTGGGCATTCCCTTCGGGCACGACGCCGGTGACGAACAGGACGGCGCGGGTTCGGAGCTGATGCGCCGCTACCGCAACGGCGGCACACCCTGGTTCATCCTGATCGATCCCGATGGCAGAGTGGTCTACAACCATTTCCGAATCGACGCCGACAAGCTCGTCACCTTTCTCAAGCGGCTGGAAAAC
>CALMYH010000166.1 GCA_937873395.1 uncultured Burkholderiales bacterium
GTATTGCCCGGACTCCCCCCACCGCCACCGCAGGACGCCAGCGCCGCTGCGGTCAGCAGCGCCGCGAACATATTGAACAGCTTCATGGTTTTTCCTTCCTCTTGTTCTCTTCGTCTGACTGGCGGTTCCTCAGCGTGTCACGCCGCGGTCAGTGATGACGCGGGGCGTCAGGAACACCAGCAGTTCGGATTTGTTGGCGGTGCGCGAACGGTTCTTGAACAGGTTGCCCAGCACCGGGATGTCGCCCAGCAGGGGCACCTTGGTCACGTCTTCGATCTCCGTGAGTTCGAAGATGCCGCCGATGACCACCGTGCCGCCGTTCTCGACCAACACCTGGGTCTGCACCGCCTTGGTGTTGATGGCCACGCCCTGGAGGGTGGTCTCACCGCGGCTGTCCTTGTTGACCGCCACGTCCATGATGATGTTGCCTTCGGGCGTGATCTGGGGCGTGACCTCCAGCTTCAGGCTGGCCTTGCGGAAAGCCACGGAGGTGGCGCCGCTGGAGGTGGCTTCCTGGTAAGGGAACTCGGTGCCCTGTTCGATCATGGCCTTGACCTGGTCGGCGGTCACGATGCGCGGGCTGGAGACGATCTTGCCGCGGCCGTCGGCCTCCAGCGCCGAGATCTCCAGGTTCAGGAAGCGGTTCGCGGCCGCGCTGAACAGCGACACCGCAAAGGCCGCCGGCGCGAAGCCGCCGGCACCGGCCGATGGCAGGTTGACGAACGAGGTGTTGATGGTGTCGAGCACGTTGACGCTCTCGCCGGTGGTGCTGGAGATGGCGTTGTAGCTGCCCCCGAGCGCGAGCCGGTTGGAGCCGCCCACCGAATAACCGGGGTCGCCGCCGCGCACGCCGCGCAGGTCGCTGCCCCCCAGGCGCACACCGATGGAACGGCCGAAGCGGTCGTCGGCCTCGACGATGCGTGCCTCGATCAGCACCTGGCGCACCGGAATGTCGAGCCGGGCAATGAGCTGCTGCACCTGTTCCAGGCGGGACGGAATGTCGGTCACGAACAGCTGGTTGGTGCGCGGCTCGGCAATGGCGCTGCCGCGCGGTGAGAGAATGCGGGCACTGGCCGCGGCACCGGGCGCGCCGCCGCCGACCGCCCCCGAACCCATGATCTGCGCCGCCACATCGGTGGCTTTGGCGTAGTTCATCTGGAACGCCTGCGTCCTGACCGACTCCAGCGTTTCCACCGCAGCGCGGGCTTCGAGTTCCTGCTTCTCGCGGGCGGCGATTTCGTCATTCGGGGCGATCCACAGCACATTGCCGGTCTTGCGCATGCCCAGGCCCTTGGCCTGCAGGATGATGTCCAGCGCCTGGTCCCAGGGCACGTCGCGCAGGCGCAACGTCACCGATCCGCTGACCGAGTCGGAAGTGACGACGTTGAAGTTGGTGAAGTCGGCAATCACCTGCAGCAGCGCGCGGATCTCGATGTTCTGGAAGTTGAGCGAGAGTTTCTCGCCGCTGTAGCCCGGGCCCTGGGTCAGCTTGGACGGATCGACCGCCTGCTCGCGCACCTCCAGCACGAACTGGTTGTCGCTCTGATAGGCCGAATGCTCCCAGTTGCCGCGGGGCGTCACCTGCATGCGAACCCGGTCGCCCACCTGGGTGGTGGTGATGGTCTGGACCGGGGTACCGAAGTCGGTCACGTCCAGCCGGCGGCGCAGGCCCTCGGGCAGCGAGGTCTTGAGGAAGTCGACCACCAGGTTCTGGCCCTGCTGGCGGATGTCCACGCCCACCTGGTTGCTGCCCAGCTCGACCACCACGCGACCGGTGTTGCCGGCGCCGCGCCGGAAGTCGATGTCGCGCAGGGCGGCCACGTCGCGATTGCGGCTTTCGGCGAACACGCTGGGTGCACTGACGGCGGTCGTGGTGGCTTCGGTGCGGCCCAGCACCACCAGCAGCGTGCGGCCGTCGGCGCTCGCCTCGTAGGAAGCCGGCTGCCTGAGGTTGATGACGACCCGCGTGCGGTCACCCGCCTGCACCACGTTGGCCGAGCGCAGGTTGCCCTGGTTGAGCTCGACCGCATTGCGTCCCACCGCATTGACCACGCCAGGGAAGTCCAGCGCGATCCGGGCCGGTGACTGGATGGTGAAGCCGCTGGGCACCGCCGTCAGCGGCTCGGCCAGCTGGATGCGCAGCACCTCGGAGCCGCCCTGCATGGATCCGGTGATGGACTGGATGGCGTTCTGGGCATGCGCCCACGCCGCTCCCAGACCCAGGACCGCCATGGCCGCTGTCTTCAGCAGGGTTCGTTGCACGGCGCCGGCCCGCAGGACCTTGCTTGGCTTGTTCATCTGGTACCTTCCTCTTGTAGCTGCAGCGCCGCCGGGCGCTCGATCCAGTCGCCTGCACCGTCCTGCACGATCTCGCGCAGCACGACCTCGGTCTCGCTGATGCTGTTGACCCGGCCGAAGTTCTGGCCGAGGTAGTTGCCCCTGCGCACCTGGTACAACAGGTCGTTGACCTTGACCAGCGCCACCAGCTGCCCCTGACGCATCAGGCTGCCCACCATGACCATGGTGTCCAGCGGATAGGCCTCCAGCGGCTCCTTGCGCCGATTCAGCTCGGCTTCGATCAGCGCGGAGTTGGACAGGGTCGGGGGCAGGCTGCCACGCAGCACACTGGTCAGCTTTTCGGGGTCGAAAGGCGGCTGTTCGGTCTCGCCGACATAGGCCTGCGGGTCGAATCGCGCAGGCGGCTCGATGGGCGTGACGCTGGGGCGGATGGAGTTGCGTTCGCTCACCATCCATTGCTGAAGTTCGCCTTCGGCCGACGGGCCGCAGGCGACCAGACCGGCCGCCGCCAGGGCCAGCAGGCCCGTTCGTGTCATGTTGGCTCTCACCTCGCTGCCCCCTGTCTCGGTGCCGCGGCCTGCTGCTGCGCGATTTCTTCCTGGTCCAGGTAGCGGAAGGTCTTGGCAATGCCTTCCATGGTCAGCACCCCGTCGCGGTCGCGCACCGGGGTCAGGTTCAGGTTGTTCAGCGTCACGATGCGCGACAGGTTGGCGATGTCGGCCGCGAACAGGCCCATGTCGTGGTAGCGGCCAGTGACCCGGATGCTGATCGGCAGCTCGGCGTAGTACTGCTGGACGACCACGTTGCCGGGCCGGAACAGCTCGAACTGCAGGCTGCGCCCCAGGCCGGCCTGGTTGATGTCGGAGAGCAGCGCATCCATCTCGGCCTTGCTGGGCAGCTGGCGCTCAAGCTGGTTCACATAGGTCTGCACCTGCTCGAGCTGCTTCTTGAGCGCATCGAGGTTGACTGCCTGCACCAGCTTCTTGCGGTAGTCCTCGCGCAACTGGACTTCGCGCGTCTTCTCAAACTCGAGCTCTTCGTCGGCCTTGCTCAGCCAGGCGTACCAGAGCACCACCACCACCAGCACACAGACGCCGATGTACAGCAGGTTGCGAGGAAGGGCCGGCCACTGGGACGGGTCGTTCGGATCGAGTCCGGTGAACTGCCGCTGGACCTGGTCCTGCAGCCGCTTGAAATCGATGTGGATGGCGGGTGATTTGGCCATGGCGGTCTGTGCCTCGATCAGCCCCTGCCGGGCGGGTTGGCGGCAGCGCCTGGCGCTGCCGGGGCATTGTCACTGCCGCGCTTGAGGGCCACGCGCATGGTGAAATTCGAGACCCGGCGCTGCTCACGGGCGGTCAGCGTGACCGTTCCGGCCACGATTTCCACCAGCTCGGGGCGGGTCAGCCAGGTGCTGTTGTTGGACAGGTTGCGCAACAGTTCGGACACGCGCTCCTGGGACTGGGCGACGCCGGTCAGCAACACGCTCTGGCCCTCCTGCTTCATGCCCATCAGGTAGACGCCGTCAGGCAGTTGGGCGACCAGTTCGTTGAGCAGATGGACCGGGATGTTGCGGTCGCGCTGCAGGTCCTCGACCGCGGTCTGCCTGGCCCGCAGGGAGGCAATTTCACGCTGCAGGTTGGCGATGTCCTTGATTTCTTCGTCCAGCTTGGCGATCTCGCGCTGGAGGAAGGCATTGCGGTCCTGTTGCGCGCTGATCTGGCCCTGGTACCAGGTGAACACGGCCCCACAGATGATGCCGCCCAGCAAGGCGGACATGCCCAACTGGGTGAAGAACTGTTCCTTTTGCTTCTTGCGCGCAGCCTCGCGGTGCGGCAGCAGGTTGATCAGGATCATTGGTGAAACCTCCGCAAGGCAAGACCGGTGGAGGTCAGGTAGGACGGGGCCTCGCGGGTGAGCTTGCGCGCCTGGACCGTCGAGGCCATCTCCATGGCATCGAAGGGGTTGATCACCATGCAGGCAAACGAGGTCTGGTGCGTCACCGCCTCGGTCAGACCCGGCAGCGCCGCACTCCCGCCGGCCAGCAGGATGTGGTCGACCTTGTTGAAGGGCGTGCTGGTGAAGAAGAACTGCAGGGCCCGGCCCACTTCCTGCGCCATGCTTTCGATGAAGGGCTCGAGCACGGCGGTGCGGTAGTCGTCCGGCAGGTCACTGGAGCGTTTCTTGGCCTCGGCCTCGTCGGTGGAGAAGCCGTACTGACGGACGATCAGCTGGGTCAGCTGGGCACCGCCGAAAGCCTGGTCCCGCTCGTACAGCACCTCGTCGTTGCGAATGACCTGCATGCTGGTGGTCATGGCGCCGACCTCGAACAGGGCCACCAGCGAGTCCATGCCCTGGTTGGGCAAGGTTTCGATGATGCGCCCGGCAGCCATGCGAGACGCATACGACTCCACGTCCATCACGACCGGCTTGAGTCCGGCCGCCTCCGCCAGCCCCTGGCGATCGGAGACCTTTTCCTTGCGCGAGGCGGCAATGAGCACCTCGATGTCGCCCACCGAACTGGCGCTGGGACCGATGACGCAGAAGTCCAGACTGACCTCGTCGAGGGAAAACGGGATGTACTGGTTGGCCTCGGACTCCACCTGGGCCTCCAGCTCCTTGTCGGACAGCCCTCCGGGGAGGATGATCTTCTTGGTGATGACGGCCGAGGCGGGCAATGCCATGGCCACGTTCTTGGTCCGGCTGCCGCTCTTGCGCACCAGGCGGCGAATGGCATCGGCCACTTCGTCGAACTTCTCGATGTTGCCATCGGTGATCCAGCCCCGCTCCAGCGGCTCGATCGCGCAACGCTCGAGCACCAGGTCACCGGCGCGGTTGCGCCCGAGCTCGACCAGCTTGACGCTGGAAGAACTGACATCGATGCCCAGCAAAGGAGCCGGCTCGCGACTGAACAAAGAACCCAATGAGATCAAGTTGACCTCCCCCAATGGCGGCGCAAAACCGCGCCAAACTTAAGAAATCACTTCAATGCTAGCAGTAAGCCCCTTGAGCAGCAAAGAATTTTGGCTCCTGCCTCTTGCCCAAGCGTTGTCAAAAGCATACGCGCCATCCCGGTCGGACGGGGTGTCTTTCCCCCTGGCATCCGGTTGAAGTACACAAGAACTCACAATCGGCTGCCCGAATCCGGGTTTCTTGCAACACCCTATTTTTATAATCGGCACTCACTTCCCACCCAGGCATGGCCCAAAAAGACGCACCCGGCAAGAAACCGACGCCCGCGACAGTATCACCTCCCGTTCACCTGGCACGTGTGGTCGTGCGCCTTGTGGTGGCTCTGGTCGGACTGGCGGCAGCCGGTGTGGTTTCCCTGCTGATCATCATCGCCCTGGCCCTGGCCCTGGCCTACCCCAATCTGCCCGATGTCGGACACCTGGCGGATTACCGCCCCAAGCTGCCACTGAGGGTGCTGACCATCGATGGCAAACCCATGGGCGAGTTCGGCGAGGAACGCCGAAGCCTGGTGCCCATCCGGGACATGCCGCAGGTCATGATCGACGCCGTGCTGGCGATCGAGGATGCGCGTTTCTTCGAACACGGCGGTGTCGACTACCGGGGCATGGTGCGCGCTGCCCTGGCCAACCTGGGCCAGGCCAAGAGCCAGGGGGCTTCGACCATCACCATGCAGGTGGCCCGCAACGTCTATCTCTCGGCCGAGAAGAGCTACACGCGCAAGATCTACGAGGTGCTGCTGACCTTCAAGCTGGAACACCAGCTGACCAAGGAACAGATTCTGGAGATCTACATGAACCAGATCTTCCTCGGTCACCGGGCCTACGGCTTTGCCATGGCGGCCCAGACCTATTTCGGCAAGCCGCTGGCCGATCTTTCGGTCGCCGAAGCCGCCATGCTGGCCGGCCTGCCCAAGGCGCCGTCGGCCTTCAATCCGCTGTCCAACCCGAGGCGGGCACGGGCCCGGCAGCTGCACATCATCGACCGCATGCGCGAGAACGGCTTCATCACCGCCGCGCAGGCCGAAGAGGCCAAGGCCGAGAAGCTGCAGCTGCGCCGCCAGAACGTGGAACGGTCCCGGGCCGAGTTCGCCGCAGAAATGGTGCGCCAGGCGATCGTGGCCCAGTACGGGGAGGATGCCTACACCCGCGGACTGGTCGTGACCACCACCATCCGCTCCGACGAACAGCTCAGCGCCTACCGTGCGGTGCGTCAGGGTGTCATGGACTTCGAGGTGCGCCAGTTCTACCGGGGTCCCGAGCTCTTCATCGACCTGCCCGCCGACGAGGCCGCCCGCGAAGAGGCGATCGAACAGGTCCTGAGCGAACGTCCGGACAACGACGACCTGCTGTCGGCGGTGGTGCTCGAGGCCAGTGCCACGCGCGTGGTGGCCGTGCGATCGGACGGTGAGCCGATCACGATCACCGGTGAAGGCCTGCGCCCGGTGCGCTCCGGACTGGCCGAGCGCGCCGCTCCCAACATCCGCATCCGCCCGGGGGCGGTGATCCGCATCATGCGCACGGCCGGCAACAGCTGGCGCATCACCCAGCTGCCCGAGGTCGAGGCCGCCTTTGTGGCCCTGGACCCCCGGACCGGCGACATCCGTGCCCTGGTCGGCGGCTTCGACTTCCAGAAGAACAAGTTCAACCGCGTGACCCAGGCCTGGCGCCAGCCGGGCTCCAGCTTCAAGCCATTCATCTATTCGGCAGCGCTTGAAAAGGGCGTCATGCCCATGACGGTGGTGAACGATGCACCGCTGTTTTTCAGCGCCCAGGAAACCGGGGGCAAGCCCTGGGAACCCAAGAACTACGACGGCACTTTCGAAGGCCCGATGTCGGTGCGCCGCGCACTGGCCAAATCGAAGAACTCGGTGTCGATCCGGATCCTGCAGGTGGTTGGCACCGTGAGTGCGCAGCAATGGGTCAGCCGCTTCGGCTTCGAGCCTCAACGGCATCCGCCCTACCTGACGATGGCCTTGGGAGCCGGCTCAGTCACGCCGATGCAGATGGCCACCGGTTACGGCGTGTTCGCCAATGGCGGGCCTCTGGTCCCCCCGCGGCCTATTGCCCCGGGCACCGCCCACCAAGGCAAGGTGCCTTTCCAAGCGCGCCCGGTGGCGCTCGACGGCGCGAATCGGGTCATCGATGCCCGCAACGCCTTCGTGACCAACAACCTGCTGCAGGAAATCACCCGCTCGGGCACCGCGGCGCGGGCACAATCCACCCTCAGGCGCCCGGACGTCTACGGCAAGACCGGCACCACCAACGATGCGGTCGATGCCTGGTTCGTCGGCTTCCACCCCACCGTGGTCGCGGCCACCTGGGTCGGCTACGACACGCCCCGCAACCTGGGAAGCCGGGAGACCGGGGGCGGACTGAGCCTGCCGATCTGGATTTCCTACATGTCACATGCGTTGCGAAACCAGCCGGTGCAGGAATACGAAGTGCCGGCCGGCCTGGTCCGGGCCGGCGGCGACTGGTTCTACGAGGAGTTCGGACCCGGCATGGGTGTACAGGCCATCGGCATGGAGGAGGTGATGCCCGGCGTCGGACCGGCTGCCGCACCCACCGGCGGCTACGGCGAACTGCCGCTCACCGCGCCGCAGCCCTTGCCCAGCGACGATCGCCGGCGGATTCTGGATCTGTTCAGGAACTGAAGCTCAGCGCACGGCCGGCCTGCTCGGAGGCGAAACGCGAGAGACAGTTGAAGAACTCGCCTTCGCCCTTGGTGTCCATCCACTGCGCGCCATCGTGGCGGAAATGGAAGCCCCCCGCCCTGGCGGCCAGCCACACCTCGTGCAGCGGCTTCTGCAGGTTGATGATGATCTGGCTGCGGTTGGGAAAGGTGAGCGTGATCATGCCACCCACGCGCTGGTTGTCCAGATCGGCGTCGGTTTCGTCGTTGATGCGGTCACATGCCAGTTCGACCGCGCGCAGCAAGGCCTCGGCCCTGTCGAGATAGTCCTGGTCGGTCATTGGAAAGCAAAGGTGAACAACATGGTGTCGATTCTAGGCCGCAGGACCTTGACCCGCCGCGTGTCAGGGATGCTTGTCGCGCTGCTGGCGGCCGCGGCGCTGGCCGCTTGCGGGCAGAAGGGGCCCTTGTACCTTCCCGAGCCAGCAGGCTCCGCCACCGGCCAGGCCACGCCTGTGCCGGACGGGCAGACAGCGGATCGGCCGCCGAGAGCCCGCTGACCCGAGCCGGATCAGGAGCGCCGGAGCGCGGGCCAAGTCCCGGCGGCGACTGCGCCGCGGCGCCGCCGAGGCCCGATCACAGTTCGCCGTAGCTGTGCAGGCCCGACAGGAACATGTTGACGCCCAGGAAGGCAAAGGTGGTGATGGCCAGACCGACCAGCGCCCACCAGGCGGCCACCGTGCCCCGCAGGCCCTTCATCAGGCGCATGTGCAGCCAGGCGGCGTAATTGAGCCAGACGATCAGGGCCCAGGTTTCCTTCGGGTCCCAGCTCCAGTAACCGCCCCAGGCCTCGGCGGCCCACAGCGCGCCCAGGATGGTGGCGATGGTGAAGAAGGCAAAGCCGACGGCAATGGCCTTGTACATGACATCGTCCAGCACCTCGAAACTGGGCAGTCGGTCGGCGATGCGCCGGCGCGCGACCAGAATGCCGCCGATGATGAATGCGGAGACGCCGAAGTACATGAACCAGAAACCGCCGCCCTGTTCGAGGGCGTTGCGGCTGAACACCAGGGGCTCCAGACACAGGGCCACGCCCAGCAGGAACAGAGGCGCCAGCTTGTACCACCGCATTTCGCCGGCGGCCTGCTTGACCAGGTAGGCGAATGCCAGCATGGCGGCAATGGCAAACGTCCCGTAGCCGACGAAGTTGGCCGGCACGTGCACCTTCATCCACCAGCTTTGCAGGGCGGGCACCAGCGGCTGGATCTCGTGCGCTTCGCGCACGACGGTGTACCAGAGCAGGAAACCCACCGCAGCGCTGACCACCAGCATCGAGAACGCCCCCATGGCGCGGGTGCGGTAGCGGTCTTCGTAGTACAGGTAGAAGGCGGTGGTCATCCAGCAGAACAGGACGAACACCTCGTAGAGGTTGCTGACCGGAATGTGGCCGATGTCGGGACCGATCTGGTGGCTTTCATACCAGCGCACCATGGTGCCCACCAGGGCCAGGGTGACCGCCACCCAGGCCAGCTTCGAGCCCAGGACCTCGAAAGACTCACCGGCGCGGGTCAGCAGGCCGATCCAGTAGAAGGCCGTGCTCATGAAGAACAGCACGCTCATCCAGAGGATGGCGGACTGGCTGGAAATGAAATACTTGAGCAGGAACGCCTGGTCCGCCCGCGCCAGATCGGCCCCCTCGGGCGTCTGGTACAGCCAGATGGCGGTCAGCGACAGCAGCGCCACCACGACGCTGAGCAGGCGCAAGGGCCGCCAGAACCAGCCCAGCCAGATCATGGACGGCACGCAGCCGACCAGGATGGCCTTCTCGTAACCGTTCATGGCGTGGTCGTACTGCACGAACGCCCAGGCCGCCCCCGCCACCAGGAACAGCGCAAACAGCCAGTCCCAGAGGTCCCGACGGGCAAAATAACCGGGCTGCAGGCCGGCGCCGTCGCCGCCCTTCTTGAGGTCCACGGTTCGTGTGACGGTGGTCGTGTTCATGTGTTCACCTTCAGCAACTGGCTCTTGAGCAAATCGAATTCCTGGTCCACTTCCAGGGTCTTGCGGTTCGAGGAGAGGGCCATGGTGGCGCGCGACTGGCCATCCGCACCCGGCGTGATCCAGACCCAGAGTCGGCGGTCACGGACATACAGCATCGCAAAAATCCCGATGGTGAGCAACAGGCAGCCCAGGTAGACGATGTTCTGGCCGGGTGCCCGGGCCACCTGGAAGACGCTGGCCTGCACGTGGTCGAAGTCGACCAGCTGGAAGGTCATCGGCGCCGGATAGAAGAAGCTGTCGCTCAGGCTCATGACGGAATTGGTCATGAACTGCTGGGTGGCCTCATCGCGCGGCAGTGGCGGCACACCGTCGGCCTGGCGGCTGAGCTGGGCCAGCTCGAACAGGGTGCCGTTGAGGATACGGATCAGCACGTCGCTGGCACGCTCGCGCTCCTGCGGGGGTACGTTGGCCTCCAGAAAGGCCGACACTGCCTGCAGACCGCCCACCAACCTGGACTGGCCCAGTCCGTTGGTCACGCCCGGTGGCAGGTCGACGGGCTCGGCACCGGCAAACAGGTCGAGCGCACGGGCTGCGGAGACCGCCAGCGCAGCGGCCAGCTCGGGCCGGCCACCCTCGACCGCCTCGATCGAATAGCGGCGTACCGCCTCGGCCCGCATGTCGGCATTGTCCAGCGCCGCACGAAGACGCAGGAAGCCGTCCATGCTGTCGTTTTCATCGGCCGGCACACGCAGGTAGCGGAAGGACTCGGACGGCGTCTCGCGAAGGCCCAGCAGGAACATGCGCGAACCGTCGATGTCGATCGGCAGCATGTAGTTGTGGTATTCGATGGCCTGCCCGGCCGCATCGCGCAGCTTGTAGGTGATGCTCGGCCCGACATTGCGCAGCACGCGCTCGGTCACGGTCTTGTTGCCGGCGCCCAGGCGGCTTTCGATGGCCTGGCGCAGGTCGACCCGTCGCACGTCGGCCGACTGCAGGCTTCTGTCGGAAGAAAAATTCTCGACGTTGATGATGCGAAGTCCGGTGTATTCGAGGATCAGCTCCTCATCCCCGTTGCTCAGCGGCGTCGAGCCACCGATGGTGCCCTCGACCTCGAACGGCCGCGTGGGCCGGGTCAGCGCCCTGGCCTGGAGCTTCACACGCGAGCCACCGTCGTCGAAGCTGGACTGGTAGATGTTGATGCCACGGTGCTGGGCCGGGTGGTTGACCTCGACACGGGCCGGTTTCTGCTCCCCGGTGATGTGGTCGTGGATGACGATGTCGCTCGCGAACAGCTTGGGCATGCCGTTCTCGTGGTACTCGACGATGAACTTCTGGAGCTCCACGGAGAAAGGCAGGTCCTGCAGCAGCACGCCGGTGGGCTGCGCCAGGATGGCCGTGCCGGCGGTGGTGCCCTCGGTGACCAGCAGGTTGCCCCGGAAGGTCGGATTGGTCGACGGCAGGCGGTGCTGGGGCGGCACGTCCGCGATCAGGCCACTGCCGGTGAACGGCTCCTTGCCGTTGAACCACATCTGCGCGCGCACCATCAGGTCCCCGTCGAGCAGGCCACCGACGCAGATCAGCACGATCGCGCTGTGCGCCGCGATGTAGCCCAGCTTGTTGGCCGCACCGGCCTTGGCGGCCACCATCCAGCCTTCGCCTGACGGGGTTTCCCGGGCCTGCAGGCGCACCCTCCAGCCCGAGCCGAGCAGCTGCTGGCCGATGCGGTGGGCCGCCGCTTCGGACGGCTCGGACAGGGCCGCTTCGGCCCGGTGGGGAAAAGCCTTGAGGCTTTGCTCGCGGATGCCCTCCTTGAAGACCTTGAAGTCGGCAAAGATCTTGGGCGTGGTGCGGGCAATGCACAGGCTGGTGCTGATGACGAGGAAGGCCAGGATGAGCAGGAACCACCAGGCGCTGTAGACGGAAAACAGGCTGGCGCTCGCAAACACCTCGGCCCAGAACGGGCCGAACTGGTTGACGTAGTTGTTGGCCGGTTCGTGCTGCTTGACCACCGTGCCGATGACCGAGGCGATGCAGATCACGGTCAGCAGCGAAATGGCGAAGCGCATCGAAGACAGCAGCTCGACCCATTCCCCCAGCCAGCGTGAACCGCTGCGCAGCTGAAAACCTTCGGTGGAAACGCTCATGAAACGGTCTGGCGGGTGGTGACGAAAAAAAAGGCGGCGCCGCTTGATCGGCCCCCGCCTCCTCTGATGGCTTTTCGGCGCATCGGTTCCGGGGCGGAAGGGACCGCCCGGATTGTGCACTCAAATATTATCTGCGACTTATATGACCCCTGTGGCCAGGGGTCTTGCCCGACCGTCGTTCAACGCAACCCGGCGATGTAGTCGGAGACGGCCTGGATCTCGCGCTCGGTCATGTGGGCGGCGATCTGGCTCATCTGGGTGCTGTTCTTGCGGACACCATCGCGGAACTGGCGCATCTGATCCACCGTGTATTCGGCGTGCTGGCCGGCCAGGCGGGGATACTGGGCCGGAATGCCGGCGCCGTTGGGGCTGTGGCAGCCGGCACAGGCAGCGATCTGGCGGTCGGCGATACCGCCGCGGTAGATGCGCTCACCCAGCCGCACCAGATCCTTGTCCTGGGCAAAGCCGGGGGTGCCCTTCTGACCGGCCAGCCAGAAGGAGATGTTGCGCTTGTCCTCGTCGGACAGCGACGCGGCAAATCCCGACATGATGGCGTTCTGGCGCTTGCCGGACTTGTATTCCTGCAGCTGCTTGATCAGGTACTCGGGATGCTGCTGGGCCAGCTTGGGGTTGGCTGGCGTGGTCGAATTGCCGTCGGCGGCGTGGCAGGCGACGCACAACTGGCCGTACAAGGCCGCCCCCCTGGCCAGATCGGGCTTGACCGACTGGGCATGGACGCTGAAGGACAGGGCTGCGGCGGCAGCGCAAAGAAGCGAGACGGGCAATTTCATGACGGGGCTGGCGTCGGCTGGCGACGAAATCGGTTGAAGAAGTGCACGTGGGCGTCTGCGAAACCCAATGATTTTACAATGACCCACCGGGAAAACCCCCAAATGACCCAAAGCCCCACTTCCGCGCCCCCCTCGCCACCCGTCCCGTCCGAGACCAGCCCGCCCGAGGCGGATGTGCGCGAGATGCACAGCTGGCTGCACACGGCCCGTTTTCTCACCACGGCCCCTCGACTGGAACACCTGCCGTCGCTGGACATTCCGGAGGTGGCCTTTGTGGGCCGCTCCAACGCGGGCAAATCGACCTGTATCAACACCCTGACGCAGCAACGCCGCCTGGCGTTTGCATCGAAGACGCCGGGGCGCACCCAGAGCATCAACCTGTTCTCGCTCGGGCGCAAGGGCCAGACCGATGCCGTGCTGGCCGACCTGCCGGGATACGGCTACGCGGCGGTGCCCCGCGAGGCCAAGCTGCGCTGGCAGCGTGTCATGGGCAACTACCTGCTCACACGGCCGAACCTCGCGGGCGTGGTGCTGCTGGTGGATCCGCGCCTGGGCCTGACCGAGCTGGACGACCTGCTGCTGGAAGCCATACGCCCCCGGGTGGAACAAGGCCTGCCCTTCCTGGTGCTGCTGACCAAGTCCGACAAGCTCAACCACGCCGAAGCCCAGAAAGCGCTCTCGATTGCCCGCCTTCAGGCCGGCGGTGGGCAGGCGCTGCTGTTCTCGGCCCTGAAGAAAAAGGGCCTGGACGACGTCGCCCGGCTGCTCTGGCAATGGACACACGCGCCGATTCCGGCCGCCGAACCCGGGCCGGACGACGGCGAATGACACCTCAGCGGTAGAACGAGTCCTGCCCCGGCGGGCGCGTCTTGAAGCGCTGGTGCACCCAGTAGTACTGCTCGGGGGCCTGCCGGATGAGGTCTTCCAGCTCCCGATTCATGCGTGCCGTGTCGGCCTCGACATCGCGGGTCGGAAAACCGCTCCAGGCGGGATGCACGGTCACCTCGTAGCCTTCGGCGGTGAGCCGGCTGGTCACCGGCACCACCCGGGCATCGGCCAGGCGCGCAAACCGCGACAGCGAGGTCAGCGTCGCGGTCGGTATGCCGAAGAAGGGCACGAACACCGAGTCGCGGGCGCCATGGTCCATGTCGGGCAGCAGATACAGCGGAAGCCCGGCGCGCAGGGCCGCCACCAGCGGTTTGAGCCCCTGCCTGCGGGCGACGATGCGGGGGTTGCCGAAGCGCTGGCGCCCGAGGGTCATCCAGCGGTCCACGTCGGCGTTGAGCTGGGGCGCATAAATGCCGCAGAAGCGGCGGTCCAGGTGCACGGTCAGCGCGGTCCAGCCCGCATCCATGCCGACAAAATGGGGAGCGAACAGCACAGTCGGCGCCTCACCTGCCAGCGCCTGCAGGTCGCCCTGCAGGCGCAAGCGGCTCTTCACCCGTGTCGGCTGCCCTTCCCACAGCCAGCCGCGGTCCAGCCAGGCCTGGGCAAAGCGCACGAAATGCAGCCGCACGGCCCGATCGACCTGCAGCGGTGCGTGTTCCGGAAAACACAGGCGCCAGTTGGTCTTCGCGATCTGGCGCCGGCGGCGCGCGAACAGATACAGCAGCTGCCCGGTCAACCAGCCGAGGGCACGCAGCCAGGACAGGGGCAGACGCCCCAGCAGGCGCATCAGGCGCAGGCCCATGCGGTTGCGCCAGCCCGGCCAGCCCGGGGTGGGTGGCCGACCCGCGTCAAACCCTTCGCTCATGCGGGTTCCCCCGCCGTGTGCGCATCGGCCCTGGGATGTTTGTACCGGTCGTAGGCCCAGAGATACTGGCTCGGGCATTCGCGGATCAGAGCCTCCATGGCCTGGTTGAGGGCGTGGGCCTGCTGCGCCGGGCTGGCCTGGGCCTCCAGGTCATCAAAGCCGTGGAACGGGCGCACATGGACCAGAAACCCGCGCCCCCAGGCCAGCCGCTCACCCCAGACCAGCACCACCCGCGTGCCGGGGCCGGAGGCGAGCCGGGCCGACAGGGTCATGGTGTAGGCGTCGCGGCCGAAGAAGGGGGCCCAGACCCCCTGTCCGATCGGCGGCACCTGGTCGGGCAACAGCCCCACCGCGCGCCCGGCGCGCAAGGCCTTGATGAGCTGCCTGACGCCGGCCAGCGTGGTGCTGGCCGCCTCCAGGCCGGGACGCTGGCGGGCCCGAGCCAGCAAGGATCGCAGCCAGGGCTGGCGGGCTGGCCGGAACAGTACGGTCATGGGCTGGCGGGCACCGAAGCGGTCCGCATACGCCTGTGCGGTGATTTCGAAGCAGCCCAGATGCGGAGTGAGGAACAGCACGCCACCCCCATGCGCCTGGGCCGCCTCGATGACGGCCGCGCCTTCCCATCCGACACGCACGGGGCGCCCGAACCACAGGCGGGGCAGCTCGGCCACCATCTTGCCGGACTCGGCCACCGAGGCCAGCGTTTCACGCCTTCCGATGCCCGCCTGCCGCGCATTGCCCAGCAGCCGCCGCCGGTAACGGGCGGACAGCAGGAAGCTCAGCCAGCCCAGCACCCAGCCCAGCCCGTGCAGCACGGGCAAAGGCAGCCTGGACAGGACCTGGAACAGTGTCCGGATCAACAATTGCATGTCGGTAATGTGTCACACCACCACCGGGCAGGCGACCGGCGGATCCCGTGGCCATGTCCGGTGCCGGACCTTGTTCTAGAATGCACCCATCGCCGAGTTGATGAACTGATTGCGGGGCGATTCACAAATGCCGCTAAAGCGTTCGCCGAACTCCGAAAAGCGGCAACGCCGTTCAACAACACCGGAGTTTATATGGCGAATGACTTTCTCTTCACGTCCGAATCGGTCTCCGAAGGCCACCCCGACAAGGTGGCCGACCAGATCTCCGATGCCATCCTCGACGCCATCCTGGCCCAGGACCCTGTCTCGCGCGTGGCCGCCGAAACCCTGACCAACACCGGTCTGGTCGTGCTGGCCGGCGAGATCACGACCCAGGCCAACGTGGACTACATCCAGGTGGCGCGGGACACCATCAAGCGCATCGGCTACGACAACACCGAGTACGGCATCGACCACAAAGGCTGTGCGGTGCTCGTGGCCTATGACAAGCAGTCCAACGACATCGCCCAGGGGGTCGACCGGGCCAGCGACGATTACCTGAACACCGGTGCCGGCGACCAGGGTCTGATGTTCGGTTATGCCTGTGACGAAACCCCGGAGCTGATGCCGGCGCCCATCTACTACGCCCACCGGCTGGTCGAGCGACAGGCCCAGTTGCGCAAGGACGGCCGCCTGCCCTTTTTGCGGCCCGACGCCAAGAGCCAGGTCACCCTGCGATATGTGGACGGCAAGCCGCACAGCATCGACACCGTCGTGCTGTCGACCCAGCACAGCCCTGACCAGAGCGAGACCGCCACAAAAATGAAGGCCAGCTTCATCGAGGCGGTGATCGAGGAGATCATCAAGCCGGTGCTGCCCGGGGAATGGCTGCAGAACACCCGCTACCTGATCAACCCCACCGGGCGCTTTGTGATCGGTGGCCCGCAGGGCGACTGCGGCCTGACGGGACGCAAGATCATTGTGGATACCTACGGTGGCGCATGCCCGCACGGTGGCGGCGCCTTCTCGGGCAAGGACCCGACCAAGGTCGACCGCTCGGCCGCCTACGCGGCCCGCTACGTGGCCAAGAACATCGTCGCCGCCGGGCTGGCCCGCCAGTGCCAGATCCAGGTGGCCTATGCCATCGGCGTGGCGCGTCCCATGAACATCACCGTCTACACCGAAGGCACCGGCGTCATCCCGGACGCCGACATCGCCAGGCTGGTGGAAGCCCATTTCGACCTGCGCCCGAAGGGCATCATCCAGATGCTCGATCTGCTGCGCCCGGTCTACAGCAAGACCGCCGCCTACGGGCACTTCGGCCGCGAAGAACCCGAATTCACCTGGGAAAGAACGGACAAGGCCCAGGCCCTGCGTGCAGCGGCCGGACTGAAATAAATCCAAAGTCTTCTTTCAGGCCCCGCTTTGGCGGGGCTTTTGTTTTTTCAGCCGCCCCGACGCCGGCCCGCGACCGGTGGCTGAATTTTTCCGTCCACGCGCCGATAAAGGAGGGCAAGTACCTATCCGGCCGGATTCGGCCGCCGCTGCGGAGTCTTCATGGACATGACACTTCCCCCCCACACCTCGTTCGGCGACGCCCGGGAACCGGCTTCCCAGGGGAGCAGCCATCCGTCCGACACGGAAAGCCTGTTGCGCAGCATCACCGACCGGATTCCGGCCCGGCTGGCCTACTACGACAAGGATCTGGTCTGCCGCTACTCGAACGCGGCCCATGCCAGCCGGTACGGCAGGAAACCCGAAGAAATGGTGGGCTCGCACCTCAGCGAAGTGGTGCGCCCCGACCTGCTGCCTGAAATCCTGCCCAGGGTGGCGGCTGCGCTCAGCGGCCACGCCCAGACCTTCGAAGCCGAGCGAACCGACGCGAACGGGCAGCGCCGCTACTACGAAATCCATTACCTGCCCGATCGCCGCAACGATGACATCCACGGCATTTTCATCGAGCTGCACGACATCACCGAACGCAGGCGCACGGAAGAAATCGTCCTCAACGCCAACCAGGACCTGGAGGAACGGGTACGTGCACGCAGCGCCGAACTGTTCCGCAGCGAGCAGCGCTTTCGCCTGATGGTCGATGCCATCCAGGACTACTGCATCTATTTCGTCGACGAGAACGGCCAGATCAACGAGTGGAGCGAGAGCGCCCAGCGCCTGCACGGGCATCGGCGGGACCAGATGAACGGTCGGCCTTTCAAGGTCCTGCTGGCCACCGACAACGCCGGGGAGGACGAGGTCGATCCCGACCAGGTGCTGCGGCTGGCCAAGGCCCACGGCCAGTGGGAAAGCCGCGGATGGCGCCTGCGCGACGATGGCTCGCGCTTCTGGGCGCACACGGTGCTGACGGCGCTGCGCAACGAGGCCGGTGAGCTTCAGGGCCTGTCGGTCATCACACGCGACATGACCGCCGCCAAAAGCCTGGAGGACGTGATGAACGACCTCAACAAGGAACTGGAGAAGCGGGTGGCCGAACGCACCCAGCAACTGGTGGCGGCCAACAAGGACCTGGACGTGTTTTCGCACATGGTCTCGCACGACCTGCGCGCTCCATTGCGGCACATCTCGAGCTTCGTGACCCTGCTGCAGGAACAGATCGGCCAGTCGGGCGACGTGCTGACCCTGCAATACCTCAATTCGATCGTCAAGTCGTCCAAGCGCATGAGCCACATGATCGAAGGCCTGCTCGAATACGCCCGACTTGGACGGGTCGCCGTCGAGATGCAGCCGGTGCCGTTGTCCCCCTTGCTTGAAAGCGTGGTGGCCCACCTGCGTCAGGAAAACCCCGACCGCCACATCGATTGGATCATCGATCCGGAGCTGCCGGTGGTCAAGGGCGACGCCATGATGCTGGCCCAGGCCTTCGGCTACCTGCTGAACAACTCGGTCAAGTACACCCGGCCGCGCGACCCCGCGGAGATCGAGGTGGGCTGGCAGGTCAACCCGGTCGGTGGACGCACCTTCTTCGTGCGCGACAACGGCGTCGGTTTCGACCTGGAGAAGGCCCACAACCTGTTCGTCATGTTCCAGCGCCAGCACCACTCGATGGACTTCGAAGGCACAGGCACCGGCCTGTCGCTGTCGCAGCGCATCATCGAGCGCCACGGCGGACGCATCTGGTGCGAAAGCGCCCCCGGCCAGGGCTGCACCT
Source organism: uncultured Burkholderiales bacterium (assembly GCA_937873395.1). Taxonomy (GTDB): domain Bacteria; phylum Pseudomonadota; class Gammaproteobacteria; order Burkholderiales; family Burkholderiaceae_C; genus Hydrogenophaga. The sequence goes on from CALMYH010000166.1 coordinate 18,603, forward strand.
TCTATTTCAACCTGCCCCTGGAGGAAGAGCTGCCCGAGCTGACTTTCCCCGAGTCGGCCATGGCCAGTCTGGTGATCTGAAGTCCGCCGCCGTTTCCCCGGCCTGGTCATGCCGGGCAACGCGGGGGCAGGAACGCCCCCGGAGACCTTCGTTTCCGGGACTGCACAACGCTGCAGGAAGAAGAAGCGGGCCCCACCCCTTGAATTGGGCCCGCTCTGCCCTTATGATTAGCACTCGCTGGGATTGAGTGCTAACAACACCGCTTCCACATCCATCCACGCCAGACCGGCCGGTCTGGCGTCTTGTCTGATGTCACCAACCATTCTCATTCAGGAGATGCAATGAAACTTCGTCCTCTCGCCGATCGCGTGATCGTCAAGCGCCTGGAAAACGAAACCAAGACCGCTTCGGGCATCGTGATCCCCGACAACGCCGCCGAAAAGCCCGACCAGGGTGAGGTGCTGGCTGTCGGCCCGGGCAAGACCAACGACAAGGGCGAAACCAAGGCCCTCAGCGTCAAGGTGGGCGATCGCGTGCTGTTCGGCAAGTACAGCGGCCAGACCGTCAAGGTCGACGGCGACGAGTTGCTGGTCATGAAAGAAGACGACCTGTTCGCGGTCGTTGAAAAGTGATCGCGCAGCGATCACTTTCGTCGCAGGCTAACTTGGCGCAGCCAAGTTAAGGGCCACCGGCCCGGCCGAAGACAAAAGCAGGTCGCACACCAACCCCTTGAAACCGAATTTGGAGATTTGAAATGGCAGCAAAAGACGTAGTTTTCGGCGGCGAAGCCCGCGCACGCATGGTCGAGGGTGTGAACGTCCTGGCCAACGCGGTCAAGGTGACCCTGGGCCCCAAGGGCCGCAACGTGGTGCTCGAGCGCTCCTTCGGCGCCCCCACCGTGACCAAGGACGGTGTGTCCGTGGCCAAGGAAATCGAGCTCAAGGACAAGCTGCAGAACATGGGCGCCCAGATGGTCAAGGAAGTCGCTTCCAAGACCAGCGACAACGCCGGTGACGGCACCACCACCGCCACCGTGCTGGCCCAGGCCATCGTGCGCGAAGGCATGAAGTACGTGGCCGCCGGCATGAACCCGATGGACCTCAAGCGCGGCATCGACCGTGCCGTCGAGTGCCTGATCGCCGAGCTGAAGAAGGCCTCCAAGCCCACCACCACCAGCAAGGAAATCGCCCAGGTCGGCTCCATCTCCGCCAACAGCGATGCCTCCATCGGTGACATCATCGCCAACGCGATGGACAAGGTCGGCAAGGAAGGCGTGATCACCGTGGAAGACGGCAAGTCCCTGCAGAACGAGCTGGATGTCGTGGAAGGCATGCAGTTCGACCGTGGCTACCTGTCGCCCTACTTCATCAACAACCCCGAGAAGCAGGCCGCCCTGCTGGACAACCCGTTTGTCCTGCTGTTCGACAAGAAGATCAGCAACATCCGTGACCTGCTGCCCACGCTGGAAGCCGTGGCCAAGGCCGGCCGTCCGCTGCTGATCATTGCCGAAGACGTCGAAGGCGAAGCCCTGGCGACCCTGGTGGTCAACACCATCCGCGGCATCCTGAAAGTGGTGGCCGTCAAGGCCCCTGGCTTCGGCGACCGCCGCAAGGCCATGCTGGAAGACATCGCCATCCTGACCGGTGGCAAGGTCATCGCCGAAGAAGTCGGCCTGACCCTCGAGAAGGTGACCCTGGCCGACCTGGGCCAGGCCAAGCGCATCGAAGTGGGCAAGGAAAACACCACCATCATCGACGGCGCCGGTGCTGCCGCTGACATCGAAGCCCGCGTCAAGCAGATCCGCGTGCAGATCGAGGAAGCCACCAGCGACTACGACCGCGAGAAGCTGCAGGAGCGCGTGGCCAAGCTGGCCGGCGGTGTGGCCGTCATCAAGGTCGGTGCCGCCACCGAAGTCGAGATGAAGGAGAAGAAGGCCCGCGTGGAAGACGCCCTGCACGCCACCCGCGCTGCGGTGGAAGAGGGCATTGTCGCCGGTGGTGGCGTGGCCCTGCTGCGTGCCAAGCAGTCCGCTGGCGAGATCAAGGGTGACAACCCCGACCAGGACGCCGGCATCAAGCTGGTGCTCAAGGCCATCGAAGCGCCGCTGCGCGAGATCGTGGCCAACGCCGGTGGCGAGCCCTCGGTCGTGATCAACAAGGTGCTGGAAGGCAAGGGCAACTACGGCTTCAACGCCGCCAACGACACCTACGGCGACATGATCGAAATGGGTATCCTGGACCCGACCAAGGTGACCCGCACCGCCCTGCAGAACGCCGCTTCCGTGGCGTCGCTGATGCTGACGACCGAAGCCATGGTCGCCGAGGCCCCGAAGGACGACGCACCGGCCATGCCGGGCGGCGGCATGGGCGGCATGGGCGACATGGGCGGCATGGGCATGTAATGGCCTGAGCCGGTCGGAGGGCTGCGGCCCTCCCATCGCCGACATAGAATCCCCGGCGGACCGTGCGTCCGCCGGGGATTTTTCTTTTGGCCGCCCCCCGGAGCCACCCGACACCACATGTCCCCTGCCTCTGCCTCCGACACGCCCGCAGTGGCCGAAGAACGCCGGGTGCTGCGGGCACCGGGCGCCGACGTCATCTATCGCATCCGGCGCACCCACGCCATTGCTCCGGGCGCGCCGATCGTCTTCCTGCACGGGCTGGCCAGCAACATGTCGCGCTGGTCGGAGCTCACGCGCCTGACCACGCTGTCGCAGCGGCACGACCTGATCCGCATCGACCTGCTCGGGCACGGGGAATCGATGACCCGACGTCCTTTCGACACCCGCTGCTGGCGCGAGGACCTGCGCCTGCTGCTCGACAGCGAAGGCGCGACCACGGCCTACCTGGTCGGGCACAGCCTGGGCGCCACCGTGGCGATGGATTTTGCTGCCGCCCTGCCCGCGCGTGTGGCCGGGCTGGTCCTGATCGACCCGGTGTTCCGGGAAGCGGTGGTGCCCGAAAAGCGGCACCTTGTGCTCGGTGGTCCGGTGTTTCAGGCCGCGGCCCGTCTGCTGCGGGTTTTCAACCGGCTCGGCCTGCACCGGCGGCACCTGCCACCGCTGGACCTGGAGCGGCTGGACCAGCAGGCCCGCGCCGCGCTGGCCGACCCCGACCCGGCGCGACTCGAGGCCTTCGTAAGGCATTACAGCTCCGCGCGCGAAGACCTGCGCCACATTCCGCACGCCAACTACCTGCAGGATCTGGTGGAGATGTTCCGCCCCCTGCCCTGCCTGAGCACGGTCAGCGCCCCGGTGCTGGTGCTGCGATCGACCATCGCCGGCTTCCAGATCGAGGGCGAGGTCGCGCGCCGGCTGGCCGAATTCCCCCAGGTCCGCGTCGAGCCCGTCGACTGCCACCACTGGCCGGTGACCGAACGCCCGCTGGAAGTCAGGCGGTGGATCGAGGAATGGATTGACGAAATGGAAAAAGCCGTCAGGTCCTGAACGGCTGCGCCTGCGCGTCCGATCAGACCGGGGCTTCGGCCAGCCGTTCGAGGTGGTCGGCAATCGCCCGCGCGATGGGCGCCTTGCCGTCCACCGTCCGCTCGGCTTCGGCCGTGAGCAGGTGGGCCCGCTGCTCCTCGCCCCGGGTCTCTGCACCGCGTGTGGCCACGACCAGGCTGGCGCGGCCCAGACGGCGCCGCGCCACGGCCAGCAGCTCGTCGGTGGACACCTGCTCCAGGTACTTGAAGGCGACGCAGTGCATGGCCGGGTCGGCCGCGCAGGCCAGGTCGATCACCTTCTCGGTCGGCACCAGCTCCAGGTGAAGCGCCGGCTGGCCGGACGCGATCTTGCCGGCCACCGGCGCGCGCGGCCGGTAGTCGGCCACCCCGGCCGAGAACACGCCGGCAAACAGCCCCTGGCGCACCCGGTCCAGGCACAGATCACGGTAGTCGTCGTAGCTGCGTGCGATGGTGGTGGGCACCGGCGCCTTGGGCCGCCAGGCCCCGTCGCCCAGCAGCAGCTCGGCGTCGGCGCCGCGCCAGACCAGCTCCTCGGCCACCAGCGCACCGAGGCGCCCCCGGAAACGGTTGAGGATGCGCCGCACCCCGTCGATGGGCACCGGTGTCGGCCCTGCCGTCACCAGGATGCGTCGACCCCGCAGCGCTGAACGGCTCAGGGCCCGCCCCACCGCCACGCACAGCAGCTCGGTATCGGGCAGGTTGTGTTTGCCGTAGGCGTCCCTGGGCGCCACGAAGCGAACGCCCAGGGCATGCAGCTGGCGTGCATTGCGCTCCAGCACGCTGTTGTGCAGGGTGCCGTGCATGGTCGGCGCCACCAGGATCTGCGTGCGGCCCTGCTCCATGCGCCCCAGCGCCGAAGCCAGCGCCGAGGTGACCACCGTGTCCGCGATGCCGGCCGCCATCTTGGCCATGGTGTTGTGGGTGGCCGGCGCCACCAGGTAGGCGTCAAACGGGGTACCGTCCGACAGGTGCTCGGCGGCCCAGGTCAGATGGCTGACCACCGGATGGCAGGTGGCCCATTCGAGGGCCTCACGCGCCACGTAGCGCAGCGCGTCGTCGGAGGCAAAGGCCACCACCTCGGCACCATGCCTGCGCAGGCCACGGGCCAGTTCGGGGGTCTTCATGGCGGCGATGCCACCGGTCACCAGCAGGGCGATGCGCCGCCCCTGGAGGCGGTCGGAGGCCAGGGGCACATCGTGGTCGCCCATGGAGCTGGGCGTGGGCGGGGCGAAGTCCCAGTCGAATCGGATCATGTCAGGGGCGGGGGCGGAACGGGTCATGTTAACCGGTGATCGGCCTGCGAAGCCGGCAGCGCCACGTCACTCCCGTCCGCCGGGATGTCCTTCCCTGGCCACGACAGGGGCTGCAGGCGCTGCGTCCAGACATGGTGCAGGCCGTGAACCTTGTCGAGGCGGGTATTGAGGGCCTCGAAGTGGTGCACCTCGAAGCGGCTGCGCTTGTTCAGCGTGCCGATCAGGTCCGGCCGGACTTCCACGTCGAACGGATCGAGTCCGACGATGCCCGCCACCGGGTGGAAGGGCTGTCCGACACCGAAGCGGGTGTGGCCGTGTGGTGCGAGGGAAGGATCGGCCTCGATGAAGAGGCGGATGGTTTCGTCGGAGAAGGACGCATCGGCCACCAGCCATTGCCCCTCCAGTAACACGGCAGCGCAGTAGTGCCGCACCCGCGCACGCATCAGCGGCACCCAGCGGGCCGGCATGAGCAGGGACAGCACGCGCATGGGCAGCTCGATCTCGATGAAACCGGCCTGCAGACCCAGTGCGCGCCAGAGCGCCACCTGCAGGTGGGCCTTGGCGGTGCACACGCCCGCACCCCGCAGCAGGGTGTCGGAGGCGCGCTCGTGCCAGCCCCCGAAGCGGTAAGGCATGCGCTGCACGAAACGGAACACCGCCTCGGCCGAGGCGGCCGGACTGTCGCCCCGCAGGCGGGCGGCGGCGTGCCGGATCAGCGGGTGCTCGTGGTTGCAGGGGTTTTCGGCCGGGGGCAGACGAAAGCTGGCCAAGGCGGCCTGCTCGGCGGCTTCCGCCGCCATCAGCGCGTCCAGCAGGTGCGTCTGGCCCGCCCCGACACCGGCCGTCAAGGTCCAGATGCGGGCGCCATGCTCACCGGCACGCAGCGGCCCCGGCACATCCAGCAGGTGGTTGCCAGGGCCCCACCAGCGCGAGTCGCCCGACAACTGGCCCCGCAGCAGGACGGTCAGGCTGCCCTGGGGCAAGACCAGACTGCCGCCGGGCAGCAGGGTCAGGACACGGCCCCGCCCGAACACCTCATGGGCACGGCGCCCCAGGTAGAGCCCGAGCACGGACTCGACAAAGTCGACACGGGTGTCGGACGGATCGGGCCAAGCCATCATCATGGACGCATCCTAGCGAGACTCATGCCGGCCCGGCGACGCCCCCTGTCAGATCTGACAGGGGCCTGAACGGCCACTGCCCTGCGGCCCGGCCGATCACACGGACTGCATCAGCTTTTCCAGCTTGAAGGTGTCCGCGGCAAAGGCGCGGATGCCCTCGGCCAGCTTCTCGGTCGCCATCGCGTCCTCGTTGAGGGCGTAGCGGAAACCGGCCTCGTCGTAGGTCACAAAGGCCTGGTCGCCGCGCTTCGACACCTCCGGATCCAGTGCACGCGCCAGCGGCGCGTCCGTGGCGGACAGCTGGGCCAGCAGCTCCGGGCTGATGGTCAGCAGGTCACAGCCGGCCAGCGCGGTGATCTGGCCGACGTTGCGGAAGCTGGCGCCCATCACCTCGGTCTCGATGCCGAACTTCTTGTAGAAATCGTAGATGCGGCGCACCGAGAGCACCCCGGGGTCGTTGGCCCCGGCCATCGCGGCTTCGTCCCAGCCGGCGCCGGCCTGCTTCTTGTACCAGTCGTAGATGCGACCGACAAAGGGCGAGATGAGCTGGACCTTGGCCTGGCCACAGGCGACCGCCTGGCAGAAGCTGAAGAGCAGCGTGAGGTTGGTGTGGATGCCGTCGCGTTCGAGCCGGGCCGCCGCCTGGATGCCTTCCCAGGTCGAGGCGATCTTGATCAGGATGCGGTCGACGTGCACACCCTCGCCCTGGTAGAGGTCGATGATGCGCCGGGCGCGCGTGACGGTGGCTTCGGTGTCGAAGCTCAGGCGCGCGTCCACCTCGGTCGAGACGCGCCCCGGGATGAGCTGCAGGATCTCGCAGCCGAAGCGCACCAGCAGCCGGTTCATGGTCTCGTCCAGGCCCTGGGCGCCGTAGCGCTGCACCGTCTCCTTGAGCAGGTGGGCGTACTCGGGCTTCTGGACCGCCTTGAGGATGAGCGACGGATTGGTGGTGGCGTCGCGCGGGGCGTAGGCGGCGATCTGGTGAAAGTCGCCGGTGTCGGCCACCACGGTGGTGAACTGTTTGAGGGCGTCGAGCTGGTTCATGGCCGCATTATCGGATCAGAGCGTTTCATGATTCGATGTAACTCGATTACCATCGGAGCATGCTGGATCGCATCAAGGCCTCCCTGCCCTCGCTGGCCCCCGCCGAACAACGCGTGGCCCAGCTGGTGCTGGCCGATCCGCGCAGCTTCGCCAGCCAGCCGGTGTCGGAGCTCGCCCGTCGCGCCCATGTGAGCAAGCCCACCGTGGTCCGGTTCTGCCGCAGCATGGGCTACGACGGCCTGTCGGACTTCAAACTCAAGCTGGCCGGCACGGTCAGTGAAGGGGTGCCGTTCATCCACCGCAGTGTCGATGTCGATGACAAAGTGGGCGACGTGCTGGTCAAGGTGATCGACAACACGGTGGCGGCCTTCCTCAAGTACCGCAACGATGCGTCCACCCACTCGATCGAGAAAGCGGTCGATGCCCTCGTGGCCACCTACGGCAAGCGGGGCCGCATCGAATTCTTCGGCGCCGGGAATTCGGGCATCGTGGCCCAGGACGCCCAGCACAAGTTTTTCCGCCTGGGCATCAACGCCATTGCCTACAGCGACGGCCACATGCAGGTGATGAGCGCGTCCCTGCTGGGCCCGGGCGACTGCCTGGTCATCGTCTCCAACTCGGGCCGGACACGCGACCTGATGGACGCCGCGGACATCGCGCGCAAGCACGGCGCCACGGTCATCACCATCACGGCCAGCGGCTCACCCCTGGCGACCGCCGGCCACATCCACCTGGCCGCCGACCACCCGGAAGGCTACGACCGTTACAGCCCGATGACCTCGCGCCTGATGCACCTGATGATCATCGACGTCCTGGCCACCTGTCTGGCCCTGCGCATCGGCGGCACCCGCCTGCAGCCCTTGCTCAAGGAAATGAAGAACAACCTGCGGAGCAAGCGCTACGCCTAGAGATTACTCGGCGCATCAGGACGCCGGTTTGTGCGACTTCAACTCGGTCAGGGTGCTGTTGTTCAAGCTGGAGTTGCGAAAGTCCTTGTAGTCGGACTTGACCATGCGACCGATGGCCGGAGCGTACCAGACGGTCTGTGTCAGGCGAAGTGCCCCTTGCCAGCTTACGCCATTGATCCAACCGCTCACCTCAATTCGAAAGGCGTCAAACTCTCCGCCAGGTGTCGTCACTTTCTCCTGTGCCGCCACCTTGACGTCCAGCACAGAACGGGAGCGCGCACCTGTCAGACTTACCACCTCGTTGCGTGCCTTCCAAGCATCACCCACCTTCAATGGAAACCGGTAGAACTCGAGCGCTGGCTCGAACTTGGCACCGGAGGTGCCTGACACCAGCGAATTCAGATCAAGGTTGAATACCCCTTCCAGCTCCGGAGGGTTGCGGTCGGGGCGAACATGCTTCGTCTTGATGAGCCCTTCTTCCACTGAAACGACCGTGACCGTCTCTTCCGACTGGGTGTTGTCGCCTCGGTTGTTGATGGCATACACCGTAACATCCCCCACTTTGAAAATGGGACGGGTGCTACCATCTGACTGAGCCAGAACCAGCATCGGCCAAGCCAGGAACCCAACAAAGAGCTGTCTGAACAACATGAGGCCCTCCTTTCAGGCACACCAAATAATTACAGCATACGGCAAAGCGCTGCACGACTCAAGCAACTGGCCTCAGATCCGCCCTTCTTCCACCGCGTGACAGGCGATGCGGATGCCGCCCAGGGTCTGCATGGCCGGGCGCTCGTGGCGGCAGCGGTCGTTGGCGTGGGGGCAGCGCGGGTTGAAGGCGCAGCCCGTCGGCGGATTCAACGGGTTGGGCACCTCGCCCTGGACCGGGGTGCGCGCCTTGCCGGTGTCGTGCATCTTGGGGATGGCATCGAGCAGCATGCGCGTGTAGGGATGGCGCGGCGTGTCGAACAGCGTGTGCTTGGGCGCAAGCTCCACCAGCCGCCCCAGGTACATCACACCGACCTGGTCACTCACGTGGCGCACCACCGCCAGGTTGTGGCTGATGAACAGATAGGTCAGGCCCTGGCGGCGCTGCAGGTCCTTCATGATGTTGAGCACCTGCGCCTGCACCGACACGTCCAGCGCCGAGGTCGGCTCGTCACAGACCAGGAACTCGGGGTGCGTGGCCAGGGCGCGCGCGATCGAGATGCGCTGGCGCTGACCGCCGGAGAACTGGTGCGGGAACTTGATCCGGTCCTGGGCTGCCAGCCCCACCGAGCTGAGCAGCTCCTCGACCCGCTCGCGCAGCGCGGCCTTGTCGGACAGGATGCCATGCTCGCGCAGCGGCTCGGCGATGATGTCTTCCACCCGCCAGCGGGGGTTGAGGCTGGCATAGGGGTCCTGGAAGATCATCTGGATGCGGCGGCGCAGCTGCCGGCCCTGGGGCGTGCGGAAGGCCGCGTGGGCGTCCTGACCGTCGAACTCGAAGCTGCCACGGGTCGGCGGGTACAGGCCCACCAGCAGACGGGCCACTGTGCTCTTGCCACACCCCGACTCACCGACCAGCGCCAGCGTCTGGCCACGCTGGATGTCGAAGGACACCCCGTCGACCGCCTTGAGCAGCAGGCGCGGCTGGCGCTCGATGACGCGGTTCAGCCAGGGCGCGGAGACGTCGAAGGTGCGCGCCAGGTCGGTCGCCCGCACCAACGGACGCTGAGCCTCTGCCGAGGACGCGGACGAGACGGACGCCATTTCTCTGACGGTATCGGTCATGCGGCCTCCCCGATGGTCTGGATGCTGGAGGCGTCGTGCAGCCAGCAGGCCGCGCGGGTGGCACCGGCCGGCATGAGGTCGGGGCGCTGCTCGTGGCAGCGCTCGAAACTGCGGTCGCAACGCGGATTGAACGCACAACCGCGCGGAATGGCGTTGAGCCGAGGCATCGCGCCGTCGATCTGGTGCAGGCGCTCGCGGTCGGCCTCCATGTCCGGAATGCAACCCATCAGGCCGCGGGTGTAGGGGTGGGCCGGGTGGTTGATCACCTCGTGCACCGGCCCGATTTCGGCCACTCGGCCGGCGTACATCACGGCCACACGGTCACAGGTTTCGGCAATCACGCCCATGTCGTGGGTGATCAGCATGACCGCCGCGCCGCGCTCGCGGCAGATGGTCTTGAGCAGGGTGATGATCTGGGCCTGGATGGACACGTCCAGCGCGGTCGTGGGTTCGTCGGCCACGATCAGCTGCGGCTCGGCCGCCAGGGCCAGGGCTATCACGACGCGCTGGCGCATGCCACCGGAGAACTGGTGCGGGTAGTGGTCGATGCGCTGTTCGGCCGCCGGAATGCCGGTGTCCTTGAGCAGCTTGATGGCGCGCTGGCGCGCTTCGGCCTGGCTGACCGGCAAGTGGGTGGTGATGGTCTCGATGAGCTGGCGCCCGACGGAATAGAGCGGATTCAGCGAGGTCAGCGGATCCTGGAAAATGGCACCGATCCTGCGCCCGCGGATCTTGCGCATCGCGTCGTGGCGCAGGTTGTCGATGCGTTCGCCCTCCAGGCGGATTTCGCCACCCGCGATGCGCCCGGGCGGCTCCAGCAGGCCGATGATGGAGGCGCCGGTCAGCGACTTGCCGGCGCCCGATTCGCCCACCACGCCCAGGATCTCACCGGGGGCGATGTCGAAGGACACATCGTCGAGGGCGCGCAAGGTGCCGCGCCGGGTCGGGAACTCGACGACCAGATTCTTGACTTGGAGCAGGCTCATGGTCTTACTGAAGCCTCGGATTGAGCGCGTCGCGCAGCCAGTCGCCCAGCAGGTTCACCGACAGCGCGATCAGCACCAGCATGGCACCCGGGAAGATGGTGATCCACCATTCGCCCGAGAACAGGTAGTCGTTGCCCACGCGGATGAGCGTGCCCAGCGAAGGTGAGGTCGGCGGGGCACCGACGCCGAGGAAGGACAGGGTGGCCTCGGTGATGATGGCGGTGGCCACCTGGATGGTGGCCAGCACCAGCACCGGCCCCATGACGTTGGGCAACACGTGGCGGTGCATGATGCGCAGCGGGGCCACGCCGGTGACGCGCGCCGCCTGCACGTACTCCTTGCTGCGCTCGACCAGGGTCGAGCCGCGCACGGTGCGCGCGTACTGCACCCAGCCGGTCAGCGAAATGGAGATGATCAGCACGCCGAAGGCCAGGGTCTCGTGGGCGTTGGGGAACATGGCCCGTCCGACACCCGCGATCAGCAGGGCCACCAGGATGGCCGGGAAGGACAGCATCACGTCGCACAGGCGCATCAGGACGGCATCGATCCAGCCGCCCAGAAAGCCCGCCAGCAGACCAAACAGAACACCCACCACCACCGACAGGACCACCGACGCGAAGCCGACCGCCAGCGAGATGCGGGCGCCGTACATCAGGGCCGACAGGATGTCTCGCCCCTGGTCGTCGGTGCCCAGCAGGAACTCCCGGCTGCCTTCGGCCTGCCAGGCCGGCGGCAGGCGCGCGTTCGACAGCTCCAGCGTGGCCAGGTCGAACGGGTTGTGCGGTGCGACCCAGGGCGCAAACACCGCGCAGAAGATGCAGACAAAGGCAATCAGCGCCGCCACGATGGCGGTCGGTGAATGCAGGAAGCTGTGACCGACATCGCTGTCGGCCCAGCGTCGAACAGAGGCTATCAAGTGAAAGGTCTCGCTGAAGGTGGGCGCCAGCCAGCTGGCGGATCAGAGGGCAAACCGGCCCGGCAACGGCAGCGCCGCGTGATGCGACGCCACCGGTGCCGGCCGCTGCGGACGGTGCCCGGCATGGGCACACCCGCTGGCCGCGCGGCAAAACTTCACTTCACGCTCAGGTAGCGGAAGGGCATGAAGTTGTCGGCCCGCTGCTTGAGCGTCACGTTGCCGGCGACACCCCAGGCCAGGGCCTGCTGGTGCAGCGGCAGGTGGCCGATGTCGTCGGCGTGGATCTTGAAGGCCTCGGAAATCATGGCCTGGCGCTTGGCCGGGTCGGTCTCCGACTGGATCTTGACGGTCAGCTCGTCCAGCTTGGGGTTGCAGTAGGAACCCAGGTTGAACTGGCCCGCGCCCTTGTCGTCGACACAACGCATGAGGGCGTTGAGCGGGTTGTGCGAGTCGTAGGTGCCGGGGGTCCAGCCCAGCAGGTAGAAGCTGGTGTCGCGGCGCAGGATCTTCGGGAAGTAGGTGCCCTTGGTCTCGGCCTGCAGGTTGACCCTGACGCCGATGCGGGCCAGGTTGGCGGTGACGGCCTGGCAGATCGCGCCGTCGTTGACGTAGCGGTCGTTCGGGCAGTTCATGGTCACCTCGAAGCCGTTCGGGTAGCCGGCATCGGCCAGCAGCCTGCGGGCGGCCTCGGGGTCATAGGGGAGGCGGGTGTTGAGCTTGGGGTCAAAGCCGTTGATGCCGGGACCGACCATCAGGGCGGTCGGGTTCGAGGCGCCGCGCATCACGGTGCGCTGGATGCCGTTGATGTCGATGGCCTGATAGAAGGCCTGGCGCACGCGCTTGTCCTTGAACGGGTTCTTGCCTTTGACGTTGGAGTACAGCAGCTCGTCGCGCTTCTGGTCCATGCCCAGGAAGATGGTGCGCAACTCGGGCGCCTGCAGCACTTTCATCCGGCCGCTGGCGTTGATGCGGGTCACGTCCTGCAGCGGCACCGGCTCGATGACGTCGACCTGACCGGACAGCAGCGCGGCCACGCGGGTGGCGTCGTTGCCAATGGGGGTGAATTCCACGTTCACCGCATTGCCTTCGATCTTGCCCCAGTAGTTGCCGTTGCGCACGAACGTGGTCCTGACGTTGGGCTGGCGCTCGCGCAGGCGGAACGGGCCGGTGCCGTTGGCCCGGAAGGACGCCGCGTTCTCGACCCCGCGGCGACGGTCCACCGGGCGGGTGGCCTGGTTTTCCTCGGCCCACTGCTTGCTCATGATGTACACCAGCGAGATGACATCGGGCAGGATGGGGAACGGCGCCTTGGTCTCGATCTCGATCGTGTGGCTGTCGATCTTGCGCACCGCCTGAATGTCGTTGGTGTAGCTCTTCATGTCGGAGCCGTCCCCGGCCGCCCGCTCGAACGAAAACAGCACGTCGTCGGCGGTGAAGGGCTTGCCGTCATGGAAGGTCACGCCCTTGCGCAGTTCGAAACGCCAGACGGTGGGTGACGTCTGCCGCCAGCGGGTGGCCAGACCGGGGACCAGCTGCAGGTCAGCGTTGCGGTCCACCAGGGGCTCGTAGACGTTGCCGGTCACGCTCAGCTGAAGCGACTCGTTGAGCGAGTGCGGATCCATGGACAGGGCATCGCCCTGGTTGCCGATGCGTACGGTCTGCGCCGAAACCGTGGCTGCCGTGGCCAGGGCAGCGGTCACCAGTGCGCTGGCCAGTGTCTTCTTGAAGTTCATGGAGTTGCTCCTGCGTGGGTGGGTGGCGGGTGATGGATTCAGACCGGATCAGGCAGCGGCCGGCAGGGCAAGCCCCTGCTCGATCAGGCTGGCGTGGAGCGCAGCCCCCAGGGGCAGCACGTCGTCGTTGAAATCGTAGCGGGTGTTGTGCAGCATGCAGCTGCCTTCTCCGCCTTGCCCCAGGCGCAGGTAGGCGCCGGGCTTGACCTGCAACATGAAGGAAAAGTCCTCGGCACCCATGCTGGGTTCCATGTCGCGCTCGACGTGGTCCTCGCCCAGCAGGGACTCGGCCACGTCGGCGGCAAAGTTCGCTTCGCGGGCGGTGTTGACGGTGGCGGGGTAGATGCGCTCGTAGTTCAGGTGCACCGAGGCGCCCAGCCCCAGGGCCACGCCCGAGCAGACTTCGTGCAGGCGCCGCTCGACCATGTCCTGCACATCGGGGCTGAAGCTGCGCACCGTGCCCACCAGCGTGGCCTTGCCCGGCACCACGCTGAAAGCCGCCATGTCGCCGGCGTGCATGGCGCACAGGCTGATGACGGCGCTGTCGATGGCCCGAACGTTGCGCGAGACGATGCTCTGCACCGCGGTGATGATGTGCCCGGCCACCAGCACCGGATCGACCGTGAGATACGGATGCGCGCCGTGGCCGCCCTTGCCGGTGATCTCGATGGTGATGCGGTCCGCCGCCGCCATCATCGGGCCGGGGTTGACCCCCACCGTGCCCGGGCGCATCTGCGGCCAGTTGTGCATGGCATAGACCGACTGCACCGGGAACCGGTCGAACAGGCCGTCCTCGATCATCGCCTTGGCACCGGCGAAACCTTCTTCGCCGGGCTGGAAGATGAGCACCGCCGAACCGTCGAACTGGCGCGTCTCGGCCAGGTAGCGGGCGGCTCCCACCAGCATGGCGGTGTGGCCGTCGTGGCCGCAGCCGTGCATCATGCCGGGGCGGGTCGAGCGCCAGGCGAAGTCGTTCTGCTCGGTGATGGGCAGCGCGTCCATGTCGGCGCGCAGGCCGACCATGCGCCCGCTGTCGCGACGCACGCCGTGGATGACGCCCACCACGCCGGTGCGGCCGATGCCGGTGTGGATTTCGTCCACCCCGCAGACCTTGAGCGCCTCGACCACGCGCTGGGACGTGTAGTGTTCCTCGAAGCCGATCTCCGGGTGCGCGTGCAGGTCACGGCGGAAGGCCGTGAGCTCCGGGTGCATGGCCGCGATGTGGGCGAAGGCGCGGCCGTGGGCCTTGATGCGGGGGGCAAGCATGTCGGGCAGCCTCGGTTCAGTGCCCGCCGCCGGCGCGCTCGACGCGCAGACGCGGGTCCACTGCGAAATACAGCAGGTCGACGATGAGGTTGATGACCACGAAGATCAGCGCGATCAGGCACAGGTAGGCGGCCATGACCGGGATGTCGGCGAAGGTCACCGCCTGGATGAAGAGCAGTCCCATGCCCGGCCACTGGAACACCGTTTCGGTGATGATGGCAAAGGCGATCAGGCCGCCGAGCTGCAGGCCGGTGATGGTCATCACCGGCACCAGGGTGTTCTTGAGTGCATGGCCGAAATGCACGGCCCGGTGGGTCAGCCCGCGCGCGCGGGCGAACTTGATGTAGTCGGTGCGCAGCACCTCCAGCATCTCGGCCCGCACCAGGCGCATGATCAGGGTCAGCTGGAAGACGGCCAGGGTGATGGCCGGCAGCGTGATGTGGTGCCAGCCCTTGGCCGTGAGCAGACCGGTGGTCCACCAGCCCACCTGGGTGACCTCACCGCGGCCGAAGCTCGGGAACCAGCCCAGGTTGACCGCGAACACCAGGATCAGCAGGATGCCGATCAGGAAGGTCGGGAGCGACACACCCAGCAGCGACACCGTCATGAACACCTGGCTCAGGAAGGTGCCCCGCTTGAGCGCGGCGTAGACACCCATGGGAATGCCGATGAGCAGCGCCAGGCCGGCGGCCACCAGCGCCAGCTCCAGCGTGGCCGGAAAGCGTTCGGCGATCAGGCGCGAGACCTTGGCCCCCTGGCGCAGGCTCAGGCCGAACTCGCCCTGGACCGCGTTGCCCAGGAAGGCGG